>NZ_CP034570.1:2162594-2471536 GCF_003970695.1 Maribacter sp. MJ134
CTACTGTGCGCTGGAGAAAAAGGAAAGCGAAGTGGTTTGGAACATTCAAGAGTTATGATTCACCAGCCTATGGGAGGAGCTCAAGGCCAGGCTAGTGATATAGAAATAACCGCCAAGGAAATACTTAAACTCAAAGATGAACTATATCAAATTATAGCAAAACACTCCGGGCAAAAAGTTGAAAAAGTACACGACGATAGTGATAGAGATTACTGGATGAAGGCCGATGCAGCTTTGGAATACGGTATGATCGATGAAATTTTGGTTAGGGAAAAGAAATAATTTCGACCAACTACCAAAATTAAGTTAGTTTTTTGAACCAAAATCAAAATACCCTCGTTATAGATTAGGTTATTGTACTAGAATATGGCAAAAGAAAATTTAGAATGTTCGTTTTGTGGGAGAAAAAAACCGGAAACCAATCTTTTGATTGCCGGTTTGGATGCACACATTTGTGATAGATGTATAGAACAAGCGCATGGCATTGTTGCTGAAGAATCTAGGCAAACAAAGACCAATGACCTCTCTTCGGAGTTGGTCCTAAAGAAACCACAGGAAATAAAATCTTTTTTAGACACCTTTATCATTGGGCAGGAACGCACCAAAAAGGTAATGTCCGTAGCCGTATACAACCATTACAAGCGACTTTTACAACCTTCTTCCAAAGAAGATGACGTAGAGATTCAGAAGAGTAATATTATCATGGTGGGTCAAACAGGTACTGGTAAAACCCTTATGGCCAAGACCGTTGCAAGAATGCTTAACGTTCCTCTGGCCATAGTTGATGCGACAGTTTTAACCGAGGCGGGTTATGTAGGCGAGGATGTAGAAAGTATTTTAACGCGATTATTACAGGCGGCAGACTATAATCTGGAAAAGGCGGAACGTGGTATCGTTTTCATAGATGAAATCGATAAGATCGCTAGAAAGAGTGATAATCCATCCATTACAAGAGATGTATCAGGAGAAGGTGTACAACAGGGACTTTTAAAGTTGCTAGAGGGCACCGTAGTCAATGTACCGCCAAAGGGAGGTCGTAAACATCCTGATCAAAAATTCATAGAAGTTAATACCGAAAATATTCTCTTTATTGCAGGTGGGGCTTTTGATGGTATTGAACGCTCTATTGCAAAACGTTTGAACATGCAAGCCGTGGGTTACAATGCCTCTAAGGTAGATGAGCAACTGGATAATTCCAACATGCTTCAATACATTATACCAAAGGATTTAAAAGAGTTTGGCCTAATACCTGAAATTATAGGGAGACTACCCGTTTTGACCCATATGAACCCCTTGGATGAAAAGACGCTTAGAGCAATTCTCACCGAGCCTAAAAATGCTATCATAAAACAATATGAAAAGCTTTTTGCCATGGATAACATTACGTTTACCATAACAGAGCAAGCGCTAGAATATATAGTAGCAAAAGCCATTGAGTATAAACTTGGGGCAAGAGGATTACGGTCACTTTGTGAAGCAATTTTCACCGATGCCATGTTTGAAATGCCAACAAGCGGGGAAACAGAATTTAAGGTGACCAAACCTTATGCGGAGCAGAAGCTTTCTTACGAGACGGTGAAAAAATTAAAGGCAGTTTCTTAAGCTACACCGCCTTTTTCTCCTTAGGTGCAATTTGAGTTACTTGCTGTAGTAGATCCAAACACACTTTACGAATCACTTTTTCGTCGGAATAAAGGGTATGCCCAAAATTCGGCATCAATTCCATCTCGATCCCTAACATATTTGCCCAAGATTCTTTTGGCGCGTAGGAATCGTTAGCCCCATACAATAAATTAAATGGCACGCAAGGCTTATCATTATCCAATCGTATGCGTGTTGCGGATACACTATAAAGAGATTTTACGGGTAGCCCCATTTTGGCCGCGTTCCACACAATAGTACCTCCAGTACTAAAAGCCAAATAATAGCTTGGCGTTTTTTCTTTTTTCAATAAATGCGCAACCGCAGTATCGATACCGCCTTCTACAAAGGCATTGTGTACATTTTCTTCACTCTGGACAGTCAAGTCCAGATTTGCCAATTGTTGACTGTCATAAAAAGTAATATCAAAATATTGTTGCAAATAGCCTAAATAGGAAGTTATCCAGAGGCCTTTTTTTGCCCCCCACATATCAGAAACAATTACTAATCTTTCAGCCATAATAGTAGTATAATTAAATATTAGTTTGGGAATTATTGTACTAAATTCTCTCTTTAACGTCTAAAATCGTCATTTAATTGTTCATGTGAGGAAATTCCTCGATGTAGGTCCGTTTATCGGTTAAACCAATCATTTATTGGGCTAAAATGCATTCCTGTTTTAATGAAAGTAAGCACTTCTTACTTTTATCAAGATTTTTTCACCTATTAAAACCGTTCAAATTCATACGTTTAAAAAGGTTTAAGGTGTAAAACAGATTTGTAAAATAATCTAAATTAATATCCTAACGAAACACTCCAATTGGAGAAGGTATAAAGAGCTACAGCTGTAACAACAGCCGTAATTCCAACGGGCAATGTTATGGTTTTTCCTAAAGAAAATTTTCTCTTGCGAATTTCCTGTATATCCGTTCTTAGAACAATATGTTTTGTACCTGCTTTCCTTTGCAGAACAATTAAACTATCATTTAAGGAATATAATTTTCCTTTCTCTATTTGTTTATCCGTCTTTATTATTTTAAAAATATCTTCTTGGTTGAATTCTCCTTTGTCCAGGTCTATATTCCTATAGGTAAAGCAGCTACTAAGAAGCAAACAAAGAGATGCGGAGATGACTATTTTCTTCATATTCTATATTTTAATGTTCATTATTGTTGATAGGTTAAAATTTTCTACCGAGGGATATTCCTCCCCAGATCGTTGGTTCTGAATCCTTTTGAATATTTTCGCCACTTACGCCGATTATAGGTGTAAAATTAATTTTCCAAATCCATCTTTTCTGATATCCAAATTGTCTTCGGAATCCGATCACAGCATGATGAACAAAGATTGATGGGGAAATCAGTTGCCAGGTTGACCCTAGGCCTACCTCCATATAATTACTATTGCTAATATCAATCAGGTACTGCAAAGTAACCGGCATTGTAAATGAAATCCTTGGTGTTGTAATATTGACCCCGCAGATAGCACATCCAGCTATTGACCCAGAATCTGATTCATTGGGCTTGAACTCGAATACGCTTGCGCCAATACCAGTGCGTACACCAAGACCGGTAGTTCTATTGTTGAACTGTCTCTCGTAATTAAGTGACGTGATACCACCCTGCCCTCCTAATTCTAAGAAAACAGTATTCTTTTGGGCTATTAGACTTTGGGTAATGGTGTAAAAGAAAATAATTAGTAATACTCTCATGGGTCTAGTTTTTTGTCTGATCAAAACTAGAACATCGTTAAGTTCGGCTTGTCCGAAATTTTATAAACAAGAAAAATTCGGACAATTCTGATATTTAAGAAACGGGCATTGTTCTATAGGTAGTTGGAGTTAAACTTGTAAACTTTTTAAATGAAGTATAAAAGGTAGATTTAGAGTTAAAACCGCATTCAAGACCAATGGCAACTATCGTGTACGCGTCAAAATCCGGGTCAGCCAATAACCTCTTAGCCTCAATAACCCTATACTTATTGATATAGTCTGAAAAATTATGCCCTGCGTAGGTATTCATTAATTTAGATAGGTTACTTGTACTTTTACCCAACTCCGCAGCCAAGGATTCCAAACTTAAATAAGGATCTAAAAATTTTTGATTGGACAAAACATAGTCATCAACCTCTGCAAAGGCAACCGCACCTCTACTTTCCTTATCCCTCAGCCCTAAACCATTAAGCGTATTCTTTTTTCGAATCTCCTTTCTCAATAATACCCTATCCTTTAAAATTGTATACCTAAAAAAAGCCTGGTAGCCCACCCAGTATATTAAAATTGAGGAACCTAGTCTAAGTGGATAGTAGCTATATGGTTTTGCAAGCCATCCGGTAACATTAAATACTATGGATAATATCCAAAGTGCGAAGACACCTCCGCCAAGATAAAAAAACCACTTTAACCATTTTAAATCGTCAAAAGCTAAAATAGGAGTGTCAATTGGTTTAAACTGAAACACAATATCGATAGATTTATAAAAAAGAAATAATGAAAAGGCCAATGTAATGACATCCTCGATAGTATTATAGATGCTTAAATAATGTGCCGGCCAGGCCGCACTTACCACCATGATGTTCGCGACCGTTCTAGTCAACAATTCCAGAAAGAACAGTCCGATAGATAGCCGTACTAATGAGAACCGATTTTTTTCTATCTCTAGATAATGCAGTAAGAACGCATAGAACATGGGCACAATAAGAACGTACCATGGTAGGGCGAAGTTCTGCCATGGTACCCCCTCCAATAATAGACCTTTGTCAATTAGCCAAGATTGTAAATTATTTAAGGAAAGAAAAAGAACGAATAAATTGAGGTAGAGAATGGGTTTTTCAATTTTCTTTCGGGAGGCGAAGGTAGCCACATTGAACACAAAGCCCTGCACGGCCCCTGCAATCATTAAAAAATTGAAAATAGCGGTCATAAACAGCTAGTTTTGTATTACTCTAAAGCTTCGTGTTCATTTGAAGTAACTCATCTATATAGTCCCTTTTATTTGACAACCTAGGGATTTTATGCTGGCCGCCAAGTTTATCGTTAATCTTTAACCAATCGTAAAAAAGATCTTCTCTTGCCACATGCACTTTAGGCATGCTCAAGGTGGTATTGTTGTACCGTTTAGCCTCATAATCCGAATTCAAGGACTTAAGGGCATTGTCCAAAAATTCTGTGAAATAATCCAAGTCTTGCGGAGCTTTTCTAAATTCTATAATCCACTCGTGACTCCCTTTTTCCCTTCCCTTCATAAAAATAGGGCCGGCTGTATAGTCTTTAATTTCAGCCCCCGCTTTTTTACATACACTTTTAAGGGCTTCTTCTGCATTTTCTATGATAAGCTCTTCCCCGAAGACATTAATATGATGTTTAGTACGGCCCGTAACTCGAATACGGTATGGGTTTTTGGAGGTAAACCTTATCGTATCACCGATTTTATAGCGCCATAAGCCAGAATTCGTAGTAATTACTATAGCGTAGTTAACACCAACCTTAACATCCCAAAGAGGTATTTCTACTTGTTCCGAGGTATTGTAGGTATCCATGGGAATGAATTCGTAGAAAATACCATAATCCAACATCAACAATAAGTCATCTGCATTGTTCCTATCCTGAATCGCAAAAAAACCTTCAGACGCATTGTAAATCTCATAGTACTTAAACTGCTTTCGCGGAAGTAATACCTTGTATTGTTCTTTATATGGACTAAAGCTGACACCACCATGAAAGTATACTTCCAGATTTTCCCAGACCTGGAATAGATTATCCTTCCCCGTTTCCTCTAACATACTGTTGAGCAATACAAGCATCCAAGAAGGCACACCTGCCAAACTGGTTACGTTTTCCGTAACACTTTCTTTGATAATGGCCTTTAGTTTGCTTTCCCATTCGCTCATTAGCGAGACCTTACTACTTGGCGTACTACTGAATTCCGCCCAAAGCGGCATATTGTCGATAAGGATAGCGGAGAGGTCTCCAAAAAATGAACCATTATCCTCGTACAACTCCTTACTACCACCCAATCTTAAACTCTTTCCGGTAAATAACTGGGAGTTTTCATTGTTGTTTAAATACAAGCAAAGTAAGTCTTTACCCGATTTATAGTGACAGTCCTCCAAGGCCTCAAGGCTTACAGGAATAAATTTACTTTTAGCGTTAGTCGTGCCGCTGCTCTTTGCAAATAGCTTCACGGAAGTAGGCCAAAAAATATTCTGCTCACCCCTTCTTGTTCGTTCTATTATGGGTTCTATATCTTCATAAGAAACCAAGGGAACACGTTCTTTAAACGTTTCATAGTTAGTAATACTGTTATACCCATAGCTGCGCCCAATCTCCGTATCTTCCGCTATCTCTATAAGTTGCAACAATACTTCTTGCTGCACCTCTTCTGGATATTTCAAAAAGAGTTCTATTTGATGATACCGCTTTTTAAGCAACCAAGAAGCAATAGAATTGAATAGTGGAATCGGCATTTTTAGGTATCTTTATACGCCTAAAATAGGTTATATCCCTATCATTTTCAAATTCAACAGTCTTAAAGCTTATACCCATGCAGTACCAAGGTGTTTTAAGAAAAATGCAAACGGAAATTGGCACGCCAATTCAGTATTATCTCGTTTTTGAGTCCGATTTTCTTAATGTGAATCAGGTACTGGACAAGGAACTGAAAGTTAGTTTCATTAAACACCAATGTATAAATTGTGGTAATGACAGACCCATATTCAGACAAGGTTTCTGCAAATCCTGCTTTTTTGAAATACCATCTGCAGGAGATTGGATCATGCGCCCTGAATTGAGCACTGCACATTTAGATAAGGAAGACAGGGATTTGGACTACGAGAAGAAGGTACAGTTACAACCCCATATCGTATATCTAGCAAATTCTAGCAATGTAAAGGTAGGCGTTACAAGGAAAACACAAATTCCTACCAGATGGATAGATCAAGGTGCACATGAAGCCATTGAAATCGTAGAGGTTCCGAACCGTTATCTAGCAGGTATAACCGAGGTGGCCTTAAAAGAACACGTTGGCGATAAGACCAACTGGCGTAAGATGCTAACGAATACGGTGGTTGATGAGAACCTGATAGAATGGCGCAACAAGTTAAGACATTTTATACCGGAAGAAGCGGCAGCTTATTTTATAGAAAGCAATTACGAGACCAATCTGGAATTTCCAGTTCTGGAATATCCAGAAAAAGTTAAGAGTCTTAATTTGGATAAAACTCCTAATTTTACGGGTATTTTAAAAGGAATAAAAGGTCAATATCTCATCTTTGATGATAATACCGTATTTAACGTTAGGGGCAATGAAGGTTATTATGTTGGGATAACCATTAATTAACCGAATCCTTTTTTGCTTCCGCTTTTTTCTTTTTACCGAACAGGCCTCCTAGAATATCTTTGGCTGCATCCTTAACCGCATCTTCTTTCTTCGTTGGGACGGTATCAGTTTTTGTTTTTGCGGAATCTATTTTTTTATCTCCTCCTAGAATAGTACCTAGAACATCTTTAGCGCTGCCCTTGACCGGGTCTTGTTTCGCTGTAGAATCCTTGTTGGAACTATTTCCAGATAAAATACCCCCTATTAAATCCTTTGCCTTATCTTTTCCTTTATTTACTAATTTCTGCTTTTCAATTTCTATTAATTGATTGGTAAGGTTTTTGACGCCAGAAGTAAAATCCGTACTTACTTGCGGACTATTATAAACCCCTCCAATATTTGCCGTTACGGGAATAGTTAAACCCTCTAAGGAAGCATCGTCAATTTTAGCTATCAAATTATTGATGTCCTTGCCAAGATATTTAGCTGGCACTTCCAGCGTAGCCTTATAGTTCATCTTGCGGTCAAAGGTATGGTTGCCATCCACGTTTATCGCAATATCCTTATAATTTACTGTAAAGGGTTTTACAGAAACAATACCGTCCTTAAAAGATAGCTTTGTTTTTAACTCTTTCAAATTTAGCTGCTCAATATCCAAAAAATCTAACTTGCTACCCAATGCTGTCAAAATTGGTGCCTTCTCCGCATTAATTTCCCGAGTAAGCACATTGGCCAAGATATTACCACTTAAGGATAATAAGTCTGGTACAAAATCGTCCGTAAGATTGCCTGACAATGCAATATCCGAGCTAAAATTTCCTTTCAACACCTCAGCCACTGGCGCCAGCACCTTGAACAATTCCAAGGCTTGAAAAGTCTCTCCTATTTTCAACTGGTCCATTCCTAAATTCATCGAAAAGGTTGGTACGTCGTTTTTGGTAGAAACCTCACCGTTAAATGCGACTTTCCCATCGAACAAGGAAGACGTCATATTGCTCAAAACAGCTTTTTCATCTCTAATCCTCAAGTTTCCTTTTACGTCTTTCAGGGTAATGTTATCATAGATTACCGTGTTCGCCGTGGCATCAAAGCTTGCATCCAAGAAGGAAGGTATCTTAATTTTTTCAGCAGTTGAGGTTGTGGTATTTTCATTCGATTGCTCTTCCTCTTTCGCCATAAAATCATCAAGACTGAACACATTGGATTTTAAATTAAAATTCCCTTCAACATTTTCATTGTTAAAGAGATATCCCAAGAAGTTGTCAATGGTGCCGGACACATTAAAATCCGTCTTACCAGAGGCACCTACAAGTTTGGTAAGGCTTACTGTATTGGGGTTAAATGTAATGTCCGTGGATCTTAAAAGTATGGCATTGGGCATCTCCTCGGATTTATATTCAAAATCGGCCAAGCTCATATTTCCTTGAGTCTTGGTATTTCCATACTGTTTTTTCTCTATGGTGGCCATGTCAAAAGCAGTGGTAACATCAGCATTCAATAGCCCCTTTAAACTAAGTCCCTCTGGCATCGGGTAGGCTTTTTCTAGATTGGCCAAATTCATCTTACCGTCCATGTGTGCGTTTACTTGGGTATTACCCATAAGTTCGGCGATTTTGGCGCTAAGGTTAAACCTGTCCTTATCGATGTTAAAGGAGACCTTATTGATATTCACAAAGGTATCTTCGGTAATTCCCGTGGCATTTTTTATAGCAACATCTAAGTTTATATTACTTACGGTTTTTGGTAGGTCAGGATACTTAAATGATGCATTCTCTGAATTGATGAGAATATTAAATTTGGGAATATGCGTTTCATCTACCGTGCCTGTAAAATCCCCGGTGACCGTAAAATTTCCTGTAGTCGTTACATTCGCAATGTTCTTGGAATATGTTTCCGGTATTACGGCCAAAAAGTTTTTAAACTCCGATGATGGTGTTTTAAAACTGATGGCAACATCCTGACTTTCATCCTCGTTCAACTTAACAAAGCCTTCAAACACTAGTGGCAACTGATTTACCAAAGCTTCATTCTTTAAGAACGAGTATTTATTTTCTTTCAAATCGATACCGATCAAAGCATCCAATTGAATTTTGTTCTTGTTCAGATAATTGGTGCTATCCATTTCAAAAGAGACCAGAGCATCTGTATGGGTATCCAATTCAGAGGTTGTTAAGGACAAATCTCCCGTACCCTTATGGTTCATCGCTATAATTTCTAGATGCAAGCCCGTGGAAAAATCGTCGTAAAGCACCTTAGAATCCTTAATCTCGTACGATTCCATATTAAAGGTAAAACCATCTGAAACACTATTATCTTGGTTAGATTCAGTCGGTGTGTCCTTAGCAATATCATAATTTGCATTCTCGGCTGTATCTATCCGTACATGGAACAAAGCATTATCCAAGGCTAAACTTTGAATTGATATAGGATCATTACCACCTTTAAAAAGTTGGGCAATACCCATTTTCAAGAAAACTTTTTGCGATGAGAAAAGGGTATCACCTTCAAAAGGAGCATTATTGACTAAGCTAACATTTCTTAAAGCGACCTCTGCATTAGGAAAACTACTGAAAAGACTAAGATCGGCATCGGCGAAATCTAATGTGGCATTTACATTCTGATTTACGTTATTTTTAATGATATCCCCTATTTTCCCTTCTAGGAAAAATGGAATTGCAATCAAAAGTGCCACAAATGATAACACTACTACACCAAGAACTCTAAAAACCTTCTTTTTCATCTTAAACGTACGTTTTTCTTTAGAACTACTATTTACGCTTCATATTATACATCTAAGTCTATTTCTTCACCAACGGATAGATTAAAGCGATTTCTCATTAGATATACGAACAAATAAAGGAAAGGGGTGTCCAGAAATGCTATAATAATCTTAAAAATAAAACCACTAATAACAAGTCCTGTAAATTTATCCCATGGTATTTCTCCAAAAGCACACAATAAAAGTACTACGGTAAAAGTATCTATGAATTGAGAAGAAAAAGTAGAAAAGTTATTTCGCAACCATAAATATTTTCCCTTAGTAAGGTTTTTCCAAAAATGATAAATCTGGATATCAACAAATTGAGCCAATAAATAAGCCATCATGGAGGCGAAGACAGCCACAATGGTATTCCCAAAAACCGAGGTGAACAAACCATCGTTTACAGGTGACCATGTAGTAGCTGGGACCGCATTGGCCGTATAAACAATCGCTAAAGAAAAGAACGATGCAAAAATACCCGCAACCACAATTTGGTTCGCCTTTTTCCTTCCAAAAATTTCAGAAATTAAATCGGTAATTAAAAAGGTTATCGGATAGGGTAATATGCCTACCGAAATTTCAAATAAAGAAGCTCCAAAGATTGTAACATCCCCGAAAGGATTCCAATAGAAAAACTTTTGAAATATAAGGTTGGATACGACTAGGGAAGTAATAAAAAGAGCCCCTAAGTACAAATATATGCTACGTGCAAGCACCTTATCCTTCTGCAACATCATCTACTTTATATTCAAGGTAAAAGGCATTCTTGCCTGTACGCCTTTCTGTTCTGTAATAGACTTTACGTTTTTTAATATCGTATAGAACTCCTCACCTATTTCCTCTCTAATCATACCCTCTTTAGTCTTGGCGCTGGCGCCTCCCAAGTCTTCCATGAACCGTTCAAAACCTGACTTATATTTAGGAAACTTTTTAATTCCGTACGAAGATAATTCTACCATATTCGCAGCAGCTTCTACTGCGTCTTCCAAAGTACCCAACTCATCTACCAAGCCCAGTCTTTTAGCATCGACACCACTCCATACCCTTCCTTGAGCCAAGCTATCTGCCTGTGCAATGGTAATATTACGCCCTTGCGCAACACGCTCTAGAAAAGTTTCATAAGTATCCTCAATACCTTCCTGCACCTGGTTTCTAAATCTATCTGTCATAGGTTCAAAGAGAGAGTAATCCACAGCGTTCTTATTCGTCCCCACTTGTTCTGCATTAATCCCGATATCTTCGGCAAGTTCACTAACGTTCGGCACAGTGCCGAAAACCCCGATAGACCCTGTGATGGTAGTAGGTTCGGCAAAAATCTTATGGGCACCTGCGGCGATATAATACCCTCCGGAAGCGGCTACATTACCCATGGATACGATAACAGGTTTTATAGCCTTCGTTAGTTCTACTTCTCTCCAAATAATATCCGAGGTCAAAGCACTACCACCAGGTGAATTTACCCTTAAAACAATTGCCTTGACCTTATCATCTTTACGTGCCTTTATGAGTGCTTTGTTAATAATACCCTGACCAATGATATCCGGCCCACCTTCTCCATAGAAAATTTCGCCTTGAGCGAAGATGACAGCAATTTTATCCTTGCCCGATTTCAGTACTTTTTTGTTGGCGTACTTTGTGTAATCGTCAAGATTTATATAATCAATCTCCTCACTTTCTTCAATTGCTAGGGCATTTGCCAGTTTACTTTCATATTCATCGTAAAAAACGACCTCGTCTAGCAGCCCTGACAGTTTTGCGTATTTAGGCGTTCTACCGCCCAAAGTATCGGCAATAACATTCAAGTCCTGCTCAGAAATATTCCTATCGTTTGAAATCTCAGCCACCATGGAATTCCAAAGGGATTGAATTAACTCCTTGATTTGTTCCCGATTGGCATCACTCATCTCATTTTCCAAATAGGGTTCTACCGCACTTTTATATTTCCCGTGCCGGATGACTTCCATTTTAATCCCCGTTTTATCCTGTAAATCCTTAAAAAAAAGCACTTCTGATGATAATCCCTTAAAATCGAGCACTCCAACAGGATTAATGAATACGGAATCTGCAACACTTGCCAGGTAATAGTCTTTCTGCGTATAAAAATCGCCGTAAGCATAGACAAACTTTCCTTTCTCCTTAAATTCCGTCAGTGCCTTGCGTAAGGTTTGGGTCTGCGCCAGACCGGCAATAATGAAATTGTTGTTGATACTGATACCTTTGATACGTTCGTCATCTTTAGCCACGGTTATGGCATGCAAGATTTCGTCTAGTCCTTGGGATTCTTCAAATAATCCGGAAAAGGGGTTTACTTCGCTAGTACCGGTGTAGTCCGCTATAGGTCGTTGCAATTGTATTTCTAAAATTGAGTTATTCTTTACAGTAACGGCGTCTTCATCACTACCCAAAAGGCTTACCAGTATAAAGAACATCATAAAAATAATGCCAATGGCAACCATACAACCTAAGATAGCAGCCAGAAAATTTCTTAAAAAATTCATGCAATTCCGATTATTATTACGTTTCAAAGATAACCAAAGTGAAATTGTTTTGTTTATTTTGCCCCTACATTATGGATAAAACACAAAGGGCACATATTTCTATTGGAAGTAATTTGGGCGAGAAAAAAATGAACCTTCAAAAGGCCATTTTTCTCATCTCCGATACCTTGGGAACAGTTGCGAAAATATCTCCCATATATCAATCACCGTCTTGGGGTTTTGAGTCCGACGATTTTCTCAATGCTTGTATAGAATTAAAAACTTCACTTGCACCCAACGATTTACTTAATGGGCTTATGCGTATAGAAAAGTCTTTGGGCAGGGAACGAACTAGCACCCAGGCCTATCAAAGTAGGATTATAGATCTAGATATTATTTATTACGGGAATACCATTATCAACGAGGAACATTTGACCGTTCCCCATCCCAAAATGGCAGAGCGTAGGTTTGTTCTTAAACCGTTAAGTGATATTGCCCCACAGTTCTATCACCCAGTTCTAAAAAAAGACAGTAGAAATCTATTGCAACAGTGCAGGGATAAAAGCGAATTATCAAAGATAAGCGGTAAACTGCATGCCAATAGGGCCGCTTTATTTACCAGTCTACAATTTATTGCCATTGAAGGAAATATTGGCGCTGGAAAAACCAGCCTTGCCACTAAAATATCAAATGATTTTAATGCTAAGTTAATTTTAGAACGCTTTGCCGAGAATCCTTTCCTACCCAATTTTTATGAAGATAAGGCTCGTTATGCATTTCCACTAGAAATGTCTTTTTTGGCAGATAGATACCAACAATTTTCGGATGATACGAGTCAGTTCGACCTTTTCAAAAACTTTATGATCAGTGATTATGATATTTATAAATCATTGATTTTTGCCAAGGTAACTTTACAAAAAGAAGAGTACGAACTGTACCGTAAGATTTTTAATTTCATGTATAAAGACGTTAAAAAGCCTAAAATTTATGTTTACCTGTATCAGAACACTACTCGTCTTTTGGAGCAGATAAAAAAAAGGGGGCGCGACTATGAGCAAAGTATTGATGCCGTTTACCTTGATAATATCAATAGGGGCTATCTCAATTTTTTAAAGACCTATCCCAAAGAAAATCAACTGATTATAGATGTATCTCAACTTGATTTTGTAGGAGATAAAGAAGATTACGAAATGGTTTTAAGTACCATTCAAGATTTTGCCTTAACACAAAATTTTTAACACAATTTTTGCAATTTTCTTGCAGAAAAGAAATGTATTTAGTTTCTTGTGAGGCTCTAAGGAGAAACTAACTAACTCAAACTATACGAAAAACCCAACTTCGGTTGGGTTTTTTATTTGTTCATTTTTGACCAAAAATCCCAAATTACCACACCTGCGCTTACGGAGATATTGAGTGAATGTTTAGTTCCAAATTGAGGTATTTCTATAACCTCATCAGCACTGTTAACTACCTCTTGTTGGACCCCTTTGACCTCATTACCAAAAACCAGAACGTAGGTTGTATCGTTCTGCGGTGAGAAACCGTTCAGCATTTGAGAACCTTCTGTCTGTTCTATAGCGCATATGAGCTTACCCTCAGCTTTTAATTTCATTATAAGTTCTAAGGTATTTTCGGCATATTCCCACGCGACACTTTCCGTAGCCCCTAAAGCCGTTTTATGAATATCCTTATGTGGCGGTGAAGCGGTAATTCCGCAGAGATAAATTTTTTGGATCAAAAACGCGTCTGCCGTCCTAAAAACGGAGCCAATATTATTTAAACTCCTGATATTGTCCAAAACAATGATCACGGGAAGTTTTTTGGCTTTTTTGAATTCGGTTACCGCTAACCTTCCAAGTTCCTCGTTTTTTAACTTTCTCATTAGAATACTTTTCAACTATCAACCTTAGATATCAACAAAAATTTAAATCGCATTGTGAATGCCATATATTCGTTATCATAGAACAAAAATAGGCAGATAAAGGCAGTGGCAGATAAAGGAAAGGTAAAAAAGGTGACCCCTTTAATGAAACAGTACAATACCATCAAGACAAAACATCCTGATGCGCTGCTGCTATTTAGAGTGGGTGATTTTTATGAAACATTTGGAGAAGACGCGGTCAAAGCTTCTAAGATATTAGGAATTATACTCACCCACAGAAATAACGGTGGGGATAGAACGGAGTTAGCCGGTTTTCCACACCATTCCATAAATACCTATTTACCCAAACTTGTAAAAGCAGGCCAGCGCGTTGCCATTTGCGACCAGCTAGAAGACCCTAAACAGACAAAGACCATTGTAAAGCGAGGGGTTACAGAGCTTGTTACTCCCGGAGTAGCTTTGAACGATGATATTTTAAGCGCAAAGAGCAACAATTTTCTGTGTGCCGTTCATTTTGGAAGAAAAAAATTGGGTGTCGCTTTTGTTGACATTTCCACGGGCGAGTTTTTGACCGCGGAAGGCAATGAAGAGCAAATTGATAAACTGCTACAGAATTTTGCCCCTAACGAGGTCCTTATTTCCAAAAACCATAGAAAGGAGTTCGGCGAAATTTTTGGTCCGCAATTTCATACATTTTATTTGGAAGATTGGATTTTTCAGGAGGATTATGCTATGGAAAACTTAACGAACCACTTTAACACAAAAACCCTGAAAGGTTTCGGCGTTGACCATCTAACTCACGGTATAGTGGCGTCCGGCGTTATATTGCACTATTTATCCGAAACACAACATAGGCAATTACAGCATATTAATAGATTGCAGCGTATTGCCGAGGACGATTATATTTGGATGGATAGGTTCACCATTAAAAACCTGGAACTCTACCATTCTGCGAATGAAAATGCCGTTACCTTAATAGATATTATAGACAAGACCATTTCTCCCATGGGAGGTCGTATGATTAAAAGATGGTTGGCCTTACCGCTAAAGAATGTTCAGAAAATTAAGAACAGACATAATGTTGTGAGCCATTTGATGGCCGAGGAAACACTATTGCACAAACTACAGGCCAGTATTAAGTTGATGGGAGACTTGGAACGGTTAATTTCTAAAATAGCTACAGGAAAGGTTAATCCTAAAGAGGTAGTTCAGTTGAAGAATTCCATGGAAGCCATAGTTCCTATTAAGCAAAGTGCTTCCAACGCTGACAATGAAGCCTTGGCCCTCATCGGAGACCAATTGCAATCCTGCGATTTGCTACGGACCAAAATAAAAGAGATGCTTAGCGAGGAAGCCCCTGTAAATATTCTCAAAGGCAAGGTTATCGCTGAAGGTTTCTCAGAAGAATTGGACGAGCTCAGAGGTTTGGCCACTTCAGGAAAGGAGTATCTGAACAAAATGCTGGAAAGGGAGACCGAAGCTACGGGTATTACCTCTTTGAAAATAGCATCCAATAATGTTTTTGGCTACTACATCGAGGTTAGGAACACGCATCGGGACAAAGTACCTGAAACTTGGATACGAAAGCAAACCCTGGTCAATGCAGAACGATACATTACGGAGGAATTAAAAGAATACGAGGCAAAAATCTTAGGCGCCGAAGACCGCATAGCAACGCTGGAACAACAACTCTTCTCCCAACTGATTGTTTGGATGCAAGAGTATATCGCCCCTGTTCAAAATAACGCCCAATTAATAGCGCAACTAGACTGTCTTTGTGGTTTTACCCAATTGGCCAAAGAAAACGACTACGTACTTCCGGAGATTAACGATACCACCTCCCTTGAAATTAAAAATGGAAGACATCCTGTCATTGAGAAACAATTACCCTTGGGTGAAACCTATATTGCAAACGATGTCTCCCTTAATAGGGAAAGTCAGCAAATCATTATGATAACCGGGCCTAATATGAGTGGTAAGTCCGCCATTCTGCGACAGACTGCATTAATTGTACTATTAGCGCAGATGGGTAGTTTTGTACCTGCTGAAGCTGCCCATATAGGTTATGTAGACAAAATTTTTACCCGTGTAGGTGCCAGTGATAATATTTCTATGGGAGAATCTACCTTCATGGTAGAGATGAACGAAACTGCCTCCATTCTCAATAATTTATCGGAAAGGAGTCTTGTCCTATTAGATGAGATTGGGAGAGGAACCAGCACCTATGACGGTATATCCATTGCATGGGCCATTTCTGAATACCTACATGAACATCCGGCCAGAGCTAAAACCTTATTTGCTACTCATTATCATGAACTGAATGAAATGTCAGCTTCTTTTGAGCGCATTAAAAATTACAACGTATCCGTTAAAGAATTAAAGGACAATGTGTTGTTTCTTCGAAAACTAAGACCCGGAGGAAGTGAACATAGTTTCGGTATTCACGTCGCTAAAATGGCCGGAATGCCGCAACAAGTAATTCATAAGGCCAATAAAATTTTAAAGAAGCTAGAAAAATCACATTCTAACGAGGAGTTAACGGAGAAATTACAAGTAGCGCAAGATGAAATGCAATTGAGTTTCTTTAATCTGGACGACCCACTTTTAGAAGAAATCAAGGAAGAAATTTTACATTTAGATATCAACACGCTTACTCCTGTTGAAGCCTTAATGAAACTTAATGAAATAAAGCGTTTACTCACAAAGAACAAGAAGGCAACCAGTTAAGTTTTCTTTTGAACCCTTTCCATTTTCAAAAGCAGGATTATCGTGATTTTTAAAAGAAATTCCTTTGCAATTTATAGAAATGTATTAAATTTGCTCCCGCATTCATAACGAATGATGTTCTTTAAAATACAATTATCAAACGCGAAAGTAGCTCAGGGGTAGAGCATCACCTTGCCAAGGTGGAGGTCGAGGGTTCGAATCCCTTTTTTCGCTCGACTTCGACTCCGCTCAGCCGCCGCTGACGGAGTTTTTAGTTTGAAATCCAGTTCCTTACGTGAACAATGCGTAAGACATGCTCGAGTGGTGGAATTGGTAGACACGTTGGACTTAAAATCCAATGGACATTAGTCCGTATGGGTTCAAGTCCCATCTCGAGTACATTTTAACCCTGTTAATCATCTGATTTTCAGGGTTTTTTTGAATTAGCTCCGTTTATCGGATTTCATACCATTACTACATATTTCTCCGGTACTGTCCTCCAACCTCGAACAAGGCATTCGTAACTTGACCCAACGAACATTTTTTACAGACTTCCATTAAGGTTTCAAAAATGTTCTCATGTGTAATCGCAGTTTTTCGGAGTTCATTAAGTAAGTTATCCGTATCCGCAAAGGAATGGAGTGCTTTGAGTGTTTTAATCTGATTCTCTTTTTCCTCCTCTGTGGCCCTAATCACCTCGTCCGGTAAAATAGTCGGGGAACCTTTGGAGCTTAAAAAAGTGTTAACGCCGATTATCGGGAAATCTCCATTATGTTTTAGCGTTTCATAGTGAAGGCTCTCTTCCTGAATCTTATTTCTTTGGTACATTGTTTCCATAGCGCCTAGCACGCCGCCTCTTTCCGTTATTCTATCAAATTCCAGTAATACGGCCTCTTCCACCAAATCCGTTAGTTCTCCTATGATAAAGGAGCCCTGTAAGGGGTTTTCGTTCTTGGTAAGTCCTAATTCCTTATTAATAATCAATTGTATGGCCATAGCCCTTCTAACGGAGTCTTCCGTCGGGGTAGTAATAGCTTCATCATAGGCATTGGTATGCAAAGAATTACAGTTATCATAAATGGCATACAAAGCCTGTAAGGTAGTTCTAATGTCGTTAAAATCTATTTCTTGGGCATGTAAACTCCTTCCAGAGGTCTGGATATGGTATTTAAGCATTTGAGCCCGTTCGTTGGCTCCGTATTTATACTTCATGGCCTTTGCCCAAATCTTACGGGCCACTCTCCCGATAACCGCATACTCGGGGTCAATTCCGTTAGAAAAGAAGAAGGACAGGTTAGGACCAAAGGCATTAATGTCCATCCCGCGAGACAGATAGTACTCTACATAGGTAAAACCATTGGATAGCGTAAGTGCCAACTGTGTGATAGGATTGGCTCCTGCCTCTGCGATATGATATCCTGAAATAGAGACCGAGTAAAAGTTACGGACGGAATTGGCAATGAAGTACTCTTGGACATCGCCCATAAGGCGCAGCGCAAATTCCGTTGAAAAGATACAGGTATTCTGAGCTTGGTCTTCCTTTAAAATATCGGCCTGTACGGTACCTCGTATTTCCGCTAAGGTTCTCATCTTAATTTGTCGGTAAATATCTTTAGGAAGTACTTGGTTTCCCGTAACTCCAAGCAGAAAGAGCCCTAGACCATTATTCCCCTCCGGAAGCGCACCATAGTATTCAGGCCTCTTTTTATTCTTGAAGATTTTATCGATTTTTTGTTTGACCTCTTGTTTCAATCCATTTTCCTGAATATAAAGTTCGCATTGCTGATCAATGGCAGCGTTCATAAAATAAGCTAAAAGCATAGGAGCAGGACCGTTAATAGTCATACTCACCGAAGTCATCGGGTCCGCCAAGTTAAAACCTGAGTAAAGTTTCTTGGCATCGTCCAAACAGCAGATACTCACCCCTGCATTTCCTATTTTTCCGTAGATATCGGGTCTATAGTCTGGGTCGTTCCCGTATAGGGTAACACTATCAAAAGCGGTAGACAGTCTTTTTGCAGGCAATCCCATACTTACGTAATGAAATCTTCTGTTCGTTCGTTCGGGGCCACCTTCTCCCGCAAACATACGTGTTGGGTCTTCTTGCGTTCGCTTAAATGGATAAAGACCGGCCGCAAAGGGAAAAGCCCCAGGCACGTTCTCTTGTAGAATCCACTTCAATATATCTCCCCAAGCAGTATACTTGGGCAATGCTATTTTAGGTATTTCCAGATGCGAAAGCGATGTTGTATGCGTAGCTATCTCCAATTCCTTGCCCCGTACAGTAAATCGGTAAATTGGATTTTTATAGGCATCCTTTTTTTTGCTCCACTCCCTTAGAATTTTCCAATTATGAGGGTCTAGGTTTAGTTTTAGGCTATCAAACTCCGCCAACAATAATCGTACAAAATCGCGGTTTTCTTCGTTAACAATGGCAGCAGACGCTTCCAAACCTAATGCGGTAGCTTCCAATACTGGTTCACATCCTGTAACAGTTTCAAGAGTTTTAAAAATACCATACAATTGCTGTGCTACTTTAGCTTGTGCTTCAACCGTTTTATCATAAGTACGGTTACTTTCAGCTATTTCCGAAAGGTAACGAGTTCTTGAAGGCGGAATTACGTAAATTTTCTCACTTACTTCTTTAGAAAGTGAAAAGGTTGTCTTGAAATTTACTTTCGTTTTCTCTGTGATTTGGAGTATGACCGCATCATACAACCTGTTCATTCCAGGGTCATTGAACTGTGATGCAATGGTTCCAAAGACAGGCAAATCATCCTCTTTTGCTTCCCATAGGTTGTGATTACGTTTGTATTGTTTTTCTACATCTCTAACCGCATCTAAAGCCCCTCTTTTATCAAACTTATTTATTGCGACCAAGTCCGCAAAATCCAACATATCTATTTTTTCCAACTGCGTGGCAGCACCAAATTCAGGTGTCATCACATACAACGAGACATCACTGTGCTCAATTATTTCGGTATCCGATTGGCCAATACCTGAAGTCTCTAAAATAATTAAATCAAACCCAGAAGCCTTTAATATCTGAACAGCTTTGTTTACATGTTTTGACAGCGCCAGGTTAGACTGCCTAGTAGCCAGACTCCGCATATAAACTCTTTTATTATTAATGGCGTTCATCCTAATCCGATCTCCCAATAATGCACCGCCGGTCTTTCTTTTAGAGGGGTCAACGGAAATTATACCTACAGTCTTTTCGGGAAAATCCATTAAAAAACGCCTAACTATCTCATCTACCAAAGACGATTTTCCAGAACCACCGGTCCCCGTAATACCCAATACTGGCGAACCAGAGGCTTTGGCCAGCTTAGCAACCTTGTCGAGTGCTTCTCTAGCGTTTTCCGGGAAATTTTCCGCGGCAGAAATAAGTCTGGCGATAGCTTTGTTATCTTTGGATTTTAATGCCTCCATTTCATTCGTCAATGATTCTCCCGTAGGAAAATCCGAACTTTTTACCAAGTCATTTATCATACCTTGCAGTCCCATTTCCCTGCCATCATCAGGCGAGTATAATCTTGCAATGCCGTATGCCATTAAACTCTTAATTTCTTCGGGAAGTATAACTCCCCCACCACCACCAAATATTTTTATATGATGACTATCCTTTTCTTTTAGAAGGTCGTACATATATTTAAAGTACTCATTATGTCCCCCTTGATATGATGTAATACAGATAGCATTGACATCTTCTTGAATGGCCGTGTTTACCACCTCCTCGACACTACGGTCATGACCGAGATGAATAACCTCTACTCCCGTTGCCTGTATGATTCTCCTCATAATATTGATAGCTGCATCATGCCCGTCAAAAAGTGAAGCTGCGGTAACAATTCTAATTTTATTATTCGGTTTGTAAACTGATAGCTGTGTCATAGTGAAGTATTTAAAACTTAGACCCTCTCTCAAATTTAAGTATTTTCATTATGCTCGAACAGCAGTAGTACTGTGGATAAATTACTATTTACAAGAAAACGGTGACTTATTTTTAAGGGTTTGAATAAATTGAAACCATAAAAAAGAAAGATTTCCTAAAATTGATGTATTAAATGTAATTCCAATCGTAAGATTCTTAAATAATCAATATCCAAATATTAAACCCTGTATACTCTGGTCATTTCGCTACCTTTATACTATTATCTCTTGGCAATGCGAAAAAAAATTACAAGACTCATTCTTTTGATACTCGGTTTATCCCTAGTAGCATTAATACTCTCCAATTATATAATTAATTCTTTCGCTGAAGGCAAGACATACAGTTCGGTCTCAAAAACGCCCAAAAATAAAGTAGGCTTAATTCTGGGAACTTCTAAAAAGCTGAAAGGAGGAGCACCCAACCCTTACTATTCCAATAGGGTATCGGCGACAGTTACCCTATTCAAAGCAAGTAAAATTGAATACGTATTGGTTAGTGGGGATAATGGTAGTATCTACTATAATGAGCCCACGACAATGAAAAAAGACTTAATAAGTGCCGGTATCCCTGAAGAAAGAATTTTTCTGGATTACGCCGGTTTCAGAACTTTAGATTCCGTATTCAGGGCCAAAATAGTTTTTGGGCTGCAAGAAGTAACCATTATTTCTCAAAAATTCCATAATGAGAGAGCTATTTATCTAGCGGCTAGAAAAGGACTGAACGCAATAGGTTATAATGCCAAGGACATCCCCTTGGAGGCCGGGTTAAAAATACAGTTCCGGGAGTATTTTGCCCGGGTAAAGGTATTTTTAGATTTGGCCCTGAAAACCCAACCCAGGTTCTATGGAGAAAAGATTCTGATCCACTAACATCCAACTTTATTAGAAATGATGTCCAAAACAAAAGTATTGCTTAGAAACTTAGGTCCAGGTCTCTTATTTGCAAGCATGGCAATTGGCACTTCTCATCTTGTACTATCTACAAAGGCAGGGGCTCAATATGGGTGGATAATGGCTATACCTATAGTACTGGCCAACATTCTAAAATACCCTTTTTTTGAATTCGGTGTGCGCTATACCAGCGTTACCAACAAGACCTTAATTGAAGGTTATTTAAATAGAGGTAAAGGCTATTTGTTGTTTTATGCTTTCATTACCCTAATCACTACGTTTACTATTCTTGCCGCCTTATATACGGTAACTTCAGGTCTTTTCATTAACCTATTTAAGGTGACTGAATTTTCAGTAAGCAGTGTAGCCCTAGGTCTTTTTGTGCTGATCAGTGCGCTTTTGATTATAGGCAGATATAAGTTTTTGGAAGTAAGTCTAAAGTTCGTGGTAAGCATCTTGTTTTTAGCACTTATTGTAACTACGGCCTTGGTTATAGCGCAAGGTCAAGTAGAACCTGTCGACGATTTTGTAGCTACTCCAATTTTTAACGAGGTTGGAATTTTATTTTTAATAGGTTTGATGGGTTGGATGCCGACCACAGTAGAAGCCTCTAGCTGGGTAAGCCTTTGGAGTATAGAAAAATGGAAAAATCAAGAAAAACCCACCCTAAAAGAATCGCTCCAAGAATTTAATATAGGGTATATCTTAACAGGAATCCTTGCTTTGTTTTTTATGGTGATCGGATGGTTTACACTTTACGGAACTAATACCATTTTGAGCAATAATGCAGTTAGTTTTGCAGATCAAGTGGTACAATTGTTTACCACACATATAGGCTCATGGGCCTATATATTTATTGCTATCTCTGCTTTTGCAACCATGTTCAGTACTTGTATGACCGCGCATGATGCCGTGAGTAGGGTAAGTCTGGATATCATTGAGTTACTATTTCCAACTAAAAAAGAAATAAAAACTAAAAGAAACTTCGCATTAATCGTTTTTTTACTAGCGGTTGTGAACTTCATCGTTATCGCAGCATTTGCAGCGAATATGGGAAATCTGGTCGCCTTGGCTACCTTTGTTTCTTTCGTTGTTGCTCCTATCATTGGATATATGAACCTAAAAAATGTAATGAGCGAGGATGTATCGAAGGAATATCGTCCGAATAGTAATTTACAAATACTTACTTACATCGGTATTTTGTTTCTATCCTGCTTTTCTATGTATTACTTCTATATTGTAATCGCTTAAAGCGATACGAAACATCTTTAAACAACTATTCAACAACCTCTATAAGCGTTCTTTCGTTCTGTTTATGAAGAAAATCTAGACAATATGCTCCGTTGGTACAATTATTCTTGATCTTTTCTTCCCCGTAACCTATGGTTTCAATAATATTATTGGAAGACAGACCATTTTTTAGAAGATAAATCTTAATAGCGTCCGATCTCCTTTGAGAAAGTTTTTTGTTATAAGCTGAACTACCTCTGCTATCCGTGTGCGTTTCTATTCTAAGCTTCAGTTGTGGGAATCGTTTGACCGCATCAACGACCTTATCCAATTCGTTAATGACACTAGCATTTACCGTACTCTTATTCTTATCAAAATAAAACTTATTCAGTTTTAACACGGTTTTATCTTCTTTGGTTTCTATTAAATCATCTAACAAAGCTAGACCCATATTATAGAGACTCTTCTGTACTTCTTCCATTTCTTCTGCTGAATAAGCCGCTGAAAAAATCGAATAACGCTCCTTAGTAGCTTGGATAGTGACTTGTTCTTGCCAAGGAATTTCAAATGAGAAACTACCATCTGCATTGGAATAAACCTCTTTCAAGACTTCTCCCTCTCTACTTAATAACCTAACTTGTGCTTTTGATATTCCATCTTTAGAAGACAGATTGACCACTTTACCTTTTAGTCCAAAAGTTTTTAATCCTGGTGCTTCGCTTAGTTCAAAGCTATAGATATCGTCACCTCCCTTGCCCCCTGCCCGATTGGATGCGAAATAACCCGTAAGCCCATTAACACCGCCTTCTTTAATAATAAAGCCAAAATCATCCGCTTCTGAATTAATTCCTTCTCCTATATTCACAGGTATGCTATAAGATTCCTGACCTTGAATGTTGGATTTGTAAACATCCATACCACCTAAACCATAAAACACATCCGAAGAAAAATATAAACTTCCGTTATGTATAAAAGGGGCTATTTCATTTCCTGGAGAATTAATTCTAGGTCCCAAATTTATTGGCGCCGACATAATTTGTCCATTGTTCGTTAAAACATAGTACAAATCGGTACCACCGTAACTGTCCTCAAAATTAGCCGAAAAATATAGTCTTTGGCTAGAAGCTTCAAAAAACGGATAGTAGAAAGAGGTACTTAAATCCTTTAATAAAAAACGAAACTGACCGCTATCATATAGCATTCCTATGGCCAACGCATTTTTGCCGTTATCGTCAAAAGCCATTTCACCGTCCTGCGTATTGGAAAGTATAAAGAAAAATCGATTCAGTTCTTCAGAAAAGAAAGGAGTAGATTTATGGAACTTGGACTCTGGAATCTTTGTGAAGGCAGCACTATTGATTACGTCACCGTCAGTGGCTATTTCACCAAAATATATATCCAAATAAGATTCGCCCGAAGGCTTGTAAACCTCTTTAGATTTTTGAGGTCTACCACTGCTGAACAGAAGACTCTCTTTGTAGAATGCGGGAGAAAAATCCCCCTGCGGTGAATTTATACTAAGGTTTGTGATATTAACTTCGTCCGGTTCTTCCGAAGCGGCCAAAAGCTCATAATTGAACGCTGCATTTTCTAACAATTCAGAAGACAACATAGGAGATTTAGACTTTAGAAATGCCCGAATCCTTTCCTTATTTTTACCTTTGGACATGCTTTGAAGCATCTTGTTAAAACGGTGCACAGACATTATGGTATCGTTCTTATTTACCTGCATGTACAATTCAGAGGCCTCATCGTATTTACCAGTTTTAAAGTAAGCATCTGCTAGATTCAGAACCTGGCTGTTCTTTAAAGGTGCCTTCGTTTTTTCCTTATTATATGCTGCAATAGCCGCTTCATATTGGTAACCGTAAAAAAGGTCATCTCCCTTTGAATTTTTATTTTGCGCAAAAAGAGAAGAGGATATCACTAGAAGAAATACGATGAGTAATTTAAATTTCATATCCCGTTTATTTAAAAGAATCTTGGTGTATCAATCTGTTTTGGCTTACCCTTGGCGTTTTTGTTCTTATTGTTCTTATCTGTGGAACTACCTCCGCCTTTTCCGAGGAAAAATTTCAATATAATTTCATGCGAACCATTATTAAATTCTCCCAACGCATTGGTATTATAATCGTACGAGTAACCAATAAATGTTCCACTGGAAATCTGAAAACCTGCCAAGCCACTAAATGCATTCTCAACACGATAGGAAACGCCGGCCGTAAAAACATCGGAAATCAAAAAATTCGCAGACACGTTTATATTTAACGGTGCACCTTGAAGGGAATTAATCAAAAATGCAGGTTTAAATTTTAGACCGTCCGAGAAGTTAAAGACATATCCTCCAATAAAGTTAAATTGCATTCTGTCCTCTACAATTGAGGCTACGTCGTCGTTATATACTCCTTCCGTTAAAAAGTTTGGAATGGAAGCTCCCAGGTACCAATTATCTCCATACAAAAACGTACCGGCCCCCACTGTAGGATAAAATCTACTCACGTTCTCTTCGTTCAATGGTTCCCCAGGGTTTTCGAAGGTTCCTTTGGAGAAATCGATGTTCAAGAAGGAACCTCCTGCATCCAGACCAAATGACAGTTTGGTTTTATCCGTTAAGTTTACTTGATATGAATAGGACAGGTCTGCATACGTCTGTGTCTGCGGGCCCAGTTGGTCATTTACAATATTAATACCCAAGCCCATCTTTTCATTCTTAAAAGGCAAGTTGGTTCCGAATCGTATGGTTCTTGGAGCACCGGGGATATCTATCCACTGAGCTCTATACAATCCAGCGATTTCCGCATTTTCGACAGTACCTACATAGGCAGGGTTAAAACTCCCAATATTGTACATGTACTGGGTATACTGCGGTTCTTTTTGACCGTACACCGTAATGCCCATTGTTATAGACAAGAGTAAAAAACTAAGGACAAAAGTATATCCTGACTTATATATTTTATAATCCATAGTACCTTTTATCGTATCAATTGTATCCATCCCTTATCGGTTACCGGAATACCATTATTGATGGAATAGTTAAGTATGTAAAAGTAAGTTCCTTTTGGCGCATCTTTTCCCTCATAAGTACCGTTCCAAACGTCTGCAACTGGTTGGTTGGATACTGATTGGCTATCCGCTTCAAATATTAGCGAACCATAGCGATCAAATATCTTCATACTATAAACGATATCCGCAAAAGAACGTGTATCAGTATCTGTTAGGTTGATTCTAAGAAAATCATTTGTGCCATCTCCATTTGGTGAAAACTGGTTAAATAGGAATCCAGGAGCCGCAGGGGTAGGAACACCTATCGTAACAGTAATTGTACTTTGGTTATTTGTTTCATTGCCATCTCTTGGGGAAGAACTTATTAAATATGCCGTATTATCAAAACTCCCTTCCGCTGTGACTGTGCCTACAAGCTCCAACACAGCTGCATTTTCCTCACCCACCTCCAAAGAGGGTATCGTCCAACTTTCATTGATAGGGTCATAAGAACCTATACTTGGATTATCAAATTCATAATTGAACAAGTTCTCAAAACCGCTAGATATACTATCTCTGATAATAATATTATTTATGACATCACCTTCTTGCGAGAGATTCGTAACCGTAATAGTAAACGTGATTTCCTCTCCTACTAGCGGTGTAATGTTACTAACCGTTTTTTCAATATTTAAATCGATTCCCTCAGGAACTTCTATTTCTAGGATTACAACAGCTTCATTATTCTCTTCGTTGTTATCCAAGGGAAACGATTCTAGTAAGGTAGCCGTGTTGGAGTAAACACCATCTTCTAAAATAGTTGCAGTTAACTGTAATTGCGCATTACCTAGAGGAGATAGTTCTAAAACGTCCCATTCCCCTGTGAGTGGGTCATAAACATCATTGGTATTGCTTGTGACGTGGCTCATATACTCAAATCCCGTCTCTAGAAGCTCACCAATTTTTATTCCCAAAACTCTACTGTCCGATAAATTGTTAACACGAACCGTGAAAACCACGGTATCACCAATTGCAGCATCCGGATTATCCACCACCTTAACAATTTCAAGATCAATAGGGTCAGGTTCACAATCGGGTGTTAAATTAGGGTCACAAGCGTCCAATGGGTCAGTGCCATTAGCCTCCTCATCCCCATCAGAAATACCATCTCCATCAGTATCACACAAACCGTTGGTATTATCTGGAATACATGGGTTAGCGTTTGCAGGATCCTGTTGATCATTTACACCATCATTGTCAGAGTCCAAGACATTGGAATCCAGGGCATCTATGATACCGTCGTTGTCTTCATCCAATGGATTGTTGACATCTGGACCGGTTTCGTCCCCATCATTTATACCATCTCCGTCCGTATCCGGGTTATTTGGGTCTGTCCCCAAAGTCGCTTCCTCGCCACCTAACAAACCATCCCCATCTACATCAGTATCACAATCACTTACTGAAATGGTAACGTCTACAGAAACATCTGTACAGGGCGCCGTAGAACCCGTTGTTGTGTAGGTAAATACATAATTCCCGTCGGGTAAACCTGTGAAATCTACAGCATTATCATTACCTATAACAATACTTGATGAAGGGTCAGTAGTTATGGCCCAAACACCGGCATCTTGACCGGATAATCTATCGTCCAAATCCAAGCTTACGGGTCCGTTAGCTGCAACACTACAGGCAGAGGCATCTGTAGCTATCCCAGCATTTGCCTGAAAACCGACCGTAGCAATAACCTCCTGCCTTTCCGTAGCACAGCCATTTTCCACCGCTTCTGCGTAAAAAGATCTCGTACTACTTATTGCAGGAGTAGTAAAACTCGTACCTGTAGCCAAAACAGTCCCTCCGGTTGGAACATCATACCAGTTAATGGAAGCACCATCACTGGCCACTGCGCTGAGCAATACCGTACCGGTATCACATCTTTCATTATTGGTGACGCTCACTAGTGTTGGTGTCGTGTTAAGGGTAAGCTCAACCTCTATCGTTCCGCTGGCACAATCATCGTCAAAATTATTTGGTGTTCCATTATCATCTAAAAAGAACCCAAAGTAAGAACCATCGTTCGGCGGGTTAGCGACCTGAGCAGCCGTTAAGTATGCATTTTCATTCAATGGATTCGAGAGCGTACTCCATCTTAATTCTGTACCCGCAGGAGCGGTACTATTGGTGTAGTCGTTCAAACTAACGTCTATTACGTCACAAAACACTGTCGGAACCGTAGTATCTAATATTGGTGCAGGCGCACAATTATCATCATCGTTAATTGTTCCTATGGCGTCCCCGCCATCAGCTAGGGCAACACCATTGGTCGGTGTGGCCAACTGCACAAAGAAAGTTTCTGTCTGTTCCAATAACTGATCGTTATTTATTGTTACGGAAATGGTCTCTATTTCCCCAGCGGTACCGGTAAAATTCAGCTCATCTGGCGTACCCGTATAATCCGTACCACCACCGATTGCGGTATCATCGGAAAAGCTGTACGTTACTCTTGTACCTCCGTCCACGGCAATATCCAAAGTCACATCGAACTCTAAAACACCCGTCGCAACGTCTTCGTTTACAGCTTGGTCTAAAATAGTTAGCGTAGCCCTATCATTATCATTGATGTTCACCGTAGCGGTCTGTGTTGGTGCAGCTCCCAATATATAATTCGTTCCAGTGGCCAAACTCAAGATAACGGTTTCAACGGTTTCTTGAATGTTGTCATCCGTAGGGACTATGGAAATGGCACCCGTTTGTTGTCCCGTAGGTATCGTCAAACTTGTTCCAATAGTCGTATAATCCGTACCATTGATCGCGTTACCGGCACTCGTAGCAATAGTGTAATTAACGGTTATTGGTCCGCCGGATGTATTCGGTGCGCCCAAATCTACAGTAAATAGTCCCGTGGAGGTAGCCGGCGTATTTTCCGTAGCGCTAGCATCCGTTGCCACAATAGTTGCCGTTAGATTATCATTATCGGTAATGTTTACGGTGTCTGAATTATCTGGGTTCGCTGCAACTACGTAAGTTGTTCCAGAACCTAAAGTGATAGTAACACTTTCCTGTCCTTCTACAATGGTATCATCGACCGGACGTATGGTAATTGCTGCGGTCTGACTTCCATCTGGGATGCTAACACTAGAACCGATATCACCATAATCAGCAACGTTCGTTGCCGTTCCGCTAGCAGTAAAATTCACTATAACCGGATTACCCGTATTGTTCACAGCATCTAGTCTTACCGTAAAGGTTCCCACTGCATTTGCCGGAGTATTCTCCGCGGCATCGGCGTCGGTTGCAGCTATGGATACCTCAAAAACATCGTTATCAGCAATATTTACGGTTCCAGTTCTAGTGGCAACAGCACCTAAGTCGTATCCTGTCCCAGTCGCCAAAGTAACTGTAACCGTCTCAGTCCCTTCTACCAAGAGATCATCGGTAGGAGTAATGGTTATCTCCGCAGTTTGGTTACCATCAGCAATTGCTATACTCGTTCCGATATCCAAATAATCCGTGATATTGGTAGCCGTACCTGTAATGGTGAAATTTACTATGATGGGAGCCCCAGAGGTATTTGGTGTGCCTATATCAACGATAAATGCACCCTCCGTTGCCGGATTACCTTCTTCGGCAGTAGCCGAAGTTGCGGCAATGGTAGCTATATAACTATCATCATCGGCATTAGTTGCGTTGATGATTCCATCCGGTAGACCATCAAAAGCGTCATCACTAGCTGCATCGTCAACACTTACCGTTATCGTATAATTCTGGAGTCCGTCCACTAAAGCATCATCCACACCTGTAACCACAACTCGCTGCGCAACATTAAAGTTTGCCGGAGTAAAGGTAACCGAAGCAGGACTCACCGTAGCCTCTCCCGTATCCGAAGAGACAATATTCAGGACTACATTTGTCGTTGGTTGGCTAGTCAAAACCAAATCAAAATTTTCCTCGATGTCCGGTTCAGATGTTTCTGTAGTTCCTCCAAGTTCCGTAATAGAAAAACCTATACTATCATTATCCAAGTTTGTGACCGGAACATTTGCTACTGCAGCACCGTTTAAGACATTGTAATCCGCATCTCCCGATGTAACATTTCCTGTTATAATAGTGTAGGCAACATCTCCATCAGCAATTAAATCATCGACACCAGTAACGGTGACAACTTCACCGGTATCCCAATCTGCGGCGGCTATTGTAACAGACGCGGGAACAGTTCCCTCATCTGTATTATTACTGCTTAAGACTATACTGACGGTACCTGTAGGCTGACTTGTCAGCGTAACGGTAAAGGTCGCCTGCGCACCATCCTCACTAGTATCTCCGCTAATTGCAGACACATTGACACCAGCCAAATCATCGTCCACGTTCGTAACCGTCAGTTGTGGTACATCACCACCAGTTAATCCATCATAAAATGAATCTGTGTCCGAGGTAACATTGCCCGTGCTTATAAGATCATCGATATCACCATCTATAATATTATCGTCTACACCTGTAATTATCAAATCTACGCCCGTATTCCAGTTCGTATCGTCCAAAAATACAGCAGCAGGCCCAGAGGTTTCGGTGGCATCATATCCATTTATTGGAATTCTAACCTGATCAGTGGGTTCACTGTCGAGTGTAAAGGTAAAGGTAGCTGTCCCGCCACCTTCAGTGGTATTACCTGTTAAGGTATTGACCGTTACACCAGCGACATCGTTATCTCTTATCCTTCCCCTTCCAAGACCATCATCTATACCAACACCCGCATCACTCGGGGTACCCAGAATAACCTCAAAGTCTTCATTGTCCACCTCATCAATGAAGTCGTCGATAATAGGTACAGTAATAGTCTGTGTTTCACCTGCCAAACCCACGAACACAAGGTCCGGACCTATGGTATTATCATAGTCTAGACCACCAGTGGCCTCATCATCGTTAAAGGTGTAACCTACCGTAAAGCCACCTGGAGCTATAGCATCTAGTGTTACGGTAAATAACATATTACCGACATCTTCATCCTGAGTCACATTATTAATGGACAGCTCCTGAGCACTAACTAAGGTGGTAAAGAAAAAGAGTGGTAGCACAGCATACCAAAATGCAATAGGCTTTTTGATAGTAAGCAGATTTTGAAGGCCAAGCGTATTTTTCATTTTCATAACAGTTCTTTTGTCCACTCCATAGAATTATGACAAAAAGTAAAAAAGGGGTTCAATATTACTAAAAAAAAATAGCTAAACCTTTAATTAACAGATTAAAAAAGGCTTTTTGGGTTGAAATACAGAATAGGACCTATAAGAGTTATGATTCGAAAGAAGGAGACTGCGTTTGCGCATTTGGCTCTATTTTGCGCACCAAACCCTGCAAAACCTTACCAGGCCCTATTTCCGTAAACATAGTAGCCCCATCTCTATACATGTTTCTGACACTTTGCGTCCATTTTACGGGTGCCGTTAATTGTAGAATTAAATTCTTTTTAATGCCTTCTGCCTCTGTGACGGGAGTAGTACTAACATTTTGGTAAATGGGACAAGTTGGTACGCCAAATTGTGTATCTGAAATGGCCGTGGCCAATTCTTCCCGTGCCGGTTCCATTAAGGGAGAATGGAAAGCGCCGCCTACAGGCAACACTAAAGCGCGTCTGGCGCCTGCTTCTTTCATCTTTTCACAAGCTACATTGATAGCCTCGACTTCTCCCGAGATTACCAACTGACCTGGACAGTTATAATTTGCCGCTACGACCACTCCGGGAGTATCGGAACATATTTTTTCCACAACATCATCTGCCAAGCCCAAAACCGCTGCCATTGTACTTGGTTGCAATTCACATGCTTTTTGCATGGCTATAGCTCTTTGCGAAACTAATTTCAACCCATCTTCAAAAGACAATGAGTTGTTTGCCACTAAGGCTGAAAATTCACCCAAAGAATGGCCTGCAACCATATCTGGCTTAAACGATTCACCCATAACTTTAGATAGGATAACGGAATGCAGAAAAATAGCAGGCTGTGTCACTTTTGTCTCCTTGAGCCCTTCCGGCGTACCGTTGAACATCACCTCGGTAATATCAAATCCTAAAATATCGTTTGCTTTCTCAAACATATCTTTTGCAAGAGACGATTTCTCATAGAGGTCTAGTCCCATACCTACGAACTGAGCTCCTTGTCCTGGAAATATATAAGCGTTCATAACTTTTGATTTAGAGGGCAAAAATAAGGATATAATATTCACCCACAAATAACCGTATCATTCGAAAAATAGATACATCACCCCCTTTCATTTGAACCATCCTGAATATGTTATATAAGCTTCCGCAATGCGGTTAATTTCTCCCTTACTTAATTCCGGACTAATATCCTTTATTTTTTTTGCCGGCATCCCTGCGTAAATGGTGCCCGATGGTACATGGGTTCCTTTGGTCAATACCGCACCGGCAGCGATGATACAATTCGACTCAACGACGCAGTCATCCATGATAATACTCCCCATACCTACCAATACATTGTCCTTAATAGTACAGCCGTGTACAATGGCATTATGTCCTATTGAAACATTGTTACCTATATTGGTAGGAGATTTTTTATAGGTACAATGGATTACCGCACCATCCTGCACATTTACTTTGTCTCCCATCTTTATAAAATGAACGTCTCCCCTTAAAACAGCATTGAACCAGATGCTACATTGGGCTCCCATGGATACCTCGCCAACTATAGTGGCATTTTCTGCAATAAAACAATCCTCTCCTATTTTTGGTGTATGACCACGTACTGATTTTATCATGTTTCTACTGTATATTTTAATCGAAGTAAGCAAGAAACTCTTTCTTTTTTGAGGCAGAGACCATTAGTTCCTTTCCATTGGATATAATAACACTACCGCCTTTACCTCTCCTATATTTGACCACTTCATTAACGTTCACAAGATACGACTTATGGACCCGTGCAAAAGGAAAATCAGATAGGGCCTCTTCAAAATACTTTAAAGTCTTACTCACTAAAATTTTCTTGTTCTCCAAGAATATTTCCGTGTAATTATCGTCTGCTTTACAGTATAGGATTTCCTCTACATTCAAAACTTGGAATCCATCTTGTTGGGGAAGCGTCAACTTACCACGTACTCCTTTTGATTTAGAATTCAAGACGCGTTCCTGTAGTTTATTTTCCTTTTCTTTCACCTCAAGTACGTAGTCTACAGCTTTAATAAGTTCATCAATATTTATTGGTTTCATCAAATAATAGGCCGCATGCTCATTCAGTGCATCCTTGGCATAGTGGTCATAAGCGGTTACAAATACTATTTCAAAACTACGTTCAGGTATTTTTTCAAGAAGGTCAAAGGCATTTCCAAAAGGCATTTCTACGTCCAAGAAAATCAAGTCCAGATTATGGTCGCCAATAAGTGTAAGACCTTCCTTGATTGATGCGGCCTCACCTACTAAATCCACTCTTGGGCAATATTTTTTTAAGTAATTCCTTAAAATTTCCCGACTATTAGACTCATCCTCGACTATTATGGCTTTTAAATTCATTTATCCTTCTTTATGGTAAAAATTACTCTGGTACCTTGACCAGATTCCATTAAATCGGTGATTACAACGGCTACCTTATCCTTGTACATATCGTTTAAAATGGCCACTCGCTGTTTTATATTACCCATACCCTTTGACTTTTGCTTTTTCTGGTTTGCTGTCTTAAGTTCTGCTGATTTTTTTCTTCCAATGCCATCATCGGAAATACTAATCTCTAATGCCCTTTCACTTTTCGATGTTACATTAACCTTAAGAACACCTTTTTCCTTTTTATATCTTAGCCCATGCCAAATAGCATTTTCTATATAGGGTTGTAGCAACATCGGCGGTATTTGAAACGAAGAAATATCGATATTATCATCAATTTTGATTTCGTAATCAAACTTATCCGGAAATCTAGAGTGCTCTAATTTTATATACAATTCTAGTAATTGTAATTCTTTTGCCAGGGGAATAAAGTCCTCTTCCGAATTTTCTAGCACTGACCGCATTAGTGTTGAAAATTCACTTAAATATCTATTGGCACTTCGTTCGTCGCTTTTTGCGATATAATTGTTAACGGAATTAAGTGCATTGAAAATAAAATGAGGGTTCATTTGGGATCGCAAAGATTTGAGCGCTAATAAATTATTGGCCAGCTTTTGCTGTTGATTACTTCTATAAAAAAAGAAAGCCGCCAAACCGGTTAGCAACAGTCCCACAATTAAGGAATAGATTACCCAACGTTGACGTTTATAGCTCTCCTCAGATAGTTCTTGTTCAGTCAAGGCCAGATCATACTTGCTTTGAGATAGCTCCCGCTCTTGTTCCAGACCGGTTATTCTGCTTTGCGTTGCTGCTATTTCACGATTAAAACGGGCCGCTCTAGAGATTTCCTGCTCTTTTCTTATATAAAGGGTATCTACCAAAGTAACATAGGATTGATAGGTCTCTAATGCTTTGTCAAAATCCCCTTTAAACTCATAAACTTCGGATAGTTTACGTGTGGCATCTTTCTGTACCACCAAGTCGTTCTCGGAATCCGCTTCTACAATACTTCTTTCCAAATAGGGAATTGCTTCACTGTACTTATCTTGGGCTATGTACGCATTCGCTATTTTGTAATTAATGCGTTGCGCGGTTATCGTGTCGCCCATTTCTTGCCTCCTAGCTTTACTTTTGGGAGAATTAAGTTTATCCAGTTCCACCAAACTATTTTTACGCAAAGCGATTTCTTCATTAAATTGACTTTTTTTATTATAAAAATCCGCCACCTTCTCCTTTTCCTGTAAAGCGCGTTTGGGAGCAAGTTTATTTGCCAATTCAAGTGAATTGCCATAATAGGCTTCTGCCTCCATCAATTGATTTCCTTGTGAATAGGCATCGGCAATCTTAGAATTTAAATCTGTCATCTTGGGCGTAATCTGGTTCTTTGTGGCCACCTTTAGTCCTTCGTTATAAAAGGAGACAGCAGCTTTGACGTCATTTAAGCCCTTTTTAATATCTCCTAAAAGCTCAAATAAAGTAACCCGTTGGTAGGGTACCATATTTTGCAACTCCATCAACGGGTCAAGAACTTTATTAGCCTCTTGGTACTGTTTATTAACAATCAAGGTTTCCCCCAATAAAAGGGAGGTTTTTATTGATTTGTTGGCTTCAAGCGCATCTTCAAAATTATCTATGGCCAAATCGTACTGTTTATGAAAAAGATATATTTCTCCCAAGGCGGTTAAAGATTTTGCCAATTCATTTTTATTGCCTCTACTACCTAAAACAGCGATGGATCGCGCAACGAAATCAATACTCTTCGCAATATCCTTTTTCTTGTAAGTTTCGGCCGAATCCAGTAAGGATTGATGTTTAGAAGCTTCACGTTTGGAAATTCCAACCGTACTACTACTCCTATTTCTGGGAACATAATCCTCGACAAGTACCTTAATATCCTCATCACTCTTAATTACGTACTTCACCGTTTCAAAATCCGAATCCTCAACGGTTAATTCTTCGCCCTTGGCAGCTCTAATTTTAAATTCGCCAAGACCGTTGGTTACAGTATATTCCCCCGAGCTCGTTGATATGGAAACTCCAGAAATAGGTTGTGATGATGCCTTTTCCTGAACTATTCCCTTCACTACGAATTTCTTGACGCTTCCTCCCTGTTGTGAAAGACAAGTATGAACGCCTAGCAAAACAAAGAGTATATGTATAAACAGATTTTTCATAAGGTCTAATTACTGTAAACTTAGCTGATTTTATGATTACTTAAAAATCGATTCTACATCAAAAAGCCTATAAAAATTGACCATTTGGACCTTTTACACAGCCAGTGATTGCTTTTACTCATTCAATAGGCCTATTCCCTCAAAGCCATTATTTCATGAAAAAGTTTGCAATTAAATTTATCCCAAAATAAAAACGTAAAGATGAAAAAATATCAAAGAATAGCAGCCTTGAGCCTAATGACATTAACGCTATCGTTCACCTATGGATGCGAACTTAGACCAAAAACAGAAAAAGAGCCTTTTTTAGCTGAAGTAATGAAAACTGACGAAGCAACTAAAAAGAACAATACTGTTAAGATTGCGCTTCTATTGGACACAAGCAATAGTATGGACGGACTTATTAACCAAGCAAAATCTCAACTTTGGGATATCGTAAACGAATTTACACATGCTAAATGCGGTAATGAAATGCGGCCGGAATTACAAATCGCCATCTATCAATACGGGAATGATGCACTTTCCTCTAGGGAAGGCTACATACAACAGGTACTGAACTTCAGCGATGATTTAGATGAGATTTCTGAAAAACTCTTTTCATTGACAACCAACGGTGGTGAAGAATATTGTGGAGCGGTCATCCAAACCTCTTTAAAGCAGTTAGAATGGGGTAAAAATGCGGATAACCTAAAAATGATATTTATTGCTGGTAACGAACCGTTCAATCAGGGAAAGTTGAATTATAAGGATGCGGTAACCAATGCCAAGGAAAAGGATATTGTTGTGAACACTATCTTCTGTGGCAACTATGAACAAGGCATACAGTCTAACTGGAAAAATGGCGCTACGCTGAGCGGCGGAGAATATATGGCGATTGACCATAATAGGCAGGTAGTCCATGTGAGCACCCCTTATGATGACATCATTATAAAGCTTAACTCGAAACTGAACAAAACCTACCTTGGGTACGGCTCCTTGGGTGCATCCAAATTTGAGGCCCAAGCAATGCAGGACAATAATGCCATGGAAATGGAAGAAGTTGTTGCTGTAAAACGAGCTGTGAGCAAAAGCTCGCGTCTTTACAATAACAAAAAATGGGACTTGGTAGATGCTTCGGGAGATAAGACATTTGATATAAATTCCCTTGATGATAAAGATTTACCTAAAGAGTTACGGGGAAAATCGAAGACCGAAAAGATTGAATTTATAGAAATGAAAAAATCCGAGAGAGAAGAGGTTCAAAAAGAAATAAAGGCTTTAAATGCCAAAAGACTGGCCTATATTGCTAAAAACCAAAAGAATGAAAGCGAAGATGGTTTAGAGGGTGTCATGTTAAAGGCAATCAAAAGGCAGGCCTCAGCAAAGAACTACACTTGGGAATAGAACAATTTTAATGTGATATTGGAGGTTCTTTCTTTTACGGAAGAGCCTCTTTTTATTGTGCCGCCGGACAGTAACAGTCGTACTTACGCTCTGCTTGACCAAAATCGTACCCCAATGTAATCTGATGAAAACCACCATTATCAAACCTTATATCCCCCATTTGATAAGAATAATTGTAGGACACTAGAAAGTTTTTAATATTGGCACCGATTATCGGTGTGATCAACTGCAGTCTTTGCTCGCCAAAACCAGTAGCTGTCTGGAACTGAGCCCCGTCAAAACTTCTTCTGTAGGATAGACCGCCCCAAATTCTACCGAAATCAACATCACGGTATACCTTGGCGTTGATGTCTATGGTTTTCTCTTCGGTAAACTCCGTCAATTGAAATAGAACAGAAGGTTCTACTTGCCATTCACTTCTTCCGAATACGTATCCTGCCGAAATGAGGTATCTTCTAATATTATCAATAACCAACTGGTCTGGATTATCTTGTCTATCTCTATAGTAAATATTTCTTCTGCTACCTGTTAAAGCGTTAGTTACTGCAAAATGCGCATAAAATTCCATGAAGTTATAGGATAAACCCAAATCGACATTGAAATAGGATGCACTTAGTTTAATACCGGCTATTGCAGGGTCTTGCAATACAGACCTAAATTCACTTTCGTCAAGACTACTCTGTAAAATTGTACCACTTAAACCAAAAGATAACTGATTTAGGACCCTTACATCGTCCCCACCCATTCTAAGGTGATGTGCATAGGTAAGTTTCATTCCTGTTTGTGAATGAAATCCATTGGCATCGTTGAAAACAATTGCTCCTACTCCGCTGGGTCCGTCACCTAATCTAAAGTGAGCATTAACCGTCTGTAAACTGGGCGCATCTTCTACGTCAAACCATTGCTTTCTCGCAGTAGCCCTAATTTTACCTCCCTGACCAATCCCTGCCATTGACGGATATACTAGATAGTAATTATCGGACAGGTAATCAAAATATACGGGTATACCTTCCTGTGCAAAGGACTTTAGACCAAAAGCAAGGAAAGAAAAAATGATCAGTAGCTTAAATTTCATCTTAGGAAATGAGGATATAGGTTCAATATGCGCTAAATATAAAGTATAACGACTTAACGCTAACATTATTATATGAGCTTTAACTTAGATTTCCTTCGTATTTTTGTTTAAAATTCTATAGCGATGAAAGAGTACACCATTACGGTTGTGAAAACCAACAATCCTACCATACTTAAATTTGAAACGAACCATCTTCTGGTAAAACGAAAGAACTACGAGTATAAAAATATAGACGAGGCCCAAAATGCTCCACTGGCGCAACAACTTTTCCACCTTCCATTTATCAAGACAGTCTATGTGTCGGGTAATTTTATCGGTCTGGAACGCTATGATATCGTAGCTTGGGAAGACGTAAAAGATGAAGTAGCACAGCAATTAGTGGAGTACCTCAATGCCGGCGAACCTGTTGTTATCGAAGAAGATACAGACAAACCAATCGCCATTACGGTCTATGCTGAAGTTACACCGAACCCGGCGACCATGAAATTCGTTGCAAGTAAGAAAATTGTTGGTGCGGCCTACGAATTTAAGAATATTGATGAAGCCAGGATGTCTCCTTTAGCGATGGAGTTGTTTCAACTACCGTTCGTGAAAGAGGTATTTATTGATGAAAATTATGTTTCGGTATCCAAATATGAGGTAGCCGAATGGGAAGATATTACCTTAGAACTAAGAGAGCTTATACGTAATTTTATAGCTCAAGGTAAAGAGATAGTTCTAGGAAATGCCAAATCCGCTGGGAAAGAGGACACCAAGGAAACGACTGCTGTTACAGTGGAAGAAAATCTAGATGACACTTCTAAAGAAATCATCGATATTTTAGAAGAATATGTTAAACCGGCCGTAGCAAGTGATGGTGGTAACATTCTTTTCAAATCTTATGAGCAAGAAACAGGTAGAGTAAATGTGATACTACAAGGTGCCTGTAGCGGTTGTCCGTCTTCGACTTTTACTTTAAAAAACGGAATAGAAACCATGTTAAAGAATATGATGGGTGATAAAATAAATGAGGTTGTAGCCCTAAACGGCTAAAAAAACCAACAGATGCGTTAAGCTTTCTTTCATAAAATTTAGTACTTTGTAGAAAATATAAAAAACACTAATTATGGCAGTTTTAAAAGTAATAGAAGTATTAGCGAATTCAAGTAAGAGTTGGGAGGACGCGGCCAAGAATGCAGTAGACCAGGCCTCAAAGTCTGTCAAGAACATCCGTTCCGTATATTTAAACGAGCAAAGTGCCACCGTTGAAGACGGAAAAATGGTTGATTACCGCGTCAATGTAAAAATCACTTTTGAAGTAAAGTAAGCCTTACTTCAACAAGACAAAAAGCACCTGTTGGTGCTTTTTTTATACCCCAGTTTTAGCATACGACTTGTAGCTATAATTTAGAATTGAACTATGCAGCAAAAATATACCAATAACCTTATTAAAGAGACCAGCCCCTATTTGCTACAGCACGCGCACAATCCTGTTAATTGGGAAGCGTGGAACCCCACTGTATTGGCAGAAGCAAAAAGGAACAATAAACCCTTGCTCATTAGTATTGGCTACGCCGCCTGTCATTGGTGCCATGTTATGGAACATGAATGTTTTGAAGACGAAGAAGTTGCAAAAGTGATGAATGAAAATTTCGTCAATATTAAAATTGATAGAGAGGAAAGGCCTGATATTGACCATATTTATATGGATGCATTACAAATGATGACCGGTAGTGGCGGTTGGCCGCTGAATATTATCTCACTACCGGACGGGAGACCTTTTTGGGGCGCCACCTATGTAAAGAAAAAAGATTGGACCACCGTTCTTTCGCAGTTAAGCGAGCTTTATAAGACAGAACCGAATAAGGTAATCGGCTATGCTGAAAATATGGCTCAAGGCATAAAGCAGATAAACCTTATCGCAACTAATACCGACACTGATACCTATTCTTTAGACCAGTTAAGGAAATGTGTGGAAAAATGGTCTGGTTATTTTGATACTTTTCTAGGCGGATATAGGAGAGCTCCAAAATTTATGATGCCCGTGAATTTAGAATTCTTATTGCACTACGCCGTAACTCAAAAAAACGAGTCCATCATGGAATATGTGGATACTACATTGACCCGAATGGCATATGGTGGAATATTTGACCATGTAGACGGAGGTTTTTCCAGGTACGCCGTTGATACCAAATGGCACGTGCCCCATTTTGAAAAAATGCTCTATGACAATGGACAGCTCACTAGTCTCTACGCAAAAGCATATGCCTTTACAGGGAACGCCCACTATAAGGAGGTAGTGGAAAAGACAATTAATTTTGTCACCACAGAACTAAAAAGCGAAAATGGAGCCTTTTACTCCTCTCTCGATGCAGATAGCCTAAACGACCATGAAAAACTTGAGGAAGGTGCGTATTATGTTTGGAAGAAAGAGGACTTACAAGATGTACTCAAGGAAGATTATCCTCTTTTCGAAGATTACTACAATATTAACTCCTACGGTCTTTGGGAACATGAAAACTATGTTCTGATAAGGGATAAAGCGGACAATGAAATTGCCGTAAAGCATGATATTGAAATCTTAGAGTTACAAGCCAGAATAAAAAGAAGTTTACAACTACTCTCAGAAGAACGCAAAAAAAGAGCGTACCCCAGACTGGACGATAAGATTCTAACCTCATGGAACGGTTTAATGCTTAAAGGTTTGGTAGACTCCGCCAGATATATTCAAAATGACAGTTATTTATCATTGGCATTAGAGAACGCTGAATTCATTCTAAAAAACCTAACAAAATCAGACGGAAGTCTTTATCATAGTCACAAGGAGGGAACCAGCACAATTAATGGGTATTTAGAAGATTATGCTTCCGTCATAGATGCCGTCATAGGCCTCTACGAAATTACGTTTGACGAAAAATGGTTGTCCACGGCCAAGCAGCTAGCGGACTATTGTAGGACGAATTTCTTTGATGATAAAAGTGAGCTATTCTTCTTCACTTCGAAAGAGGATGACATCCTTATTCGAAGAACTTTAGAGACTTCGGACAATGTTATCCCTGCCTCTAATTCTATAATGGCTTTAAATCTGCTGAAACTATCCAAATTCTTTCCGGAAACGAATTACAGAACCGTCTATCAAAATATGCTTAAAAACATACAGCCAAATTTTGATGAAAATCCGCAAAACTACGCGAATTGGTTGCATCTTGTTCTCTTTGAAAATTTACCGTTCTATGAAGTCGCTATTGTTGGCGATAGTTATAAGGAGAAGGCTAGAACAATCGCCAAAAATTACTTGCCAAATACGATTTTTGCCGGAACGCAAGAGAAAAGCGAGTTGCCCCTACTGAAAAACAGATTAGTTAAGGGTACTACTCAAATTTATGTCTGCCACGAAGGAAGTTGCAAGTTACCGTTAACACATACCAAAGAAGTTTTAACGCTTTTACATCTAAACAACGACCATTAACAATAGTTTAAACAAATTTGCTTGTCAGGGCCTACTCAAATTTTCAGCTTTGCAATTCAGAATAAATAAATAAAACTTATGGAAGAAATTACCGATTATAAAGTACATGTAAAGAAGGCAATTGATTGGCTTTGGAACGCCCTGCCAAACATCGTTTTGGCTATCATCATTCTGGTTGCGGGAATCTACTTAATTAGACTTATCAATAAACTTGTACGAAAGTTTTTTCAGAAAAAAGACTATGACCTTGCCTTGGAAACCTTTTTACAAAGCTTTATCAACATAGCGCTTAAGATTATTCTATTCGTGGTAGTCATATCCCAACTAGGCGTACAGACTACATCATTGGCCGCGATATTAGGGGCGGCCGGACTTGCTATTGGACTTGCCCTTCAAGGTTCCCTTTCCAATTTTGCTGGCGGCGTACTTATTCTTTTATTTAAACCTTTTAAAGTCGGTGATTTTATTTCGGCCCAAGGTGTGGATGGAACCGTAAAGGAAATTTCCATCTTTACGACCAAAATAAACACGTTTGGGAATCAGGTAGCTATTGTTCCCAACGGACAGCTTTCCAACAATAATATCGTTAATTATAACGCTGAGAGCACTCGTAGAGATAAAATTGATATCGGTATCGGTTACGGGTCCAATATTAAAAAAGCAAAGGATATTATGCTGCAAATTTGTAACGACTGTGAACATATTTTAAAAGAACCCGCTCCCGAAGTGTATGTTGGGGCCTTAGCAGACAGTTCGGTAAACCTGACCCTACGTTTTTGGGCAAATAACGAATTGTTTTGGCCAGCACATTTTCATGTTATGGAAGAAATAAAAAACAGGTTCGATGCGGAGGGTATAGAAATTCCTTTCCCACAACGTGTAGTTCATGAAGCAAAGGCCTAAAAGATCAACTCTGCAAACAAAACTCCTAAACCAAATATGGTTTGGGAGTTTTTTATTTTTTCTTGGTCTGCAATATAAAATCCTTTAAATAGTAAGGCTCAAAGTACGCCACATCCTCAAATTCTTTTAGTACATATTTCTCATACGCTAGCGACACCATTTCCTTTGACGATGGTTGTACCGCTGCATTGTAACTGATGTTCGGATTCTTTAAAGTGGCAGCTATCTTTTCAGCACCGTTCCCTAAGATGTGAACGGTATGGTCCCGATAGAACTCCTTAAAGGAGTGCTCATCTATAATTTCGGCCTTTGTTGTCCTTATCTCATTAAGATTCGCGTCAAATATGGTCGCGTAAACCTCCATTCTTCTAGCATCCAATACCGGAATTATATAATCCGCTTGAACATCTCTGGCTTGGGAAGCGATATTTTTTAACGTAGGAATAGCGATTAACGGAATATCCAGTGCATAACACAGCCCTTTAGCAGCGGACACCCCTATGCGCAGGCCCGTATAAGAGCCTGGACCCTTACTAACGGCAACGGCGTCAACATCCGTCATCATAAAATCAGTCTCCTCCAAACACTCCTGGATAAACACATGAAGTTGTTCCGAGTGGGAATAGTTGGGTGTATCGTTCTCCCGTGATGCCAAAATCCTATTATCCTTAGCTAGACATACGGAACAATTGGTCGTAGCAGTTTCCAAGTTTAAAATTAATCCCATATTTCAAAGGTACAGCATAGACCCAACAAGAAAAAGCCTGCAAATTACTGTTGCAGGCTTTTACATTGAGTTGAGTTAGCTTAGTCTAATGAAAGAGGTATCCCGTAGAAGAACTCTAAAATTTTTAATCGGAAAATATAGTCATATTTCGCTCGAATTACACTTGCCTCGGCATTATCGACTCTAGCTTGTGCTTGCCCGAAGTCAAAGGCATTCAACAAACCTACTTCGTAGCGTTCTTTAGCATAGTCGTAAGCAAGCCTTTGTGCTTCCAAGGTTTTTTGAGTTGCTTCAAAAGTCTTTCCAAAAGTCTTAACGTTTACATGAGCCTGTTGAATCGTATTTTCAAGTTCTAATTTGTTTTGCTCCAATTGTAGTTCTGCTCTTTTAACGCCTATTTTTGATCGCTTCACATTGTTTTCTGTAGCAAAACCATTGAATACTGGTATGTTTAATTGAAAACCATAAGAAATACCGTCATTTAACCATAACTGATCTATAAAATCCGGTCTAAACGTGGTAACACCACCAAAACCATCCGGTGCACTTCTAAATTGATTTGTATAAAAAGTATTGTATTGAAAAAACGTACTAAGTGTTGGGTATCTAGCTCCTTTAGCTATTTGTAAATCCTTTTCGGCCAAATCTATATTTGCCTCTGAAAACTTAATATCGTTTCTAAAAGTAAGCGCTTTAGCATATATAGATTCAGGAGAAGTAGACATGATTTCTGAAGGTGGCACCTCATAAGATTCCTTCATAACGTCAAAATTTTGATAATCCGTAATCTGAAGTAATTGAGCCAAATTAATGCGTGAAATCAATACCAAAGCCTCACCATTAATAATTTGTTGTTCTTGTGTCGCAGCGGTTGCCTCTATTTCCAATAAATCACCTCTAGGTAGCACTCCTGAATCTACCAACTCTTTTGTTCTATTTACATCTTGCTTTGTAATCTCGTACTGGGCTTGCGAAACCTTTAAGGCCTCTTTATTGGATAAAACCTGTAAATAGGCTTCGGCAACATTCAAGCTAATATCATCCTGCAAATCATCCAATCCATATTGTGTAGCTATTGCGCTCAATTTTGCGCGTTGTAATCTATACAGATTCTGCATACCATCGAAGATGGTCATGCCGGCATTGATTCCAGCTGATGTCGAAAAAATTTGACCAGGTTCAATGATGTTCGTGTTTGGGTTGGTAACCAGACCAGAACGCTCACTAACAGTAGTATTTGCATTGAGGCTTGGCAGGAAATTACCTAAAGCATCAGACCTCTCAATTTTCACATTTTCCAAGTCCAGTTCAAATTGTGCCACACTAAGGTTATTTTCCATGGCGTACTCCACACATTCTTGCAAGCTCCATTGTTTGCTTTGCGCCAAGGTGGTTGTTACGGCAGCAAAAAGCAATATGATGGTTGATTTAAATTTCATTTTGTGATTTTTTTGATTCGTATTATTGATTGATGATTACTCTTCTGTCTCCTCGCCTTCTTCGCCCTCTTCTTCTCCTTTTTTAACAGGCTCGGTCTTGTTCCACTGCTTTACTTTGTCTTCTTCTGATAACCCGGATAGAATCTCTACGTTTACTCCGTCCGAAATACCTATCTCAATATCCCTTCTTTCAAATTCCTGCTCTCCAGTTGCTACCTCTACATAGGGCTTATCCGTTTTCTTGTCAAATTGCAATAAGGCTTCTGGAACCACCATTACGCTATCTCTCCTATCCAGAACCAAAGATGCATTTGCACTATAGCCTGCCCGTATGAGAACATCGTCATTGACCTCAACGTCTCCCTCAATTTTGAACTGAACCGCACCGGTCTCTTCAACTCCCTTGGGTGCTATGAACTTTAACTTGGCATCGAACTCTTCACCCTCTATGGCTCCAAGACTAATTTTTAGCGGCATTCCAATTTTTAATTTACCCACTTCACCTTCATCTACTTTACCTTCAAAAATCATTTTGCTCAGATCCGCAATTGAAGCGATGGTAGTACCGTCATTAAAATTATTACTCTGGATTACCTGATCCCCTTCCTCGACAGGAATTTCTAAAATCGTACCATCTACGGTAGCTCTAATATTTGTATTTGCACTTGAAGAACCTCCTGCAGAACCTCTTCTAATGATTTGATAATCCGCACGGGCATTCTTTAACTCCTGCTCGGCCTGGTTATAGCTCAATTGAAGGGTATTAAAATCCTGACTGGAAATAACACCTTTGTCAAAAAGCGCCTTGTTACGATCGTATTCAATTTTGGTATTGTTCAAGGCCAGTTCGGCGTTCCTTACCCTACCATTAGCTTGGTTCAATGCTTGTTCATTAGGAACTACCTTGATTACGGCAATGAGTTCACCTGCTTTTACCTTTGCTCCCTCTTCTAGGTATATCTTGTCGATGATACCAGAAATTTGAGGTTTAATCTCAATTTCATCCTCTGGAATCACTTTACCCGTAGCAACGGTTTTCTTTTCAATATTGGCTTTAAAAGGTTGCGATGTTTCATAAACAATGGAAGACTTACTGTTACTTTTTATAAAGAATACTGCCGCCCATAAAGCTCCTAGAACTAAAATTCCAATTAATATGTATTTAACAATCTTGTTCATTTTAAAGTGTATTAGTTTTTATTTTGGTTTTGTTGTTTACTATTCTTCTCGTAATGCGTCTATAGGTTTTATACTTACAGCTCTCTGCGCCGGAATTAGCCCTATCAAAGTACCCAGAACTACCATAATCACCAATGCTCCCAGCACCAATGGAATCGGCACGGTAGGATTGGTATAGGGAAAATCTACACCTTGCGTAAAACTGTTTATAGCGCTTAGTACTAGAGCTCCCAGTATTATCCCTATGATTCCCGCAAGCATGGTCAAGAAAACGGATTCTAGTATAATTTGATTTCTAACCTCAGCAGGAGTGGCGCCTAGCGCCCTACGAACACCCAATTCTTTCGTTCGCTCCTTGACCGATATCAAAAGGATATTTCCAATACCTATAACGCCCGCTAAAATTGTAGCGATACCTACGATTAGGGATAAAAAGGTCATTCCCTTGGAGAATCCCATAATCTTATTGAAAATCTCCCCTAGGTTAAACGATCCAAATGCTCTCTCATCCTCAGGGTCTACCCTGTGGATGCTCTTCAGGGTCGCTTTCACGTTTTCTTCCGCTTGTACCACATCGGCATCATCATAGGCAGCAATGGTTAACCATCCCACATTGTCCGCAGTATTGTACAACTTTCTATAGGTGGTAAATGGCACAAAAATATCACTGTCACTTTCAAAGCCGCCACCCGGTGTGAACTTATGAACCCCGACCACCTGAAAATAGATGTCGTCAATCCTGATATATCCTCCAATAGGATTTTCACCTTTCTCGAACAGTTCTTTTTCGGTTCGTTCTCCGATTACACATACTTTTCTGGTCTGTTCTATATCTTCATCGTTGATAAACCTACCACCGTCATAAATTTTCTTGGTCGCTATTTTAGTAAATACGGGAAAATCCCCATACACCGCGTAATTACCAGATTTCTGGCCGCGAACCACCAAACCTGGGGCATCTCCGAAAACACCTTTAGCATTTCTTGGAGCGATATAGTTTATTTCCGGGATACGATTTTTTAAAACCTCAACATCTCCCAATTTCAACTGCAGTTGTCTTCCCGTCTTAAAACCGTCGTAAGGAACACTTGTACTTTGTGCCCAAACGAACATACTGTTCATGGCCACACTTTCAAACTGTCTCTCAAAACCATTGTCCAGTCCCTTCGCGGCTCCTGACAAGCCTATATAAATAAATATTCCCCATAACACGCCAATTATCGTAATAATGGTCCGTGTTTTGTTCTTGCTAATAGAACCGAATATTTCCTGCCATGTATTTCTATCAAAAATAAATTTCATATCATTCGTCTCTTAGTGCAACAATAGGTTTTATTCTAGCGGCTCTTCTAGCGGGAATATATCCCGCAATAGCACCAAAAATGATTAGTGTTACCGTAGCAAAAATGGCTGTTCCTGTATTTATAAATGGATTGGTTATGAAATAATCCGCTAGTTTTTCTCCAAGGGAACTAAGAAGGGCTACTCCCAAGAGCATACCAACGAAACCGGAAATGGTAGTAATAAAAACAGACTCCAATAGAATAGTACTGATAACGGATTTTGGCGTTGCCCCTAGGGCCTTACGAATACCCAGTTCCTTGGTACGCTCCTTTACCACGAAAACCATGATATTACTAATGCCAATAATCCCAGCTATAATGGTCCCAAAGGCTACTATAGATACAATTAACTGTAAAATACCCGCAAACTGTTGATTTTGTTTTAACTGGTCGGCAACATTCCTGATGAACAGTCCGTTTTGGTCCTCCGGGTTGATGAATTTTTTATTTCTAATAAACTTATCCAAGCTTCGTTGAAAAGCCATTGCGCCCGCGTAACCTATTTCTGGTTTAAAACCGATTACAATCTGGTTAACCTTATCGGTATTTTTTTCTATGAGTTGTCTCGTTGTGTAAGGGATGTAAATTCTTCTTTCCTCATTATCTCCCGCATCATCCTGAAAAACCCCAATGACCTTAAAAGCACTTCCTGCAACATCAATATATTTACCAATGGACTCCTCTTGGGAGAACAAATCTTTTTCTACCAACCTACCAATAACCGCATACTTGGTTTTATTTGCAATATCTTCCCTGTTCAGATACCTGCCTTTCATCATAATGGTCTTCTCGGCAAATTGATACGACTCACTTACTCCTCGAGTAGTATAATTGTTGGATTCATTTTTGTACTTTACGAGTCCTCCCCTATCCACTCTCGGAGAGATATACTCAATGAACATGGCAAAATTCTTTTCTAAATCCGCCAAATCAGAATTATCAAATTCTATTCTTCGGTTAGACTTATACCCTTTATAAGGAATGGATGTTCTCCCTGGAAAGATGAAAAATGTATTGGTAGCATCGTCCTTGAAAAACTCGTCGAACGTGTTGATCAGACCATTACCAAAACCGTACAATACTACAAATATCAAAATACCCAAAGCCACCGTAAAACCAGAAAGGAACGTCCTTAGCTTGTTTTTCTGAATGGTTTCAAATATTTCTTTCCAGTTATCCCTATTAAACATATTGCGATGCTCTTACTTGCTTAACTTTTTTATCCTCTACGATAACACCATCCTTTAAATGTACAATTCGCTTGCACATATCGGCGATATCCGGCTCATGCGTTACTACCAAAATAGTGTTTCCATCATCATTGATTTTCTGAATCAAATCCATTACCTCATACGATGTCTTACTGTCCAAAGCACCCGTTGGCTCATCGGCAAGAAGCACTTTAGGTTCTGCGGCCATAGCTCTAGCGATGGCAACCCGCTGCTTTTGACCACCTGAAAGCTCACTAGGTAAATGAGTGGCCCATTGTTTTAGACCTACTTGTTCTAAATATTTCAGAGCCTTTTCTTGACGTTCTTTACGGCTAACACGTTGATAATATAAAGGTAAAGCAACGTTTTCCATTGCGCTCTTATAATTTATCAAATTGAAGGATTGAAAAATAAATCCCAAGAACTTATTACGGTACTGAGCGGCCTTGGTTTCATTTAAGTTCTTTATGGGAACACCGTCCAAGGTATAGGAACCCTCATCTAGCTCGTCTAACATACCCAATATATTTAACAAGGTAGATTTCCCTGACCCCGAAGAACCCATTATAGCTACTAACTCGCCTTCTTCTACTTTAAAATTTATTCCTTTAAGAACATGGAGCGAATTACTCCCCATTTTATAGGATTTGTGAAGATCGTTTATTTCAATCATGTTGGTTGTATTAATAGTTTTAAGGGCTTTAAAAAGACGCTCATCTGTAAGACCGCTAAACCCTCTAAATGTTACATTTTTTTTACTTTATTTTTTAGTTGTCCTCGCCTTCGTTTTCAATCTTGTTCCAGACCTTTATTTTGTCTTCCATTGTAATCCCGGATAATACCTCTACAAAAATGCCATCACTTACCCCCAAATCTATTTCCTTACGCTCAAACTCTTGCTCTCCTGTGGCAATTTCTACATAAGGTTTCTTGGTCTCATCATCAAATTGGACCAAGGCTTCTTTTACCGCCAACACACTATCCACCTTTGCCAAGATTATTGAGGCATTTGCACTTAGACCTGCTCGTATAAAGACAGAGTCCTGCTTTTTCATTGTTCCCTTAATTTCGAATTGGATTGCGCCGTTCTCTTCTTTGCCCTTGGGTGCAATATAATCCAAAACCGCATCGAAAACTTTATTTTCTATGGCACCCACTGTAATTTCAAGCGGTAGGTTTTCTTTAATCTTACCTACTTCGGATTCGTCCACTTTCCCCTCAAAAATCATTTTGTCGACATCTGCGATAGCAGCAATAGTAGTCCCTTCATTAAAGTTGTTACTCTCTATAACTTGATTTCCAACTTCTACAGGTACTTCCAAGACCATACCACTTACCGTTGCCCGTATTTGCGTATTGGCGGCGTTGCCAAAACCTTTGGCCGTACCGGTCTTAATAATATCGTACCTTTTGTTTGCAGCACCATAGGATTGTTTGGCTTGGTCATAGGCCACCTGAGCCCTTTCCAAATCTACCTGGGAAATTACCCCTTTTGCGAACAAGCTCTTTTGACGCTCTACATTCCTTAGTTGATCGTCCAATCCAATTTTCGCTTCGTCAATGGCATTTCTGGCGTCGTTCAAGGCATTAAGGTTTGGCACTACCTTAATACGGCATAGCAAATCGCCCGACTTCACGTAATCCCCGCCTTCAACAAAAACCTCTTCAATAACTCCTGAGATATTAGGCTTTATCAATACTTCTTCTAAAGGCAAAATACTTCCGGTCGCTACGGTTTTCTTAACAATAGTTTTTTTAGAAGCCTGTTCGGTCTCATAAACAACGGGGTCTTCCGAATTTTTTTGATAGAGATAATACATAGCTCCTCCAAAAAGCACTACGATTAAAATTAAAATAATTCTTGTGATTGATTTTTTCATTTTTTGATTGGTTTAATATAATTGATTCTGTCTTTATTCTGTTCTTAAGGCTTCAATGGGGCGCACGCGTATGGCACTATTTGCGGGGATAAAACCTGCTAACAGACCAGATATGACCAGTATAATCAAGGCACTGATTACGACGCCTAGACTAACACTCGGATTAAGGAACATATCCACAGGACCGAGAGATTCTAGCAATGTGTTGATGCCATAGATTGAAAGTGCACCGAAGATAATACCCACCATACCTGAAATAATGGTTAGGAATATGGACTCCATCAAAATCTGTAGTCTAATAGACCAAGGGTCTTCACCCAAGGCCCTACGGATGCCTATTTCCTTGGTTCTTTCTTTAATAACGATAAGCATGATGTTACTAACACCGATGATTCCGGAAAGCAAAACCAATATTCCTACGAAATATGCTACAAATTTTAACGCCCCGAAAAGGCTTTCCACTCGATTAAATTGTTGGTACAAATCAAAATGACCAATTGCTCTTTCATCATCAGGGTGTACCTTTCTACTTTGTTTGACCGTACTGATGACCTTATTTTTCAAGTCGCTTATGGAGCTTCCATCTTTGGCTGTTATTGCCATCCAACCTACATTATCGGCGCGGTTAAAAGCTTGGGAAAAAGTTGTGAACGGCATGAATATTTCACGCTCACTATTTTGTCCGCCGCCATCACTAGTTTTTTCTTTATAGGTGCCCACCACCATAAAATTGACCCCATTAACCTTGAGGTAGGTACCTATAGGGTCCTCGTCTTCCTCATATAAGTCTTGCCGTATACCATCACCGATAACCACAACCTTACGTTTTGCCTTTATATCGTTATGATTAAAGAAACGACCCTTGGCCGCATATATCGGGTTTTGTTCGATGATTTCCGGGTAATCTCCAAAAACGCGATATTGCCCACTTTCTAGACCGCGTATCACATTATCGCCTTCCGTTTGTCTCATACTGTTCCTAGGCGATATAATGCGCAGTTCCGGTACACTCCTCCTCAACAGGTCTACATCGGGTAATTTAAAATTAAAGTTCCTTCCCTCTGGAAGTCCTTGATGGGCCATTGTCGTGGTCTGTGTCCACATGAACATGGTATTCGTTGCGACACCATTAAAGTCTTGTCGTATACCGTTTTCCAGACCTTTTCCCGCAGCTAAAAGAATGATTAATATGAATATTCCCCAACCCACACCGAATGCCGTGGCCACGGTACGCCACACATTTGTAGAAAGCACTTCTAAAATTTCCCTCCAACGGTCTTTATTGAACATTTTTTTTATTTTAACTCCGTAGTTGCTTTTTTAAATCTATTCGTCTCTTAAAGCCTCGATAACATGCACTCGCACGGCTTTCCAGGCAGGAAAAAACCCTGCTAAGCTACCAGCAACGATCAATAATATTACCGTAGTAAGGGCAACGTTAAAATTTACCGAAGGATTTAGAACATAATCCACCTGTATGTGAGGACCCAAAAGTTCCAAGAGCCCCATGCTAAATATGAGTCCGGTAAATCCTGCTATGGCGGTCACGAAAATTGCTTCATGCATAATCATACCAATAATGGACCAAGGCTTGGCGCCAAGTGCTTTTCTAATACCGATTTCGCGTGTTCTTTCCTTTACGACGATAAGCATAATGTTACTGACACTAACCACTCCTGCTATAATGGTAAAGAAGCCTACGACCCAGAAAAATAGTTTAATACCACCGATTAAGGAATAGTAGCGTTTGGCCTCCTGAATAGGGTTCCAAATGCGGATGGCACGATCATCTTCCGGTGCTACTTTATGATATTTTTTGAGGTATTTCAAGAGTGCTGCCGTGAACTCTCCGTTCTTAGCGACCGTGGCATCAAAAGATTCTAGCTCGGGCAGCATAAAATTCATATTGTTGATCCTATCACCTCCGTTGAATGCTATTTGTGCGGTAGTAATAGGAATAAAAATGCGCTCCTCCTCCCCTTCATTGTCACCGTGTTCCCCAAAAACACCCACAATTCTAAAACCAGCTCCCGAAATTGTGATATACTCACCAACTGGTGATGCTACATCTGCAAAAACCTCTCTTTTTATTTTATTACTGATGACGGCAACTTTAGCATTCTGCGCGACATCGGTCTCGTTGATATATCTTCCTTCTGAGAGGTATTCGTTTTCTATAGTTTGAAGATCACCGTTCGTACCCTGAATGCGATATACCAGTAGGTCGTTGTTATAAACAACCTGAACGTCTCGTGGAAAATAGAGGAGTGAAGCTTTTTCATAATCGCCTTCAAAGGCATTTGTTGCCATATCAAAATTCTCGTTACGCAACTGAATTTGCCTGCCTGGGTTCAATCCTTGATATTCTACTGTAGTTCTCCTAGGCCAAACCCATATACTAGTGGCCGCATCCTCCTTGAACTCTTCTGATATACCGTTTTGCATGCCTTGGCCAAAACCTAATAAAATAACGAGTATAAAGATACCTGAGGCTACAGATAATCCAGTGAGGAAGGTTCGCAATTTGTTTTTCCGAATAGTATCGAAAATTTCTTGCCATCTTTCAATGTCGAACATGTGATTGGTTTTGATTGATGAATGCGATTATTACGGTCGCACATAGATAAGACTAGCTATCTTACACAATGTTACAGATAAAGAATAAAAAAAGTGTTAAATCTTTAAAATTGTGTTAAGAACGCATCTTACGGTAGATAAAGTAGAAGAGACCTGCCACTAGGATGTAAGGGATAGCCATTAAATAAACAATGCCGTTATTGATACCTTTAGCAGCGTTTCCGGTTGACTCACTTTCAAGGACTGCCCTACACATAGCGCACTGTGCCTCCACTATTTCCGGCACTAAGGAGAGACAAACAACCAATAAGAAAATCAACTTCTTTTTCATGCTAAGGTCTAATGTGTGTAATAGGGTGAAATCATGAGATAAACAACAACGCCTGTCACGGCAACGTAGAGCCAAATAGGAAAAGTATATTTGGCCAAAGCTCTATGCCCTTCAAAATCTTTTAGATATGCTTTAGCATAGGTTCTAAGAACTAATGGGACTATTGCAATGGATAATATAATATGAGTTATTAAAATAAAATAATAAACATATTTAAGGTAACCATCTCCACCATACGAGGTAGAATCGGACGTCATGTGATAAGCTATATACATGATTAAAAACAACAGCGACAGAGCTATGTTCAACGTCATTATATTTTGATGTAGTTTCTCTCTACCCTGCTTAATGGCCCAAACGGCTACCAACAGAAATACGGCTGTTAAACCGTTAATAGTAGCATAAATAGGCGGTAAAAATGATAGAGGTTCCACATTTGGAATTTTAACCGTAAAGAGTAAAGCCACCACTACCGGTATCACAATGGATATGATTGTAATTATGGTATTAAATCTTTTTTCCTCCGAAACACTTTTCATTATGCTATTCTTCTAATAATTTTAAAATATCCTCCCTTAAAATACCAATTTCTTCCTTTTCTCCTTGGCTATTCTCGCCCATCTCCTCAGAAATAGCCCCGCGATAATACACTATGGGATTCCCAAACTTATCCAGTCTAGAACGCAAATAACCTTGCCTATCCACCAGTGCAAAAAGTCCAGAATGCTCAAATCCCCCTGGGGCATCAGGCATTTCAGCTGCAAAAATATTAAAGCCGCTATTGGCCAAATCATAAATCGCATCCTTATCGCCTGTCATTAAATTCCAATCTTTGTCCTTTATACCGTACTTCGATGCATAGGCCCTTAACACCTGCGGGGTATCATACTGCGGGGTAATCGTAAAGGAAGCAACACCAAAGTCTTCCCTGTCTTTAAAGTGGTTTTGCAGCGCCACCAAGTTTTTTGTCATTATAGGACAAATGCTAGGGCAAGAAGTGAAAAAAAACTCCACTACATATACTTTACCGATATAATCCCTATTGGAAACAAGAACACTATCCTGGTTTAAAAATTGAAATGGAGGGACTTTGCGCTTTTTCTTATTTTGTAGAATATAACTAAGTCCTTTCTTTTGCATAGGACTATTCATCCTATCGTTCTCGACAACAGTGCCTGATTTTAGGCGGTCGACTATTCGAGGAACTACGATAATTCCAAAAATTAGTACTATTAAAGAGACCCAGACATAGGTATATTTCTTATTCACTATTTCGCTCTGTTTGCATTATTCTTTTTAAGCGCCAATCTATATTCCGCGAGAATAATTTTCACATCATCCTCCATCTTATTATTCAGATCAGCAACGGAGTTGGTATTAAATCCAAATTTTGTCCCTTCGTCCTCATCTTCCGTTCTACCTCTTAGATTTCTTTCCTTATCAATAATGAACACATATGGTGTACCCAAATCAGCATCCAATTCAAGGTCAGTCTTTAAGCTATTAAAAAGTTCTTGAATCACTGCGGGCTCTAGAAAAACGAATTTCCATTTAGAAACATCGGCCAAGGCGGATAGTTCGGTTTTAAGCTCTTCAACTTTAGTCTCCGTTCCAAACGGCATTACCATTACAAATTGAAAATCTTTAAACTCATTAAAACGCTTATAAATCTTCTGATTCAAGTTAAAAGCATTTCCTTTCTTGTTCTCTACCTGGTTTCCTAAAAAACCAAGAACAGTAATATTATTAGCGAACTTTACTCGGTTGTCCGGTGCATCAATTTCACGAATACCTTCCGTGAGTGTTGGTAATCTGCCAAAATTATTGACCCCTGAAGCAAAGAAGAGATATGCGATAATAGGCAACACGAATAATACAATAAGTACAAAAGTTTTTTTCATCGATTTTAGCCCTGCTTATTGAGAAACAGAATGGGTATATTGACACCAAACTGTTTCATCAACATTAGTTTACAAAAATAAAAAAGACGGTGTTTAAACCGTCTTTTTTATCTGTTAATTCTATCTTAGAAATTCCAACTTATAAAACCGTCTTTATAGACATTGTAGATATAATCTGCTTCCACTAATAGTATAAATACCAAGTAGATAACAAGAAATATCGGTGTCCAAACGATTGCTCTTCTTAAAGAGGTTTTTTCATCTCTTAAGTGCATAAAGTCCCAAGCAATGTAATAGGCCTTTACAAGGGTTAGAATAATGAATATCCAGTTCAACAATTTCATACCCAAAAAATAGGTATCCGTAAGAGAGGCTGGTTTCAAAATACCAAGGACAACTTCTACAATGGTAACCAAAGTTAGAAATATAAGTACGCCCCAAATCTTTTGTGTATTCGATTTGAATTTTAATAAACCTCTAAAAATCTCTAGTTTATGTTCGTGTGCCATTCTGTAAATACTGTTTTTTTTTTAATTTTTTATAATCGGATGCGGGGGAATGTATTACACCAAATAAAAGAATGTAAATACAAATACCCATACTAAATCTACAAAGTGCCAGTAAAGACCAACCTTTTCGACCATTTCATAGTGCCCTCTTCTCTCATAGGTACCTATAACCACGTTAAAGAATATAATAAGGTTTATGAGTACCCCAGAAAAAACGTGAAAACCGTGAAAACCTGTTATGAAGAAAAAGAAATCCGCAAACAAGCGACTACCATATTCATTACGAACAAGATTGGCACCTTCTACTACCATGACTGCGTCGTCTAGCTTAGATAATGATGCCTCTCTGGTCAAAACTGCTTTCTCACCTATTCCTTCTATATTGGAAACCTCTTTTTCAAATCTAGCAGCCATTGCCACATCTTTTGGTCTATCGGATGTTTTTAACTCCTCAACGTCGGGAAGTATAGTCTCCGTACGTATAACAATATTGGAATTGGCCTTAAAACCAGCTACGACTTCATTTAGATTATAACTAGTTCTTGTACCTTCTTCGTAATACCAAATACCGTTCTTCTTCTCATGTGCCACGCGCTCACCAGGTATTACCTCGGCAAAATCGGCAATGGCAGCCCTTTTACCTGTATCTGCATTAACAAATTGTAGGATTCTACCACCCTTAGTTTCCAAGGCACCATAATCACCACTAATAAAAGTTGCCCATTCCCAAGCTTGTGAACCTACAAAAATTGCACCGCCTATAATTGTGGCGAACATATACCAAATAACGGCGTTCTTTTTCATCTTATGCCCAGCATCAACTGCCAAAACCATGGTTACCGAAGACATAATTAACACAAAGGTCATAAACGCTACGTAGTACATTGGTGCTTCAACACCGTGAAATCCCGGAAAGTGCGTAAAAACCTCATCTGCAATAGGCCAAGTTTCTATAAACTTGAATCTTGAAAAACCGTAAGCGGCCAAAAATCCAGAAAATGTAAGCGCATCCGAAACAAGGAAGAACCACATCATTAACTTACCGTAACTAGCACCTAAAGGCCTATTACCACCTCCCCAAACGTTTTCTTCTGTTGCCGTTGTAACCGTAGTATCCATATATGAAATATCGTTTTAATAAAACTTTAGCAAATTTACATTTTTTTCATCCTATATAAAAGCTGAAATGTATTCAAAACTCGTAATAATTAGAATTATTATTTAACAAAGGTCATAAATACAATTAAGTACACCCACAATAGGTCCAAAAAGTGCCAAAATGTAGCACCTAATGTTATTCCCAAGTATTCTTTAGACGAATATTTTCCTCTCTTCTGATTGTATATCACCACCAATAACGAAATCATGCCCGCAGCAACGTGAATGATATGCACCATTGCTATTAAAAACACATAGGACATTTTAATACTACTGGTAGGACCGGTAAAATAATATCCTTCCGCCACCATTTGGGAGAAACCGCTAAACTGCAGAAAAATAAAAGCTATCCCAAGACCTAGTGTTACCAATAACCACAAGCCGGCGGTAGATTGCTTATCATTCTTTACCGCGTTTTTAGCTAGGATGTAAGTAAGACTGCTTATAATGATCACCAAAGTACTGATATAAAACGTACTTGGTAAATTAACGTCACTAGCCCAGTCTTCTCGTGAACTACTTACGATGTAAGCGCTTGTCCACCCCGCAAACCCCATAAGCAGACTCACAATTCCGAACCAAAGCATCATTTTTTTTGCTCTGTCGTTCTTTTCTTTAACGGTACCTTGAGTTAAATCCATATGTTCTTTTTCTTAAGCAATAAATTTATCGATAACATATACCACCTGCATCAGCGTGATATACGTAACACTGGCCAACATCAATTTTCTAGCCGAGACATTATCCCTTTTACTATATAGCTGTAGTGCGAAAAACAGCATTACACCGCCCATTAAAAATATGAGAACCGCAGCAGGAACGGATAATGTTAGCCTACCTGTAATTCCAAATACCGGAATAATACTAATGACCATCATCCAAATAGTATACATAATTATCTGTAGCGCAGTTCCCGTATCTTTCTTACCGGTAGGAAGCATTTTAAATCCTCCTTTTTTATAGTCCTCGTCCAACATCCAACCCAAAGCCCAAAAGTGCGGAAATTGCCAAAAAAACTGAATCATGAACAAGGTTCCGGGCTCAATTCCAAAATCGTTCGTGGCAGCCACCCATCCCAACATAAAAGGAATGGCACCTGGGAATGCACCAACGAATACGGCCAAAGGTGTTTTTGTTTTTAATGGAGTATACACACTGGTATAAAGAAATATTGAAATTGCCCCGAACATGGCCGTTTTCGGGTTCAGAAAATATAAGGAAATAACACCAAGAATAGTAAGTATAATTGCGATAGCCATTGCAGTTCTGCTGCTCATCCTACCTGCAGGTATTGGCCTATTTTTGGTTCTACTCATCAACGCATCCAGGTCTTTTTCTATAATCTGGTTATATGCATTACTGGCCCCAACCATACAATAACCTCCGAAAGCCAAAAGAAGAATGGACACCATGCTTAATTCATAGGCACCTAAAAAGTAGCCGGCCACTGAAGAAAAGACCACACTAATAGCTAGCCTAGCTTTTGTAATTTCCTTAAAATCAGCAAAAACCAACGCAAATGAATTGCTTTTTGCTGAGCTGACTGCGGTCTTCATCGTTAATAAAAAATAAGGATACAAAGATAACCTCCACGCCATATCCCTGCAACCAAACACAGCTATTTCTGTTATATTTGAAGGATGATAGCTTATTCAAATTAATACTACACTATGAAAAAATTAGATTTACGTTCTTTCCTCATTTTCTTACTACTATTTTCCCTGAAGGTTACCGCACAAAAAGATGATGTTGTGATTACTGTAGACACCTTATCCAACAACGTTTACATGTTAACGGGTCAAGGAGGAAATATCGGTATATATGTTGGAAAAGAGAATGTTTATATGATTGATGACCAATTTGAACGATTAAGTCCTAAAATTAAAACCGCCATCGCTTCCTTGACATCAAAACCTATTGCCTTTCTCTTTAATACGCATATGCACGGAGACCATACTGGAGGCAACATAAATTTCAATAGTAAAGAAACTATTTTAATAGCCCATGACAACGTAAGGAATAGCCTATCCGCAAAATTGGCAGAAAAACCAGAACTTGGTGCTGCAATCTTACCCGAAATTACCTTTTCTGACGATGTTACCCTCTACGATGGAGAAGAGACCATAATGGCCTTTCATGTTCATAATGCGCACACCGACGGAGATGCAATGATATATTTTATGAAGAACAATGTGCTTCACATGGGTGATACCTACTTCTCAGGAAGATATCCTTATATAGACCTGAAAAACGGAGGTAGTGTTGAAGGTTATATCAAAGCCCACAGAAAAGCGTTATTGCTCATTAATGAAGACACCAAGATAATTCCAGGACACGGAAGGCCTTCCTCGAAACAAGAACTTGCATCCTACACGGAAATGTTGGAGATGATAAAAGCCAATATACTTGAGGCCATTAAGGACGGAAAAACACTTGAAGAAGTGCAACAAGCCCAAGAGCTGACAAGTTCATATGACGCCACGCATGGCTCGGGCTTTATTAATCCAGAAAAAATAAGAGCTACGTTTTATAATAGCTTGAAACAATAGTCCTAAAAATATAGCACTCGTCAAAAAAAAAACCCGAATCTTTGATTCGGGCTTTTCTATGTTTTAGGTTTTAAACCTTTTACTGTAGTTTAAATGTGATAGGAATACTAAAAGGAACACGTACTGCTCTACCTCTCTGTTTCCCTGGCGTCATCTTAGGTAATTTCGCAATGATTCTCGCAGCTTCTTTTTCCAAGTTCTTATCCGGTCCACGCATTCTTACGTTACCGATGCTTCCATCTTTCTGAATTACGAACATGATATTTACCCTTCCTTGCACACCCATTTCCTGAGCGATTTCTGGGTAGCGGAAGTTTTTACTGATATGCTTCTGCATCATTTTGTTAAAACAAGCTCTTTTGTCGCTTTCACTTTCACAGCCAGGAAAAACAGGTACGTTTTCAATTACCGCAAAAGGAACGTCTACATCCTCTTCCATTTCCTCTACTTCAACATCCTCTACTTCGATAATTTCTTCCTCTTGACTCGTTTCTGTAGACTCGATAACCGTTTCCTCAACCTCTTCTTCGTCCTCTACAACCTCGATAATTTCAGGTGCGGCTGGTGGTGGTGGAGGTGGTGGTGTTTTTATCTGTTCGGTCATCGGAACTTCTTCATCCAACAAATCATCCACATTCATAGAAATGTCATAATCATTGCTCTCATCATACGTTTTCCATTCAAATGCTACGTAAGTAAACAGCATTACGGCGAACAGACCAATTACAAAATAGAGACTACTATTTTTTGTTAAGTCCGCTTTAGGATTCTTTTTAGGTTCCATATCTATTCAATTTAGTGATTGCTAATTTAACTAATAAAATCATAATTATGCAATTAAAATTTTCATTTTAACGGCCATCGGTTGGAAAATAGCGACTTACCGATCCACATTCCCGATAATGCGCCTAAGGTATTGGCTATTGCGTCCAGAACATCCCCTTGCCTGTTCGCCGTAAACCCTGCTTGTAATACCTCAATAATTACGCCATAGGCAATTGCAAAAATTAGCATAAAAATTAGCCCTTTCTGCGGTCCAAAACGATTTTTGAATTGTTCATCGAAGGCAAAAACTCCCAAGACGACCATAACAAAGTAGAATCCAAAATGAACGATCTTATCAAAATGGGGGATGTTAATATAGGACACATCAACCCCCTCAAAAGAAGATAAGCTGGAAAATGTTACGAACATTAACCAGCTTATAAATGCTATTCTAAATATGATTGGTTTAAGCACCAACAAGAGCTTTGTAATCTTCATCACTCAACAGGTCGCCTAACTCGCTTTCATCACTAAACTTTATTTTCACCATCCAGCCGTCGCCGTAGGGATCCGAATTTACTTTTTCCGGCTCATCTTCTAAAGACTCGTTGAATTCTATAATCTCTCCAGAGAGTGGCAAGAATAAATCAGAAACCGTCTTAACCGCCTCTACCGTTCCAAAAACAGCTTCCCTTTCCAAGGTTTCGTCCAGGGTATCCACTTCAACATAAACGATATCTCCAAGTTCTCCCTGTGCAAAATCCGTAATACCAACAGTGGCAATATCACCATCTATCTTTACCCATTCGTGATCCTTTGTATATTTTAATTCTGATGGTGTATTCATTATGTCTGTTTTGAGTTTGGACAAATGTAAATTATTCTTGAAAAGTATTCAAATCGAAGCCTAAAATTCAAAGATAAATTAGGCCCCGTCAATTGATTTAATTCAATACTAAGGACAGGCAACCTATTCTCTGGCAATGGATTTACTATAAATTTTTAATTACCAAAATTGTAACGCAATGTAAAACCAGCATTGATGGTAGTCTGGGGAAAGGCCGTTGAAACAGCGAACTGGGAGAAAGAATGGTCATAGAAAAATAGTGCATTCAGTTGTTTGCTAAGCGCATAATCGGCGGTAAACTTAATGGACAGTAGATTTTGCCCTGATGTTATTTGGTTGTTATCGATATCTAAATTTCGGATAATGGTGATATTGTCCCTAAGGGTAACATCGGCTTTAAGGTTCAAATCCCCTTTTAACCGTGTTTTATTTCCACCAATATTGGTCACAAATTTCACGTCTTTAATACGGTAGCCTAGACCCACCGTGTACTCTTTACCATTAATCTCCGTCATTAAATTATTGTCAAAACTCAAAGACAAAGCTCTATCGGTTCTTACTTCTGCCAATACACTCACGGAATTTTTCATTTCAAAATCTACGCGCATTAGCGGGTTAAACTGATCGGTAAGCACCACATTGTTAATGATATTATCCGGCAGAACATCCAAAGTTTCGGGATCAGTAGTGGTATTTTGTTTTTCAAGGTTTGTCTGGAACGAATTGATACTGTATGAAGCTCTATAGCCATGACTTAAAGAAAAACGTTTAAATTTCTTTTTGAACCATTTGTTCTTCATTAACCCGGTAAACTTAATATTCCAGTTTGGAATTGGAATGTCTCTAAAAGCATCCAGATTTACCCTATCTACGTCCTGCCCTGTATAAGCCGCAAAAAATGCAGGTAATAGGACATCTTGCTGTGTTTTACCGTAGCGTTGTGGAAAACCATCATCATCCAAAGTGCCCGGAGTTTCACCTCTGTCAGACACCAAACGATTAGCGATGGTAATTCTATTGTCCTTGAATTTTTGAAAATTAGCTGAATCAAATTCATCACTTTTTCCAAAAGCGGTACCGATCATCATTGTTGATATACTGAAGCTCCCAAAGTTATTTCCCAATTGTACTTGGTAGGGGTCATCAGCATCCAGATCAATATTAAAATTTTCCTGATAGCTATTAGAGAATTGCCTGTCGGCAACCAAGTCAATCGTTAAGTCTCTCGTAGGCTGTGCGGTGGCCGTAATGTTCAATTGTTTATTGGTTCTTTTGATGAACTGCTCGTTAAATTCCGGAAATGCCGTTAACCAACCATTCCTGGCCGCTTCAAAACGCACATCGGCCTGACTTCCAAATACAAAACCAATAGTTGGTCTGGCGGTGCCTATGAATCCTACAGATTGTGTATACCCTGGTAAAACCGTACCATTATTTTCATTATAGTTGATATTCAATCTTTTTACCATGGTCACGATATCGACCACCGTATTGAACAGTCCACTGGTTTTCTTCTCTATTTTTTCCTCTCCATCCGCTAAAATACCGGCCTTATCCCTTCGGACGGGTCGTGTGCTTTTTTTCGTAGCCGTCTCCCTCTTTTTAAGACCAATGAGATCATAAAACTTTTGCATGGTCAATGAGGCCGTAAGCGCATGTGTATTGGCATTTTGAATGGTATTTATCTGAGCATTGGGGTCATTTAAAGAAATCTGTGCCACTTCCGCGAGTGCATCTCCCCCACGCTGCCAATCAAAATTACTGGTATAGGTATATTGAGCATTGATAAAATCCAACGCAGGGATTTTAGCGAAGGGCAACTCATAATTCAATTGCATTTCCTGCGAGTGCCTGTTAGGCTCCCCTATGTCAAAAAAGCCATCCCATAAACCTAAGGCTTCATCAATGTCCGACCTTGGATTACCCTCCTCCTCAAAGTAATTTCTCACGATATTGTTGTTGGAAGCCGTCAGGTTAAGGCGGAGTGATTTCGTTAGATTGTAATTCACCGCGTATTGCCAGTTGAACAAGTAGTTACGCTGCTGAAGTTCCGGCAGTTCTAAACGATCTACGCCTTCTTCCCTTACATCCCTAAAACGTTGCGCATTGAACTGTCTATTAATATTAGAGTTCAGTGAAATACTTGCAGGCAATAGGTTTAGATTCAAGTCCTTGAGCCATTTCCAATATTTTCCATTGAACAAGGAATCTTTCTTAGCAAAAGGCGCCACCTCAACAGGATCAAAACTATGATTATATACAAAACCAGTATTTATGTTCTGGTCCCTTAATTCTGCAATTTCAAAGTCTCTATGCTCCGTTTCGTTATACGAATAGTTAAACGTAAAATTCTCGATATCGTAGAAATTCTCCTCGGCTTCCTCGCCCCTATCCTTACGAACACCTATTAAATTAATACTAGTTCTCTTGGTGTAGTCTTCTGCTTGCTCTCTTATCTCTTCCGCAGCCTCCTCGTCCGGGGCAGCATCTATTAAATCATCTAATTTTAAGTCGTCATAGACCGGGTCAAATTCTGGTGTAATAATCTGTTCGGAAATACCGTAGTTGAACGGTAATTGGATTCCCCATTTTTTAGGAAGCAATTGCCCTACATTAATATTGGTAACCACATCATAAGAAGTGGCATCTTCACGGGCGCGTTCATTGGGCATCTGGTCTATGGACCCAAAACCAGAAGTACTTGTACTTCCTGTAGCCGTTACGTTTGCAAAATCGGCAATGTTGGCATCTACGGCAGCTACCGCGGCATAGCCTCCGTTATTATCCAAACCTGCCAGACGCAATTCATTGAACCACACCTCACCTCTCGCAGGAAGATTGTCTTGGTTCTTGATACCCACCATGATACTTCTAATACTTCCCAAGGATGGATTACCTCTAATACCTATACGTATTCTACCCGGAGTACGCACATCAAACTCGTTTACCGGAAAGACCTCTCCGTTCTCCACTTCAAAGAAACGCACCTCACTTAGGTCTCCTCCTTGTATCCAAAGTGATTTAACTTTATTTAAATCGCTCAGGTCAATATCCATTTCATTCACTTCCGGCCAAATTTCACTTTCGGAAGCTGCATTGAACGGTGTAAACTGTAAGGGCAATTCAATTTGATAGAAATTCTGGGAAAAATCGGTACCCATTCTAAGGAAACCAACCAATGGTGTAGAACTATCCGCATAATCACTATCCACAATTTTTTCCGCATGCATGAACATCTTCAAGTTCTTGTATTGCCTAATGTCGATATTCAAATTCTTGAAAACCCCTCTGGAATCTTGTGCCTCTAAATTCTCTACCAACAAAGAAAGTGATTGCTCGTTCTGACGAATAATCGTGTTATTATTGTTCAACTGTTCCCTGACAACACCTGGAGGCAACACATAGGGAATTGGGATTCTACCACTGTTCTCCTCTATGTTTACCGTATTCACGTCTAAAGTAGTACCGTCATCGGCAGGGTTATCGTCAATATTCACATCTTGAAGCGTCTTGGTATACGTTCTCCAGTCGCCGCGCACCAAATCTAAAGTAGCAAAACGTAGTACGGTTGGACTATTAAAGCCTGTCATGTACATACGCATAAAGCTAATGGACCTAAAATCGGTGATACCTCCGACCGCATCGGTGAAATCGCTTAAAGGAATTTTATATTGTATCCACCTACGGTTCAATTGGTCGCCGTTTGGCAGCTCTGGCGTTATACCTTCCTTGATATCCGTTACGTACTTATCATTAATCGTAGTATTCGGTTTAATTTCTATGCGGTACTCATAATAACTGTTCACCGTGTTCATTGTCAAATCCCTGTCAATATCCTCTACATCCGGTAAGGTGGTGGACCCACGGTTGGTATTGGTCACCTGCACTGGGGAGTTTCCGTCGGGATTATTAAAATCCAAGTAACGTTCTAGAATTCCGCCTTCCCTGTTCAAGTAATACTGATAGTTGTCCAATGCAGGGTCTTCCCCGGGATTACTATCATAAATGGCTGCTTCGGCCGCGTCGTTTAAGCCATCAAAACCTATGTCCTGTAAAGCCCTATTGGGTTCACTGGCATCAAAAGCATAGACCAGTGATTGCGTTGCAGGCACCTCTCCCCAAGAAGTAGGCGCTACAAAATCGTTACTATCCACCCCGGGAAGTCCGTTTTCATATTGTTTTTTACCATCTCGCAAGACATCCTCCGAAATATTCCCCAGGTTCAATACCAATTCCCCGGGCGTTGTGGCCTCCCCATCAACATAAGGATCTAAAACCCAAAATTGCACAAACTCCACATTGGCCTGCTCAAAATTTGTGCTGCTCAAGGAACGCATAATTCCACCCCATTTCTCTGAAGGTGGCGCACTGGTAAAATTAGGATTGTTATTGTAAGGTCCTTTTAAATTTGGATAGTATGCCATATCCAAAGTTCCCTGAACCGTGGTCTGCCCTTGGGCAATATCTACTTGAGGAAAAACCTCATCTATGAATACCCTACGAGTAGGGTTTGTAGAAATATCATTATCGCTGATGCCATCAGGTCTTTGATTGGTATAGAAAATAGGGTCAATCGTATACCAAGCCATTTTAGCCCTGCCAAAACCATTTTCCAAGTTTGCAGGGTCTTCCGGAGAACTACCCGCTAGTTGTCCACCAGGAGCAAACTCCAGAGGTGTACTTGCTAGGGTCCATCCTAAGGATGCCCTAATATCTATGAGCGCCTGTGCGCCTTCGAAATCGTCAAGATAAGTAGTCGTTTCCCCTTGAAAATCAGCATTTTTAGGGGAATTCGGTTTTAACCATGCTATCTCGGCACGTACGGATAGGTTAGATGGAACATCCGTATCTATATTCGGAAGTTTGTTCACCATCCTTGTTAACCAAGGAACCTCGGTAGAAAAATTACCGTTTAGTCCAAAAATCGTATTATTTACAGGTTCTACTCCAAAGTTTGATTTTTGAGTCAACGGCCTTTCGTTCAGATTTAAAAGTGTACCGCCGAGCACGAAGTTCTTATTAATTTGATGTTCCACATTGATACCGGTAAAGCGCCTTGTTTGTTGGCCAAAGACTGCATTGTTCTCTACAGAGATATTAATGGGCGTATTTGAAGCCTCCAAACTAGGGTCAAGAATCTGTACGGTACCCGCCTGATAATTTACCGTATAATCGATACCTTCTTGTAACTGTCTTCCCCCTGCGGTAACACGAACAGAACCCCTAGGCACATTAAATGCCCCGATGGGAATACCATTACTTCCTTCTGCTTTATACCTACCTTTTAAAAGAAATTTATTTTTCTCGGGATCTTGTAATGCCGCAGCTTTTGTGAGTTCGTACATATCCCTGAATACATACTGGTCTTGATTTGCGTTATACGCCGATGGGTTGTTATATTGGTCCGCATTTCCGTTTTCCAAGGTCTGGAAAAGAAACTCCCCAAAAGGTTCCACTTTCGTGAACACAATACGCCCACCCTGTGTGTCTATGGTAATTCCCGGAATAAAATCAAAGAAACCATCACCTCCAGGTTGTATATCGTTGTAAACATTTAACCGATCTAGGTTAAAGACATCTAAAAGAATACGTTCCTGTAAGCCATCTGGCCAACCGGTTCCCGGACCTTCTTCAACCGGTGTAATGTAGTTACGAGGTGTAGGGTCAGAGTAGAGAATATTCATTTTAAAGTCGTCCTGACTTAATCTAAAGGCACCCGTTGCGTAAATATTCTTCATCATCAAATCCCAGATAGGATCGCTAATGTTGGTAATATTACTTTTCAAGAGCTTTAAAACCAACGTATTATTTTCAATAATCGGGTTGGCTCCTCCAGAAATTGTAGTTGCATCCAAACCACCGTTCGCAAATTCTCCCACCTGAAAAACCTCTCCTTGAAAAGTATACTGGTACGCAACAGCTAAAACCTCATCGTTACTCAAACGCTGGTTCAATGAGATATACCCCAATTGGGTATTAAAATCATAATCACGCCCCTGTTCCAACTTTCTAGCGTTCTCTAAAATAGCGTAATCAAAACCTTGGTTAGGGTTATAACCTGCGGCAAAACTACCCGCATTAAATCCACTTTCAACGGTGGCTATATCCCTGATGTTGTCCGTTAAGGCTCCCCCTGCGCCAATAAGTGCTGGGTCAAAATCATTCGCATTGTTCCTTGGTCTTAAATCGGCAACATTATTGAAGAATCCTGCACCAGCACCATTATTCTGACCTACTCTGGTTTTGGTTTCATCAGCTTCCCCTAAATCCTGTAGCGCCACTACGTTTCGCACGTTAAGGGTTTGTTGGCTCCTATTAGTTACCCAGACTTCTAGTCTCGTTATCTGTATTTGACTCTGTATGTAAGGGTATTGTGCCAAAGCTTGGTCGTAACTATCCCTAAAGAATTGTGCTAAAAAGAAGTGCTTGTCCTCGTCATAATCCAGCGCGGTGATATTAAATTCGTTCAAAGTTCCTCCACCTTGGGCAACTACAGTATTGTTCTGTGAACGCTGCTCGGAAAATACGGCGGTCACCGTTGTTTTCCCAAATTGTAACTGGGTCTTTACACCGAACAAGCTTTGTGCGCCCTGAATGAGCGAACTATTTAAGGGCATATTAACGTTACCCACTTCGATTTTTCTGATAATGTCGTCCTCGGTGGGCGTGTAATCCAACTTTACAATATTTTGAAAGTCGAACGTGGCCTCTGTATCGTAATTTGCGGTAACCTGTAAACGCTCTCCGATTTTTCCCAGCATACTTAAGCTAATACGCTGATCAAAATCAAAAGACAGGTTTGTCCTATTTCTGGGGGATAAAGCAGGATTATCGTTCTTTTGCCAAATGACACCAAGATCCATAGCAACGGAACCCTGTGGAATTACCTCTATGGTGTTTCCTCCAAAAACAGATTGAAAAAAGTCGTTGTTCACATAAAAGTTAGGCAGTAGATTTTTTCTTGCTTCCTCGCTCCCCTCCTTTTTGCCAGAATAAGCATCCGATTTTTCTTTGAAATAAGACTTGATGCCTTCTTTTCTAATTAAATCATAATACTGGGCCGGTGTTAAAATTATGGGATAACCAATATCGAATTCGCCTACACTTTCATTGTAGATGTACCTATCTAAATTAGCATCATAAATGTATTTGGAAACGATGCTGTCCGGATTCTCAAGGACAATTCTACCTAGATCAAAACCGGTCTTTACGGAGTCTACCTCTTGCTCATCTGTTTCTTGCGCAACGGAAACCGCCATCGAAGCAAAAAATAGAATGAATAGGAAGGTTGACTTAAAAGTTATTTTAAGAATTTTTGTTGCCCCTTGTTTCAAACTTGTTACAAATTTTTGAGCGCGAGTTTTATTATGTTTTCTACGCTTAGAGATGAATCCTGGGAGATTACCTTATCTACAACCTTTTCGGCTTGTCTTCTAGCAAATCCTAGAACCTCTAAAGCAGATAACGCTTCATCTTTATTTGTATTGTTTTGAGTTAGGGAAACTTCGTCTATATCGTATACTTTTAAAACCTTGTCCCTTAAATCCAAAATTACGCGTTGGGCCGTTTTTGCACCAATGCCCTTAATGCTTTGGATGGTGGGCGCATCTCCGTTAGCAATTGCGTCTCTAATTTGAGCTGGACTTAAAGAGGATAACATGGTTCTTGCGGTACTGGCACCGATACCTGAAACCGATAGCAGTAGACGAAATATTTGTCGTTCAGATTTTTCGGCGAAACCAAACAGTGTATGCGAATCTTCCTTTACCTGAAGGTGAGTGTACAAACTGATCAATTCACCTTCTTGAATCTTAGAAAACGTATGCAAGGAGATATTTACAAAATATCCTACCCCGGCGCACTCTATAATTACGTCCGTTGGGTTCTTTTCTACCAGTTTTCCTTTAAGGTGATGAATCATTGGTTAAATTCAGGTTTAAAAATCCAGTTCAAGTTCAATGCCTAACGATTGATTTTAAACTTATATACTGCTTACTATCTTAGGGATTTTGCTTTCTTTCTTTTTTCTCTTTCTTGGGCATCGATAACCGCTACGGCCGTCATATTGACAATTTCGTCAACACTTGCCCCGAGCTGCATGATATGTACCGATTTCCGGAGGCCTACCATAATTGGACCTATAGAGTCCGCTCCGTTCAATTCTTTCAGTAATTTATATGTAATGTTCGCGGATTCAAGATTTGGAAAGATCAGTGTATTCACTTTTCTACCCGCTAGCTTAGAAAATGGAAATTGACTCTCGTGAAGTTCCCTGTTCAATGCAAAATCTGTTTGAATTTCCCCATCTACAACTAAACTTGGATTTGTTTCATGTAAGATTTCCACAGCCCTGCGCACTTTTTTAGCGTTGGGGTGGGATGAAGACCCAAAATTCGCATAACTAAGAAGCGCCAAGACAGGGTCAAATCCAAAGGTTGCCGCTACGTTAGCGGTCATTTGTGCTATTTCTGCAATTTCTTCTGCATTAGGTTCAATATTAATGGAAGTATCCGCTAAAAACAAGGGACCCCTGTCCGTAATCATAATGTTTACCGTAGATACCTTTTTTACATTGGCGGCACGGCCAATAACTTCTAAAATTGGTTTAACCACCGTAGGATAAGCCCTGGAGTATCCGGATATCATTCCATCCGCATCGCCCTCTAGAACCATCATTGCCCCAAAGTAATTACGTTCCTTCATTTTTATCTTGGCACTGTACAGTGTAGTACCGTTTCGCTTTCTGCTTTCCCAATATTTTGTCGCATAACGTATATGTCGTTCATCAAATTCTTTGGACAAGGGATCCACAATAGGAATATCGGCATCGAATTCCAATTCCTTTTTAAGCTCTACTATAATTTCTTTTCTTCCCAATAGAATGGGTTCTGCAATCCCCTCTTCATACACAATTTGCGCAGCCTTTAAAACATCCAATTGGTCCGCCTCCGCAAAAACGATTCTCTTTGTATTCGATTTTGCCCTGCTGTGCAATAATCTAACCACCTTATTATCATTACCCGAACGTTGTAACAGCTCTTCTTCATAGCGTTGCCAGTCTTCTATTGGGGCATTCGCCACACCGCTTTCCATAGCAGCCTTAGCCACAGCGGGCGGAATTTTAGCGATGAGTCGTTGATCAAAAGGTTTCGGAATGATATAATCCTTTCCGAAGGTTAATCTGGTTTCTCCGTAGGCAATATTTACCTGCTCCGGAACGGGCTCCTTGGTCAGTTCTGCCAAGGCTTTTACCGCAGCCATTTTCATTGCTTCATTAATGGAGGTAGCCCTGACGTCCAAAGCACCCCTAAAAATAAAAGGAAATCCAAGCACATTGTTCACTTGGTTAGGATGGTCCGATCTTCCCGTGGCCATAATAATATCCTTCCTTGTCTTACATGCCAGCTCATAAGGTATTTCAGGGTCTGGGTTGGCCATGGCAAAAACAATGGGGTTCGGTGCCATTGAGGTAAGCATTTCCGGAGAAACGATATTGGCAATGGATAGGCCTACAAAAACGTCGGCATCTTTCATTGCCTCTTCCAGCGTATCGATTTTTCTGTCAGACGCAAACTCCAATTTCTCCGTGGACAGATTTGCCCTGTCACTGCGGATAACACCCTTACTATCCAACATGACTATGTTTTTTGGACTTGCTCCAAAGGCTTTGTAGAGTCGCGTACAGGAAACTGCCGCGGCACCTGCGCCGCTAACTACAATTTTAACCTCACTTATCTTCTTTCCTGTAAGCTCTAAGGCATTCAATAACGCCGCAGCGGATATAATTGCCGTACCATGCTGATCATCGTGCATTACGGGAATGTCAAGCTCTTCCTTTAATCGTCGTTCAATTTCAAATGCTTCCGGAGCCTTGATATCTTCCAAGTTGATTCCACCAAAGGTAGGAGCAATCATTTTTACAGTTTCCACGAACTTATCTACATCTTCGGTATCCAATTCAATATCAATACCATCGATATCCGCAAAAATCTTAAAAAGCAAACTTTTCCCCTCCATAACGGGTTTAGATGCTTCTGGACCGATATTTCCCAATCCTAAAACGGCAGTTCCGTTAGAGATGACTGCTACAATATTTCCCTTAGCCGTATATTTATATACATTCTCCTTATCCTTTGCGATTTCCAAACAGGGCTCTGCAACCCCTGGCGAGTAAGCCAAAGCTAAATCTCTCTGCGTGCTGTACGGTTTAGTCGGTACTATTTTTATCTTTCCCGGTTGTGGTTTAGCGTGATAAATTAGTGCCTCCCTGCGTTGCTTCTGATTGCTCATCTAGTGTAGTTTATTAAAACAAATTTAGGGGTATTCTTTGGAAAAGCAGAATCTCCCCAAAGGTTTAAAACAAAAATTTAATTGCAATTTTCTTCAGTTGAAGAAAATTGTACCAATCACTCAGAATTATTGGGAACATTAAGGCGCATGGCCAAAATTGCACTAATGATGAAGAAGGCTCCTGCAAATAGGATAGCATTTATAGCGCTTCCTCCAAGTAAATATTTATAAATAGGTCCAAAAGTCAGCGTTTCTATGCCCATTGGAATAACGATCATCATATTTAAAATACCCATATAAACACCACGTCTATCCTGCGGAACAACCTTTGACACCATGGTATAGGGAATACCCATCATAGCTGCCCAACCAATGCCGAAAAGTACCATAGGCGCTAGCACTAGTAAAGAATCATCAATAAATGGAATTGCGAACAATGCCAAACCGGTTCCTACCAAACTTAATGCATATATCTTTTTACCTCCATATTTCAAAGTAAGCGGCACGAGAGCTAAGGCCACCACCATAGTAACTATATTATACGTTAAACTCATTTGGGCCGATTGCGAAGCAGCTTCTGAAGTAGAGTAACCTAGTGTAAGCTTAAAAAGTGGCGTTATGTACTGCCAGTACACAAAAAGTGCATACCATTGGAATAAGTAAACCGCACTAATTTTCCACATAAAAGCAGGCATATCTCTAATAGCTGTTACTATTTCAGCAAAGGGCTTAGCAATTCTTGCGCCAATTGGCTTACTTCTATCATGGTTAATTTCAGCTAACTCTTCGGCGGATGGAGGAATTTCCGGTGTTTTTAGAACGGACCATAAAATAGTTGCTATGGAAAGTATACCTCCTATATAAAAAGAATAGTATAGCCACTGTGGTATGGAACCCGCTACTTCAATTGATTCATCTCCCAACAGGTATTGAAACAATACGATAGACCCATTTGCCAAAAGAATACCCGCGCCTACAAATAAGCTCTGCATTTGAAAACCTAAACTCAATTGCTTTTCAGGCAATTTGTCCCCTACAAATGCACGATAAGGCTCCATGGCCATATTGTTACCTACGTCAAGAATCCAAAGCAAACCAACGGCGAACCAAAGCACAGGACTTGTTGGGAAAGCAAAAAGACATAAACTACCCAATATTGCTCCTATTAGAAAATAGGGCTTACGTCTTCCCCATTTAGGAGACCATGTTTTATCTGACATAGCCCCAATAATGGGCTGAACAACCAAGCCGGTAACCGGCCCAGCGATATTTAAAATAGGAAGCATATCCTCTGGAGCACCTAAATAAAGGAATATAGGATTAATTGCAGTTTGCTGGAGACCAAAGCTATATTGGATTCCAAGAAAACCAACATTCATATTAAAGATCTGCCAAAAACTGAGGCTTGGTTTCGCTATTTTCATCTTAACGTTTAGTTTGGTTGAATATTGATGTCAAAATCTTAAAAATCTGTATAAAAAATCGATAATTCGTAAAATTTTAGCTCTTCCAAGATAGTATTTTTAATGCTTGATGCGCCATCAGCATCCAAAAAAAGAGCTAAGTTCCCCAACGAAAACGATAGAGTTATCTAACCAATCACTTAAGAAATTTAATATTGCGCTGTAGTCCAGAGAATTTGGTTCGTTTTACGGCGGATTTTTGGAATACTTTTTTAAAAACATCTTCTGTAATCTCCTCCCAATCTTTTTTGGTCATGGATAATAAATCCGGATGTGGATTGAACAGCGGTTCTTGATGTGGTTTTGAAAATTTGTTCCAAGGACAAACATCTTGGCATACATCGCAGCCAAAAGCCCAATCATTAAACTGACCTTTAAATTCACTGGGAATCTCGTTCTTAAGTTCTATCGTGAAATAGGAAATACATTTACTACCATCCACCACATAGGGTTCTGTTATAGCCTGTGTAGGACATGCATCTATACATGCGGTACAAGTGCCACAATGGTCGGTGACCGGGGAGTCGTAGGATAACTCTAAATCAACAATGAGTTCCGCTATAAAATAAAAAGAACCCACTTGTTGTGTTAGTAGGTTGCTATGCTTACCAATCCAACCCAAACCACTTTTAGCGGCCCATGCTTTGTCCAAGACCGGTGCAGAATCTACGAATGCTCTTCCGTTGACCTCACCGATTTGTTCGGAGATGAATTCTTGAAGTTGTTTTAATTTGGATTTTATCACATGATGGTAATCATGGCCATAAGCATATTTGGAAATCTTGTAGGTATCTTCTTTTTGGGTTTCTTCCGGATAGTAATTCAGTAAAAGTGAAATGACCGATTTGGCTCCATCGACCAATAAACGTGGATCTAAACGTTTGTCAAAATGGTTCTCCATATATGCCATTTCGCCATGCATATTATTGTTCAACCACTTCTCTAAACGGGGGGCCTCCTCCTCTAAAAAATCGGCCTTTGAAATTCCACACGACAAAAAACCAAGGCGCTTGGCTTCGGTTTTTATAAGTTCGCTTGTCTTGGAAAAATTCATCTTGGTATAAAATGAAGTTTAACGCTAACAGGTTTCAGGGAAATTAATGGATTAATAAGGACTTCATCATCCACCGGTCTTAGGGTATAGCTACGAAGAATCTCGGCCACCGTCAAAATCATTTCTTGCATGGCAAAGTTATTACCTATACACATTCTTGGCCCGCCACCAAAGGGAAAATAATAATCGGAATAGTCCCTTTTATTTGCAGGATCGAACCGCTCTGGCTTGAAAGCGTTGGGAGATTCCCAAAAACGCGAATCCCTATGCAATTCGTAAATGGCAAGCAACAACATTGAGTTTTCAGGTATTTCGTAATCCTCTATCTCATCTTTTATAATAGATTCCCGGTCAATATAGTACGCAGGTGGATATAAGCGCATTCCTTCCTCTATACACTGTTTTACATAACCCAATTTTCGTAAACTTTCCATCTCAATACCCTCCGTCCAATCTATCGCATTTATTTCTGCAAAGGCTTTTCCCTGTTTTTCCGGATGTTTGGCCAGTAGGAACAATATAAATCCTAAGGCATTGGCCGTAGTCTCATGTCCCGCTGCAAACAGTATTAAAATTTCATCGATCAATTGCTTTTCTGGCATACGGCTTCCGTCCTCATAAGTAGCCTTAAGAAGCATATCCATCAAATCATCTTTTTCAGAATCTTGAGCCAACCTCTCCTTTATAATGCTACTTAATATAGCACGTGCCTCTAAGGAAAGTTTGATATGTCTATTTATTTTACCCGAAAACTTATACCACCAATTTAGATAGGGTTGTCTCATTTCTTGGATGAGCATACGCTGATTGGCTTCCGTAATTTCTTTCAATGCTGACATCTGCACTTGAATATCGTCACGACTGAAAAGGGATGTTGCCACTACTTGAAATGCGAGGTCCCCCATTAACGGATAAATATCCTGTATTTCTCCGGCTTTTATCTTGGACAACTCCCCTTTTATGGCCTGGTACATAATCTGTAATAAGCCCTGTAGTTTTCTTTTATGAAAAGCGGGCTGTATCATCCTTCTGTGATTACGCCAATGCTCCCCGTTTGAGGTGAGCAGACCACGTCCAATATACTTTGCCAAGTCCACCGTTTGAAGTGAGGATTTTTGATAATGTTTTTGCTTTGTTTGAAGGATTTGCTTGATAAATTTGGCCTGTCTGGTAAAGATGATCCGTTTCTTGAGACCTACAGCCACTTCAAAAGTATCTCCTAAACGGTTAAAATTATCGTGATGAAAAGGTATCGGGTTTTTAAGGATCTGTTTTCTGTTTTTAAAAACATGGGTCCTTGATACCACTGGTAGTTTTTTCATTTAAAAAAGTCCAGGTTGTATTCCTCCTTTAATTCTGCCCAAATGCTTGTAAGCTAACTCCGTTACTTCCCTGCCCCGCGGAGTACGCATAATAAAACCCTGCTGTATCAAAAATGGCTCATACACCTCTTCTATGGTTTCCGAACTTTCCGAAACTGCCGTGGCCAAGGTAGTGATACCAACAGGACCTCCTTTGAACTTGTCTATAATGGTAGTAAGAATCTTATTGTCCATTTCATCCAATCCGTGCGCATCAACATTCAATGCTTTCAAACTAAATTTTGAAATTTCCATATCTATGTCCCCAGTGCCCTTTATTTGAGCAAAGTCCCGTACCCTGCGGAGCAATGAATTACAGATACGCGGAGTTCCTCTACTACGCCCCGCTATTTCGATGGCCGCCTCATTGGAAATCTTGACCTTCAAAATTTCGGCGCTACGCTGAACAATGGTAGATAACAACTCCGTTGAATAGTACTGCAACCTACTTTGTATACCAAAACGCGCCCGCATTGGTGCTGTCAATAGTCCAGACCTTGTCGTTGCGCCGATCAGTGTAAAGGGGCTTAGATTAATCTGAACCGATCTTGCATTAGGCCCAGTCTCTATCATGATATCAATTCTATAGTCTTCCATAGCCGAGTATAAATACTCTTCCACGATAGGGCTTAAACGATGTATTTCGTCAATGAACAGCACATCTCGCTCATCCAAATTAGTGAGAAGACCTGCTAAGTCTCCCGGTTTATCCAATACCGGACCAGAGGTTATTTTGATGCCTACGCCCAATTCATTGGCCAAAATATTCGCCAAGGTGGTTTTACCTAAACCAGGAGGCCCATGAAATAAAGTATGATCTAAGGCTTCACCTCGCTGATTGGCTGCTTCTACAAAGACTTTCAAATTCTCCAAAACCTGTTCCTGTCCGGTAAAATCGTCAAAACTAACTGGTCTTAAAGCTCTTTCAATATCAAGCTCTATATCAGAAAAACCATCTGCGGAAGGGTCTAAGTACTCATTCATATCCTAACAAAGATAGGGAAACGGGCTTAAAGAAATTCATGGTAGGGTTTGCATTCTTTAGGAAATTTTAAACGAATAATTCGTATTTTCAACTCATGGAAAAGAAAATTTACTCTGCCGGCATTTTACAATATATCCCGATATTTTACGTGATTTGGTCAGACGATTTGGTTTCGACATCAGAAATAAACGTAGTAGAAAAGGCCATCAGTTCAGACGATAGTCTATCTAAAGAAGAGAAGAAGGTGTTGACGTCTTGGCTAGCGGTAAATAATCCTCCTGCCAACGAAGAATTTAAGGCTTGGAAAAATATCATTTCCAATTCAGGAGTTAAACTCATCGAAAGTGAGACTTACCCACTGACCACTTTTAGTCAAAAGGTGGTTTGTCATTACAAAGATTCGTGTCCGTTTAACGAGAGTCTAAAAGCTATTGAAATTAATCTAGGCATACAACCCAATCACTACAACCATCTTTTTGATGTGGAGGTTGAATATGAGAGCGTTTCGGATTTCTATGATGCCAAAGAAATAGACCTTGTTCTAAAGGGTAAGAACGCTACCGTAGTAGATGATTTTAGGACCGTTTTAGACCATGATATTTTTAAATGGGACGTTCATAGAACAAAAGAGGATTTCCGAAAAATAGTTCTTGATCAGGTTAAATATCTCGCTTCCAAGGGGTACGGCGCCATGGCCTATCCCAAAGCATACGGAGGAACCAATGATATGGAAGGCTACGCCACTATCTTTGAGAATATGATGTATGTTGATGGAAGTCTTACCATAAAATTCGGCGTACAGTTTGGTCTGTTCGGAGGTAGTATTCAAAAATTGGGCACCAAAAAGCATCACGATAAGTACTTGAATAAAACTGGAGAGGCCGATTTACTAGGTTGTTTCGCCATGACCGAAACGGGTCATGGTTCTAATGTAAGAGGCATTAAAACTACCGCCACTTATGATAAAAAAACTGATGTCATTGTGTTGCATACACCAGGAGAAAACGATAATAAGGAGTATATAGGAAACGCTTTAGATTCCAAAATGGCTTCAGTTTTCGCCCAGCTCATCGTAAATGGAAAAAATGAAGGTGTGCATGCTATCTTGGTGCCGTTACGGGATGAAAACCACAAGCTGTTACCTGGAATCAAAGTTGAAGACAACGGTTACAAATTAGGCCTCAATGGGGTTGATAACGGAAAAATATGGTTTCATCAAGTGAGTGTTCCAAGAGAAAACCTATTGAACAAATACGGGGACATCAACTCGGAAGGAATCTATACATCCGACATCCAGAACCCTAATAAGCGCTTTTTTACCATGTTGGGAACCCTAGTCGGGGGCAGGATATGTGTAGCCCGTGCAGGACTCGGGGGAGCCAAAATGGCTCTTGCAGTCGCTATTAAGCATGCTTTGAAGAGAAGGCAATTCAATGATAGTATAAAAATTCAAGAAGATTTGTTGATGGACTATCCTACGCATCAACTACGTTTGACACCTTTGGTAGCTAGTGCGTACGTGTATCATATCACATTGGATAAGATGATGGAGGTATACTGTGATGAAAATCAACCGGACAAACGCAAAGTAGAAACTCAGGTAGCGGGGTTGAAATCCATAATCACCTGGTATGCCAATAACACCATTCAGGAATGTAGAGAAGCCTGTGGAGGTAAAGGTTATTTATTAGAGAACCGTATTGCAGATTTAAAAGGCGATGTAGATATCTTTACCACTTTTGAAGGAGATAATAACGTATTGCTCCAGCTAGCGGCAAAAGGTGTACTATCGGATTTTAAGGCAGAGTTTAATAGTGCAGGATTTACTTCTGTCCTGAAACTTTTAAGTCAGCAGTTGAGCGATAAACTAGCAACTGTAAATCCTTTGTACGCCAATAAGGTGGATGCTGAGCATTTATATAATCCAAAATTTCACAAGCACGCTTTTGAATATAGAACACGAAGGTTAACTTATACCTTGGCCATGCGCATACGCAGTTATATTAAAAAAGGCGTACCCTCTTACCAAGCATTCCTAAAAGTACAGACGCATTTACTGGCCTTAGGGAAAGCATATAGCATTGAACTCGCTTACTCGACATTTACGTCCTTTACGGATTCAATAACTAACGAAACAAATAGGGCACTGTTTCAAAAATTGGGAACGCTTTACGCACTATCGGAACTACGAAAAGATGCCTCTTGGTTCTTAGAGCAGGGCTACATTGGCAGCGCTAAATCAAAAGCTATACGACAAAGAACCGAACGATTATGCACCGAGTTACGCCCTCATATAGAAGTGTTGGTAGATGGTTTTGGCATACCCGACCATTGTATGTCGGCACCCATAGCTCGTTAGTTATTTTCTTTATCCAGTTGTGAGGTATCTAAAAAGTCCAGTATGGTTATTTTAGGGTTTCCGTACAAACTTGTTTTAGAAGAGCCTCTTGAAGATAGTTGAAAGTCCACCAGCACATTTACTCTTGCATTTGGAGAATCTTCAGAAACGACTAGGGCCGTATTGGATTCCAGTTTTTCTGCTTTAAGATTACTATTCCCATAAAGTTTAGCCGTTAAGAAATCGGTTGTCCCTTCTAACTTAGCCGAGGCGTTCTTATACATGTAAATGGTATTCTTTTCCCCAGTAGCATATATCTTTGCGTCTATCCTGTCCTTTAAGGTAAGATTAAGCGAGTCGCTCGCCACATTGAAATCTCCAGAGCTAATCCCTTCCATGTCTATATCAATAATATCGGCAGTTGCATTCAGCTCAAGTCTTGCAGTACCTGAGGTTCTAACCGTAAGTCTATCGGAGGATATCACATCTTTCATACTTATCTCTCCGTTCCGCATGGTTAGTCCATCCAGCTCCGTATAGTATACCACAATATTAAGTTTCTTTTTGGAGGTGATTTTATAAAATGAGGAAATGATCAAAGTGCTATCTGTCACTTTAAACTTCAGCACATCTATTAAATTATCGTCGGCTTCCAAGGTGTATCCCTCATTCGAAGCCTTCTGTAACAAAATTTCAAGATCATCGTTGAGCTGTATGGCATGAAAGGCAGGCAAGTCTTCACGCACTTCTACAACATTCTTATTCCCCTTTATTTTTGGTTTTCGTTGAGCAAAGGAATGCGTATAACTAAATATAATTAACAATAAAATGACTCTTTTCATGTGTTCTAAAGTATTTCTGAATATAAAATATGGATTTAAAGGTATTACAAAAATTCAATATGTCTCTACTACACTTATTATCAAAAAAAATGCCCAACTTGAAAAAGCTGAGCATTTTATTAAATATATGTCTATATCAATGATTCAATTCCTCCTCATCGTTCTGTAGGGGAATATGCTGTGGTACAAAATCCTGTCCTGGGATAATGTACTCACCTTTCTCATCTACTTTACTATAATCATAAGCCCAACGGTGCACGTGGGGAATAGCACCAGGCCAGTTGCCGTGAAAATGCTCTTGTGGTGTTGTCCACTCGAGCGTATTTGATTTCCATGGGTTCTGAGGTCCCTTTTTACCATAGAACATACTGTACACAAAATTGGCCACAAATACCAATTGAGCCGCTCCGGCAATAAGCGCAAATACCGTCATTAAAATTTGAACGTCTGCCAGCTCATCGAACATTGGAAAAGCAGTGTTTTCATAGTATCTTCTAGGTACGCCTGCCATACCGACAAAGTGCATCGGGAAGAATACACCGTAAGCACAAATGGCCGTTACCCAAAAATGCACGTATCCTAGATTCTTGTTCATCATTCTACCTTCGAACATCTTAGGGAACCAGTGATACACCCCTGCGAAAAGACCGTATAATGCAGATATCCCCATTACCAAGTGAAAGTGTGCTACCACAAAATAGGTGTCATGTACGTTGATGTCCAACGTACTATCACCTAAAATGATACCTGTAAGGCCACCAGTAATAAAAGTTGATACCAGTCCTATTGAAAATAACATTGCCGGATTCAACTGCAAGTTACCTTTCCATAGGGTTGTAATATAATTGAATGCCTTTACCGCTGACGGTATGGCAATTAACAATGTTGTAAAAGTAAATACGGAACCTAAGAACGGATTCATCCCTGAAATGAACATATGGTGACCCCAAACAATCGTAGATAAGAACGCAATGGCCAAAATAGAGGCGACCATAGCACGATAACCGAAAATAGGCTTACGAGCATTGGTGGACATTACTTCTGAGGTGATTCCTAATGCGGGCAATAGAACAATATAAACCTCTGGGTGACCCAAGAACCAAAATAGGTGTTCGAATAAAACTGGCGAACCACCTTGATAATGTAGCACTTCACCCTGAATAAAAATATCCGAAAGGAAGAAAGAAGTACCAAAACTTCTATCCATTATTAATAGCAATGCTGCAGATAATAAAACAGGGAACGATATGATACCGATAATAGCGGTTACAAAAAATGCCCATATCGTCAAAGGTAATCTTGTCATGGACATACCTTTAGTTCTAAGGTTGATGACCGTTACCACGTAGTTCAATGAACCCAATAAGGAAGAGGCGATAAAAATTGCCATGGACACTAACCATAACGTCATACCCATACCAGAACCTGGCTGTGCCATAGGTAGCGAACTTAATGGGGGATAGATGGTCCATCCCGCAGCCGCTGGTCCCGCTTCTACAAATAGTGAGATTACCATGATTACACTCGATACAAAGAATAACCAGAAGGAAACCATATTCAAAAAGCCAGACGCCATATCACGTGCGCCTATCTGCAATGGGATCAATAAGTTACTGAATGTACCACTAAGACCTGCGGTTAGAACGAAGAATACCATGATGGTTCCATGCATCGTAATCAATGCCAAATAAACGTCGGCATCCATTACCCCATCTGGGGCCCATTTACCAAGAAAAGTATCAAAAACTAAAAATGACTCTCCTGGCCATGCCAATTGCATTCTAAATAATAACGACATTGCAATGCCAATAAAACCCATTACCAAAACACCTGTAATGAGGTATTGCTTGGCAATCATTTTATGATCCTGACTAAAGATATATTTTGTTACAAAAGTCTCTTTGTGATGATGATGTCCATGATCGTCATGTGCATTTTCATCTACATGTGCTGTTACTGCTGACATAATCGAATTCTTTTTTTATTAATTTTCTTTTTCTAGCCTACTTCTAAAACCTAAATCGAACTATTGTCCTACTGAAACACCCTCTACGGTATTGAAAGCAGGATTAGTTTCATCTTTAAGTACGGTCTCCGCAAATGTTTTTTGCTGCTTCATCCATTCATTATACTCCTCTTCCGTCTCTACAATTATCTTCATTTGCATGTTGTAATGGGACTTCCCGCAAATTTTATTACATAGTAAAATATAATCAAATTCCCATGGGTCTAAAACTTCATCACCACTTGCAGATTTCTCTGCCCTAATTTTATTTGTGCGCTTTACCTTATCTACAACATCAGGATTCATTCTCATTTCCTCCGTCGTATAAATGGGTGTAAACGAAAACTCCGTAATCATACCAGGAACGCAGTTCATCTGTGCTCTAAAGTGCGGCATGTAGGCTGAATGCAAAACGTCTTGAGAACGCATCTTAAAGTTCACTTTTCTACCGACTGGCAAATGCAATTCTTTAACAATAACATCATCGGCGGCATAAGAATCAGCTTCATCCAATCCCATGACGTTGGCACGATCTATATCTATCATCCGAACATTAGCTCCCCCGAGAACGTTATCCGCCCCTCCATATCTGGCCGTCCAATTGAATTGTTGTGCGTACAGCTCAACGATAAGAGGGTCATCCTCATCATTAACATCCATAATATTCGTCCACGTATATAAGCCCCATAAAATAAGACCTGCCAAGACGATTACCGGTATAATGGTCCAAATAAATTCCAAGCGATCATTATCAGCATAAAACAATGCCTTCTTACCTTTCTCGCCTCTGTACTTATAACCAAAATAGTGAAGTAACGCCTGTGTGATAGTCTGTACGATGAAGATGATAATAAAAGACACCAGCATCAGATAATCATATTCCCCTCCGTGTTCAGAAGCGGCCTCAGGAAGCAAGAACTTAGAATATTTCCAGAAACTGAATATGGTAATTCCGTAAATGAAAATCAAAAAAGCGAACAATAGATAACCATTATTTTTGTTATCCGAATCGTTTGCTATTTCCTGATTATCAGTTTTAAGCTGAGATAATTCAAATATCTTGGTCATTTGCCAGATGGCAATTGCCACGAGAACTAAAACTGCTAAAGTTAATAATGTAGTCATTGTATGATTTAATATTATACCTTAAAACTTACTAATAATGAAAGTGTCTACTTTCTTCAATAAATGGGTTTCTTTTGGGTTGCAAAGGCGCAGTTGAAAGCGCTCTGAAAATCCAAAAAATAAAGAATCCGGCAAAGAACAATATGGAACTTATCTCCGGTATTCCAATATACCATTGGTCACCCACTGTAGCAGGCATAATTGCATTAAAGATGTCCATATAATGACCCGCCAGTATTACCACTCCTGCCATTACTACAAACCAGTTGACACGTTTATAGTCACTGTTCATCAATAAGAGCACAGGGAATAAGAAATTCATCGCCACCATACCAAAAAACGGTAACTTATAGTCTTCTATTCTAGTCACGTAATATGTTACTTCCTCAGGAATGTTAGAGTACCATATAAGCATGAACTGGGAAAACCATAAATAGGTCCAAAATATACTTATACCGAACATGAACTTAGCCAAATCATGAATATGACTGTCATTTACTTCCTTTAAAAGACCTTTAGATTTTAGGTAGATAGTAACCATAGCGATAACCGTAATACCAGAAACAAACATACTTGCGAAAATATACCATCCAAAAAGGGTGCTGAACCAGTGTGGGTCTACACTCATGATCCAATCCCATGACATAATGGATTCTGAAATTAGATAGAATACTAAAAAGGCCGCGGATATTCTAAAGTTCAATTTAAAGTTAGAATTATCATCCGACTCGTCTTGTTGTAAAGACAATTTTCTAGAGTACTCACGATATGCTATCCAACCACCCAAAAATACCGCAGCTCTAATCAAGAAAAACGTAGGATTCAAGTATCCGGATTTACCTTGCAATAATGCATCATGCGCTACCACATCTGCATCCATCCAAACGAATAAATGGTTCATATGAAGTACGGACAGCAATAGTATAACGAAAACAACAATTCCTCCAGGTACCAAATAAGCCGTTATACCTTCCATAACCCTAAACAATAAAGGAGACCAACCCGCTTGCGCGGCACGTTGTATGGCGTAAAATGCCAGAACACCCAAGGAAATCATCATAAAAAAGAATGCCGCAACATACAATGCCGCCCAAGGCTTATTCTGCAACTGGTGCAGTAAATGTTCATCATGTGATGCTCCATGTTCCTCTCCGTGAGCTTCAGCCTCCCCGTGGTCATCTGCAACCATTGGATGCGCCGCTTCTTCCGCATGATCTCCTCCGTGACCATCATCATGGCTGGCTACCATAGCTTTTGCTTCCTCAACGGTACCAGGTGCCATAACAAACCCGCCAATTATTCCAACAAGTCCTACGGCCATTAATACAATGGAAGCAATCTTAAGTCTATTTGAAAACGTATACATAGTATGGTTTTACCTATTATTTGGTTAAATCTTGTTTCAATTTCATCACGTACTCAGAAACCTGCCACATCTCGGTCGTATTCATCTGAGAAGCATACGACCCCATAGAGTTCAATCCGTATTGCATGGTATGATACGTAGTCCCGACGGTAATATTTCTAGCAGCATCGTCATAGCTTGGAACTCCTAAAATCTTTTCTCGTTTCACTAAAGTACCTTGTCCTTTTCCTTTATCACCATGGCAAATAGCACAGTAAATCGTATACAATTGTCCACCTACGGCCAAATTTTCCTCAGTATTCAAAGAATCTAACGGACTTTCATTTAATCTAGCAATTTCTTTACCCTCCGGACTATTAGGAATATCGTACGGCAGCCAACCTCTATTTATAGTGTTTGCCGGGGGAAGCATAGCTTCAGAACCATTAGGCAAAAAGTCTACTTCCTCATAAGTTTCATAACCTACAGGTTCGTACATATTGGGCATATATTGGTAATTCGGCTTACTATCGTCCTGACATGCTATAAAAGCGAACATCAAACCTATTACTAATCCTATTTTCTTAAAACTGTTCATATTTAATGACTGTTTTTCTCTGATATATTAATTTCTACTGCTCCAGTATCTGCCAACAAATCTTTTAATTCCTGTTCGTTACCATGAATTTCAATTTCCATTAAGAAATGGTCATCCGTAGTTCTAACATCTGGATTTTCGGCTTTTTTAAACGGCCACAACCTACTTCTAAGGTAAAAGGTTATTACCATAAGGTGTGCCGCAAAGAAAACCGTAAGCTCAAACATGATTGGCACAAATGCCGGCATATTCTCCAAGTAGCTGAAACTTGGCTTACCACCAATATCCTGTGGCCAATCCTTTATCATAATGAAATTCATCATTAGTATCGCCACTGTTAAGCCCACACAACCATACAAGAAAGATGTTATCGCTATTCTTGTAGGAGCTAACCCCATAGCTTTGTCCAGACCATGTACTGGAAACGGACAATAGACCTCTTCTATATGATGCTTGGCCGCCTTCACCTTCTTAACAGCGTGCATCAGCACGTCGTCATCGTTGTAAAATGCCTGTATAACCTTTGATGCCATAGCCTACTTTTTGTTATTTAATACTTTTGCCTGTCCGGCCCAATCATCTCTCTGTGCCCTTCCTGGGAAAGATCCGGTAATTGAATCTAACAAATCATATTCCTTTGCCGTCATCCTTGCAACTTGTGCAAAAGTGAAAATCCCGATTTCATTCAATGTCGCTTCCATTTGAGGACCGATGCCCTTTACTTTTTTAAGATCGTCAGCAGTTTCTTTCGTCGAGTCAAATGTTCCAATAGAACTTAACAACTCCGTTACTCCGACTTTATCCCCTTCCTTGGGAACAACCTCTCCCATCAACACATCCTGAGTAACACGCTCTTTAATTATCGCTTTTGATGTTGGAATTTCATATAACGGCTTACCTGCATCCCTTAATGCCTTATACTTTCCTCCAGAGGATTTCAGTATTGATTTAACTTCTGCCTGCGCAATAACAGGAAAGGTTCTTGAATACAATAAGAAGAGTACAAAAAAGAATCCTATAGTTCCAATAAAGATTCCGATATCTACGAATGTTGGGGAGAACATTGTCCATGAAGATGGTAAATAATCCCTATGAAGTGATGTTACGATAATTACAAAACGCTCAAACCACATTCCTATATTTACTACGATAGAAATAAAGAAGGAAAACATGATGCTGGTACGTAGCTTCTTGAACCACATGAACTGTGGCGAAAATACATTACAAGTCATCATAGCCCAATATGCCCACCAGTAAGGACCTGTAGCTCTGTTCAAAAATGCGTACTGCTCGTACTCTACTCCGGAGTACCACGCCATGAACAATTCCGTAATGTACGCACAACCTACGATAGAACCCGTAATCATGATTACGATGTTCATTAATTCAATATGCTGTACCGTAATGTAAGCTTCTAGACTACACACCTTTCTCATTATAATGAGAAGCGTATTTACCATCGCAAAACCTGAAAAGATAGCACCTGCCACGAAGTAAGGAGGGAAAATTGTAGTATGCCATCCCGGTATTACCGAAGTAGCAAAGTCAAACGATACAATAGTGTGTACAGAAAGTACCAGAGGAGTGGCCAAACCAGCCAAAACTAAGGACACCTCTTCAAAACGTTGCCAATCTTTGGCTCTTCCGCTCCAACCGAAACTTAATATTCCATATATTTTCTTCTGGAAAGGCAAAACGGCCCTATCACGAATCATTGCAAAGTCAGGTAGCAAACCTGTCCACCAAAAGACCAGTGACACCGACAAATATGTTGATATCGCAAATACATCCCAAAGCAATGGTGAATTAAAGTTTACCCATAACGAACCAAATTGATTGGGAATGGGCAATACCCAATAGGCCAACCAAGGTCTACCCATGTGTATGATAGGAAACAACCCGGCCTGTATTACGGAAAAGATGGTCATCGCTTCTGCAGAACGGTTAATAGCCATTCTCCATTTCTGACGGAATAACAGTAATACCGCAGAAATCAAGGTTCCGGCGTGACCGATACCTACCCACCAAACAAAGTTGGTAATATCCCAAGCCCAGTTAACAGTTTTATTAAGACCCCAAGTACCGATACCTGTGGAAATCGTATAAATTATACAACCTACTCCCCATAAAAAAGCGACCAAAGCAATGGAAAAAACTATCCACCAATGCTTATTGGCTCTTCCTTCAACAGGGGCGGCAATATCCACGGTTACATCGTGGTAGCCTTTGTTTCCGACTACTAAGGGTTTTCTTATAGGAGCTTCGTAATGCGACGCCATAGAATTCTGTTATAATTACTTTCTAGTATTGTTATGCTTCGTTGGTATTCCTAACCTTAACATGATAGAATACATTCGGTTGTGTTCCCACGTGCTCCAATAAATGGTACATACGGTCACTTTCTTTCAATTCGGCAACTTTACTCTTATCATCGTTTATATCTCCAAAGACAATTGCTCCGTTACCACAGGCAGATGAACATGCCGTTTGGAATTCTCCATCCTCTATTACCCTTCCATCTCTTTTGGCATCTAAAATGGTCTTTTGTGTTTTTTGAATACACATGGAACATTTCTCAATAACACCTCTAGAACGAACATTAACATCTGGGTTCAATACCATTTTACCCAAATCATTGTTCATATGGAAATCGAACTCATCGTTATTGTTATATAGGAACCAGTTAAAACGCCTTACTTTATAAGGGCAGTTGTTTGCACAATACCTTGTACCCACACATCTGTTGTATGCCATTTGATTCTGACCCTGACGACCGTGAGAAGTTGCCGCAACAGGACAAACAGTTTCACATGGAGCGTGGTTACAGTGTTGACACATTACGGGCTGAAAAGCAACCTGCGGATTAGCCGAAGGATCTTCCAACTCTCCAAATCCTCCTAAAGAACCGTTATCGCCAGACAATCCATCAAATCCGTTTTTCTTAGCATCATCTTGCTCAAACGTCTCTTCTGAAGAGTAGTACCTGTCGATACGCAACCAATGCATATCCCTTGACTTCCGTACTTCCTGCTTACCAACTACAGGAACGTTGTTCTCTGCGTGACAAGCGATAACACAAGCCCCACATCCCGTACAAGCATTTAAATCGATAGACATATTAAAGTGATGCCCGATGGAACGGTCAAAACTATCCCATAAATCTACGGAAGTTGCCGGTACCTCTTGATGGTTTAAAGACACTTGGGGAACATGATTCCATTCCGCATGGTCTTTAGTATTGAATATTTCCAAGGTCGTTTCCTTGATAATATCACCTCTACCCATAAGGGTTTTATGCAATTGTATACATGCAAACTCGTGGTCGTCCACACCAGTAACCTTTTCAATCTTAACAGACTGATTAGCACTGAAGCCATCGTACAATGCAAAGGCATTAACACCTGTTTGCATTTCCTCCTTCATACCTACCTTCTTTCCATAGCCAAAAGAAAGCCCTGCGGTTCCTTTTGCTTGGCCCGGTTGCACCACCACTGGCACTTTGTTCAATGTTGCTCCGCCTACAGTAATATTAACGTAACTACCATTCATACCACCATTTGCAACGTTAACGTTCTCTAGTCCCATTGCTTCTGCATCGGCTTTGGAAACGGTTACGTAATTATCCCAAGAAACTCTGGTAATCGGATCAGGGAACTCCTGCAACCATGGATTATTAGCCTGCTGACCGTCACCCATACCCACCTTAGAATAAAGCGTTAGCTCCATTCCTTCTCCGGTAGCATTTGCAAGGCTGCGCAAAGCGGAAGCAATTGGCAGCGCGGAAACCGTTTCAGCATTTTCAACATCCTCGCTTTCGGTAACCGTGCTCTCTGCATCGACCATCATAGTCGAAGCACTGAAAACACCATCCTGAAGCTTTTGACTCCATTCGGAAGTTCCTAAGATACCTCCCGTCCAAGTTTCCTTTATATAATCATAATATGTTTTATCACTACCTAACCAACCTAAAACAGCCGACTGAAATTGCTTGGTATCAAACAACTCCTGTATCGTAGGTTGCATCAAACTATAATGACCTTTCTTCATTTCAACATCACCCCAAGATTCGAGGTAATGGTTGGAAGCTGCAACATACTGCACCGCCTCTGTAGTTTCATTCCAATTGGTTGAAAAAGCGACGGTCAAATCTACCTTTTCAAGACCTTCTTTAAAATCAGCGGCATTGGGCAACGAATACATAGGATTAACACCATCCATAATCAAAGCTCCAACTCTACCTGACTTCATATCGGCAATTAAAGCGTTCAGCGCCTTTACACTCCCCTGTCTAACCAATCTCGGGGCAACAGCGTCAAAAGCCTTACTACCCAACATTTCATTTATGGCCAAAACAACGGTTTGCGCATTTACATCATCCAAACCAGTTACAACTACTGCGTTAGCGCCCGCCTTTCTGATTTCTCCTGCTATCTGATCAACAACAGCATCATACTCGGAGGTATTACCACCAACAGAGGTTCCGTTGAGCTTTCCGTATAATTTGGCAAGAACAACTTTCTGAGCCGAAGGCGTTAAAGGAATCCTTTTATCAGCGTTGGCACCCGTCAAAGACATATTCGCCTCTAATTGTACGTGCCTGGACATCTTACCCTTCTTAGGAACTCTACCCTTGGAATATGTACCATCATATCCACCACCTTGCCAATCGGACAAGAAATCCGCACCAAAAGAAACAATCAATCCAGCCTTTTCGAAATCGTAATCGGCCAGAGCGCGTTCCCCATATTTATTTTCAAAAGCAGTTAAAGCCGCATCCTCGGATATGGCATCATAAGTTACGTGATGCACATTTTCGTTAGCAGTTTTCAAATCACTCATCAATCTGTCCGTAGAAGGACTTGCGTATGTCTGTGTTAAAAAGGCAATCTTTTTAGAAGACCCTTTTAAACTTCCCATCTTTGCTTTAACGGCAGCGTTTAACGCATCCCATTCAACAGGCTCCCCATTAGCCAGGGGGCCTTGCAATCTTGTACTATCATATAAAGAAAGAACAGACGCCTGCACTCTTGCATTAGCTGCGCCTCCAACCTTTGCCAAGGTATTGTTCTCTACCTTGATAGGACGCCCTTCTCGAGTTTTTATTAAAATACTGGCAAAATCAAAACCATTGGCAATCGAGGTTGCATAGTAATTGGCAACACCGGGCACAATGTTTTCTGGCTGTACCACATAAGGTATCGACTTAATGACCGGCCCCTCGCATGCCGCCAAAGAAGCTGCAGCTGTACTAAAACCAACGTACTTGAGAAAATCCCTTCGATTTGTATTTGTTGTGGATAAATTTTCTTTATCCCCCAAGAAATCGTCGACAGGAATTGGCTCTACAAATTCGTTTTGCTTTAGCGCCTCAACAATGGAATCGTTAGGATTTAACTCCGCCTCGTTCTTCCAATATTTTTTGTTTGATGCCATACGTAATATCTGTAATTAGCTTCTTAAATAATTATTAATAGTGACATTTTCCACATTCCAAACCACCCATCTGAGCAGCCGTCAAATTCTCAACACCATACTTTTTGGAAAGTTCCGCATGAATCTTCTCGTAATACTCATTACCCTCGACCTTCACATTGGTTTCTCGGTGACAATTAATACACCAACCCATCGTCAATGGAGAGTACTGGTACATAATTTCCATTTCCTCGACAGGACCATGACATGTTTGACAATCTACTCCGGCGACGGAAACATGCTGCGAGTGATTGAAATAAGCAAAATCCGGAAGGTTGTGAATACGAACCCATTCTATAGGCTGTGTCTCACCTGTGTATTTTTGATTCTCCTCATCCCATCCTACGGCCTTGTACAATTTCTTGATTTCCTTGGTATAAAACTCGTTGGTATACCCATTAGCCAAATCCTCTTGTGTAGGACCTTCTGGATTACCCTTGTATTCGTATATGGACTTATGACAATTCATACAAACATTCATGGCCGGAATGCCAGAATGCTTTGACACCCTAGCTGAAGAGTGACAATACTTACACTCAATCTTATTATCACCAGCGTGAATTTTATGGGAATAATGAATAGGCTGTATAGGAGCATAACCTTGGTCTACACCCACCTGCATCATCCAACCATATGCAAAATAAGCACTACCCAACAATAAGAATATCACCGAAACCAAAACTAAAAATTGATTCTGAGCGAAAGCCTTCCAAATAGGAGTACGTTGCTGTGCTTTTTCTTTTTCGACCGTAATACCATTGGCCTCTGCGATACGCGTCAAAGTCTTGTTTACCAAAACCAACATCACTACCAAAAGTCCAAAAACCAAAACCAGAGCCCCTAAAATAAGTTCGTTGGATATTCCGGAGGTAGTGTTAGCGGGAGTTATTGAAGCAACATCCCCTGCTGCCGGACCCTGAGGTGCAGGTGCAGGAGCGGCCGTGTATGCCAAAATATTATCAATATCGGCATTGGAAAGTGTAGGAAAGGCAGTCATTGCCGCTTGATTGTATTCCGCGTATATTTTATTGGCATATGCGTCCCCGGATTTAATCATTCCTGGGCTATTTTTTATCCAGCGGTACAGCCATTCCTTATCCAATCCTTCTTCCTCGTACAAACGCGTTTCTACGTTTGCCAGAGCGGGACCGGTCATTTTTCTATTCAGTGCGTGGCAAGCAGCACAATTTTGATTGAACAATGCTTTTCCTGCAACAGCATCACCACTAGATTCTTCCACAGCCTCAGCCTCAACAACAGCTTCGTCTTGAGCGATTATCGAGTTTGAAAAAAATAGCAGGACTACTAAGCTGAAACCTAAAACTTTAGAAAACTGATTGCGGTATAGAACCTTTTTCATAGATAGAATATTTCAATCGGAATCTTGGCATGATTTTAGTCGGTACACTTACAAAATAACTGTAAATAGGTGCCTTGATCGAGCACAAAAATACGACACAGAATTTATTTTAAAAAATGTTAATGGAGTTATAATTTCTAATTTATAATTGTTCTAAATAAATGAAAAAGCTAATGCATTATACCTTAAAAAATTACATTTGTACACCTAGTTTGAACACAAATGAAACTATAATGAAAAAAAATATTCTTTGGCTGCTTATGCTTGGTGCAGTGCTAGGCCTACATGGCCAACAGGGCGAGTTAAACATAAAACAGGACGAACAGATCACTAAGCTCTTAGAAATCTATAAATCTGCATTAAAGGACAATGAATACTACAGGGTGCAAATTGGTTTTAGCACTAATGATGCAACGGCACAATCCCTTAAATCTAACGCTGAAATAGATTTCCCGAACCTCCCTTCTCGAATAGATTTCGCCTCCCCTACCTATAGGGTTAGAATTGGCAGGTTCAAGACAAAATTAGAGGCGGAAAGAATGTACAATAAGATTAGGGTCAAGTATCCTAATGCCATGCTTTTAGAACCAAAAAAATCAACCAAATAGGTCGATTTTTTTTTATCCATATCTAAAATTTTTACTTGGATTTTAGTTTCTTTTTTACGGCCACTTCTTGGAAAGCTTCCACGACATCGCCGATTTGAATATCATTGTAATTCTTTATCTGAAGACCACAATCATAACCTTTGGAAACCTCCTTGACATCATCTTTAAATCGCTTTAATGAAGCGAACTCGCCCGTATAAATAACCACACCATCGCGTATTAAACGTATATTGGAATTACGGAACAATTTACCATTGGTAACCATACAACCTGCAATGGTTCCGATTTTAGAAATCTTGAACGTTTCACGTATTTCCGCCGTACCGGTAATTTCTTCCTTCATTTCTGGAGAAAGCATACCTTCCATGGCATCTTTAAGGTCATTGATGGCATCATAAATAATGGAATACATGCGGATATCTATTTCCTCTTTCTCCGCTATGGCCTTAGCATTACCCATTGGCCTTACGTTAAACCCGATAATTACCGCATCTGAAGCAGATGCCAACAATACATCCGACTCCGTTATAGGTCCAACAGCTTTATAAATGATATTAACCTGAATCTCGTCTGTAGATAGTTTTTGGAAAGAATCTGTAAGCGCTTCAACAGAGCCATCCACATCACCTTTCAATATGATGTTAAGCTCTTTGAATTCTCCTAAAGCAATACGTCTTCCTATCTCATCTAGCGTAATATGACGCTGTGTTCTAACAGATTGTTCACGTTGCAATTGCGACCTTCTGGCTGCAATCTGCTTGGCCTCGCGTTCATCCTCTAAAACATAGAACTTATCGCCTGCTTGTGGCGCACTGTCCAATCCAAGAATGGATATAGGTCTAGATGGACCCACCTCTGTTACGTTTTTTCCACGTTCGTCCTGCATCGCCTTCACCTTACCACTAGTAGTACCGGCCAAAACGTAATCCCCAATTTTAAGGGTACCTGCCTGTACTAGAATAGTAGAGACGTAACCTTTACCCTTGTCAAGGAATGCCTCAACTACAGTACCGGTAGCCGACTTGTCCGGATTGGCCTTAAGCTCCAACAATTCTGCCTCCAACAGCACTTTCTCTAACAATTCCTTTACCCCATCCCCAGTTTTGGCAGAAATATCATGGGACTGAATTTTACCTCCCCAATCCTCTACCAAAAGATTCATTTGGGCAAGACCTTCTTTTATCTTATCCGGATTAGCCGTTGGTCTATCAATTTTGTTGATAGCAAAAACCAAAGGAACACCGGCCGCTTGCGCATGACTAATGGCTTCCTTAGTTTGGGGCATTATATCATCATCCGCCGCAATTACGATGATGGCAATATCCGTTACTTGAGCACCTCTTGCACGCATGGCGGTAAATGCTTCGTGACCGGGAGTATCCAAGAAAGAAATCCGTTCACCGTTTTCAAGAGTAACGCCGTAAGCCCCAATATGTTGGGTTATACCACCACTCTCTCCAGCTATTACGTTCTCTTTTCTAATATAATCTAACAAAGAGGTTTTACCATGATCCACATGTCCCATGACGGTAACAATAGGCGCTCTGGGCTCCAAATCTTCAGGAGCATCCTCTTCTTCAACAATACTTTCTTCAATATCCGCAGTTACAAAATCCACTTCATAACCAAACTCCTCTGCCACAATGGATAAAGTTTCAGCATCCAAACGCTGATTCATGGTTACCATTATCCCTAAGGACATACAGGCCGAAATGATTTCCGTTGTAGAAACATCCATCATTGTAGCAACCTCGCTTGCAGTAACAAACTCGGTTACCTTAAGCACTTTACTCTCTAGTTCCTGTTGTTCTAAGTCTTTTTCTGTCTGCTCTCTATGCTGGTCCCTCTTACTTCTTCTATATTTTGCTCCCTTACCTTTTTTGGACTTACCTTGAAGCTTTTCTAGCGTTTCACGCACTTGTTTTTGCACATCCTCCTCGGATGGCTCCACTTTATTAACGGTTGCAAAACGCTTATTTCCTTTTCTATCTCCGCCTGAATTTCTGGCACCGGCTCCTGAACCAGAAGTATTCTTGGTAACTATACGTCTTCTACGCTTCTTACGGTCCGTATTTCCAGAAGATTTTTCGTCTTCTTTCTTCTTCTTCGGTTTCTGAAATTTAGTAAGGTCAATTTTATCTCCGGTAATCTTTGGACCGGAAAGTTTCTGATATTGTGTCTCTATGGTTTCCTTATCATCCGCACCCTCTTCTACCGTCTTTTCCGTGCTATCTTCCGTAGTCTTAGGCTCCGCTTTCTCAGTCGCCTCTTTCTTCTTTAAAGGCTTTTCCTTAGTGGGTTCGGCAACTGGAGCGGCTGCTATCTTAACTTCTTCCTTGGGAGCTTCCTTAACCTCTGGAGCTTCTTCTTTGTTCTTCTTAGGATTCAAGTCAATTTTACCGACTGTTTTAGGGCCAGCTAACTCCGCTTTCGCCTTAATGATTTTTTCGTTGGACGCATTCCTCTTTTCACGGGCTAGCCTACGCTCTTCTTGCTCCTGTTCTAACTGAACCCGTATGGCCTCTTTCTCCTTGCGCTTCTCTTCTCCAACCTCTTTAGACGCAACTTTTTTGCTCATATCGGTCTGGAACTCATCAAGTAGCACTTGATAAACTTCATTAGATATTTTTGTGGTAGGTCTTGCCTCCACATCATGTCCTTTACTGCTAAGAAAGTCCACTGCCCTATCCAAAGAAATATTAAGTTCTCGAAGAACTTTATTAAGCCTTATTGTTGCATTTTCTGCCATAAATACTGATTCCCGTTCTTTATTCTTTTGCTAATATATAGCTAATCTTCTAATTCTTCTTTTAGGATGCGAACAACTTCCTGTATGGTCTCTTCCTCTAAATCCGTGCGCTTGACCAAATCATTGACATCTTGCTCCAATACACTTCTGGCCGTATCCATCCCAATTTTCTTGAATTCTTCGATGATCCAACCATCGATTTCATCTGAAAACTCTGTCAGTTCTACATCCTCTTCAACACCTTCCCTGAACACATCTATTTCATATCCCGTTAGCTGTCCTGCAAGACGGATATTATGACCTCCTCTACCTATTGCCTTGGAGACCTCTTCTGGCTTAAGATACACCTGAGCGGTCATTTTTTCATCATTTAATTTTACCGTTGACACTCTTGCCGGACTTAATGCCCTAGTTACCAATAATTGCGGATTTGAAGTCCAGTTGATAACGTCTATATTTTCATTGCCCAGTTCTCGCACAATGCCATGTATACGACTTCCTTTCATCCCCACACAAGCTCCAACAGGATCAATACGATCGTCATAAGAATCAACGGCCACTTTTGCTTTCTCTCCTGGGATACGCACGGCTTTCTTAATGGTGATTAAACCGTCGAAAACCTCAGGTATTTCCTGGAAGAACAATTGCTCCAAGAATATGGGCGAGCTTCGAGACATGATAATCGTCGGCTTTGCACCTTTGAGCTCTACACTTTCTATGATACCTCTAACGTTATCTCCTTTTCGGAAAAAATCCGATGGTATTTGTCTATCCTTCGGAAGAATAATTTCATTACCCTCATCATCAAGAAGTATAACCGCTTTATGTCTAATATGATGTACCTCAGCAGTATAAATCTCACCTTCTAAATCCTTAAACTGCTTGTATATTGTAGTATTATCGTGCTCATGGATCTTAGAGATCAAATTTTGCCTTAAGGCCAATATGGCTCTTCTTCCCAAGTCAATTAACTTCACCTCCTCGGACACATCTTCCCCAACCTCAAAATCTGGCTCAATTTTCCTCGCTTCACTAAGGGAAATCTCTTCATTGGGCTCCTCTACCTCTCCATCTTCTACTACAATACGGTTACGCCAAATTTCCAAATCTCCTTTGTCTGGATTTATAATGATATCAAAATTATCATCCGAACCAAACTTCTTTTTTAAGGCGTTTCTGAAAACATCTTCCAAAATTGCCATAAGCGTTACCCGGTCTATGAATTTATCATCCTTGAACTCAGAGAAAGATTCTATTAACGCAATATTTTCCATTTGTTACTACAATTAAAATTTTAATTTAACTTTTGCTTTCCTTATTTCAGAAAAGTTCAACTCTTTTTTCTTTTGGACCGTAACCTTGCCTTTACCAATGGGTTTGGGCTCTCTTGCTTTCCATTCTAGTACAATATGCTCTTCATCCGCAAAAGTAAGGTTTCCCTCAAATTCGCCTTCATCCGTCAGCACCTCTAATTTTCTGCCAACATTCTTCTTGTACTGCCTTGGCATTATTAATTCCGCAGTGGCCCCGGCCGAAGCAACTTCTAGTGCAAAATCCTGCTCTTCCCTATCCAAATTATGTTCTATGGCCCTACTTATCTTTATACAATCCTTTACAGTAACACCTTGGTCTCCATCAATGATAACCTTTATCTTATTATCGGATGAAATCGTAAAATCGATTAAGAACAATGACTCATCTTCCTCCAATCCGGCATCCAAAAGTTCCTTAACCCTTGTCTTTAACATAAAACCAAGTAATAAAAGAGGGGACAAATTGTCCCCTCATGAATACTAATATCCTTTCAGTGATGCAAATATACAATAATCTTTGTTTTTCACAAGAGCTTATGCAGCTACAATCAAACGATTTAGGATTAAAATAATATACCGATAAAATTAAAGGAGCTAAGAGCGGAAGCTTTGGCCAATTAATGTTAATTTTAAATGATATAAACAACTAACCTTTTGGAAATGGATTTACTTTCATCCTACAATTTAATTATTGAAGCATCTGTCATAATTATTCTATCATTTTGGTTTAACGGTATTTCTAAAAAGACTAATATCCCATCTGTGTTGATGCTCATTGTTTTGGGCATTATACTTCAGTATGTTTTAAAATATTTTGTTCCAGAGACCCTAGATTTTTCCGGCGGCCTGGAATTACTGGGCATCGTTGGGCTAATCATGATCGTTCTGGAGGCGGCATTAGAACTAGAACTGAAAAGAGAGAAACTTGTTCCTATTCTAAAATCTATGGCCATTGCGCTAATTGGTTTGGTCGGTTCTGCTTGGGTAGCTGCCCTTATCCTATTTCAGTTTATCCCTGAAATGTCCATGCAATCGGCATGGCTTTATGCTACTCCTTTATCCATTCTTTCAAGCGCTATTATCATCCCAAGTGTAAGTGGCCTGTCTGAAGCTAAAAAAGAGTTTCATATTTATGAAAGTACTTTTTCCGACATCATGGGCATCATGATGTTCTATTATCTTATTGGCGGACTCAATCCGGCAGAAGATGCAGGAGCTGCAGGATTTGCAGGAAACCTTATACTTACTATCGTTATCGGATTGGTGGCCAGCTATGCCATAATTCTCATTTTTCAACAGATTAAGAGTCAAGCCAAATTATTTTTATTAATTGCTGTACTCCTACTGCTCTATGCTATTGGAAAAAAATTCCATCTATCATCTTTAATTATCATATTGATATTTGGTCTCGTTATCGCAAATGTGAAGCTTTTCTTTCCGGGAAAGATGGCGGTTTTCCTCGAAAACGAAAAGCTCAACCAAATTTATCATGAGCTTCATATCATAACTTTAGAGACCGCCTTTGTAGTGCGCACCTTTTTCTTCGTCGTCTTTGGATTGAGCATAGCGATCACCTCGCTGTTTAGTTTCAACGTAGCACTTATAAGCCTATTGATCGTAGTTTCAATTTACGCCATACGGTTTTTAATCCTTAAAGTGTTTGTAGGCAAGGATATTCTTCCGCAACTTTTTGTAGCACCAAGGGGTTTGATTACCGTACTTCTTTTCTATGCGATTCCCACTGAGGCACAAGTTGAAAATTTCGAATCTGGAATTCTTTTGTTCGTTATCATCGCTACTAGTTTGGTTATGACATGGGCCATGATAAAAGACAAGAAAAAAATGAGTACGTTGTTAGACGAAATAGATGAAGAATATAAGGAAAGGAATGAAGCCGAGGATATTCTTAGGGAAAAGAAGGAAAGCGATTTAATTGAGAAAAACGAGAGCAATTCAGAACCAACGGAAGAACCAGAAGGGACCTAATAGCAATTTTGCTTGGACCAAGCTATTATTTCTCTAATGCCGTAGCACCTAACAGCAAGCTCGCCTCCTGTACGTCCGTCGAGTTAGTTCATACTATCCATTTCTTTTCTAAAGCGCAGTATCATCAGGGTGTCCAATTGATTGTTAATGCTATCTCGCATCATTTTCCAATTAGCAGCATTCATCTTTTTATTGTATTCCGTAATCTTATTGAATCTTGCCAAATTGTATCGGTTGGCTTTCCATGCATGGTCCGTGCTCTTTTGATGTTGTAAATCTTGTAGATATATACCAACGCCGAAACCTACCAAAAGAAGTGCGATGATTATTTTAAAATGCTTAGCGGTTAATTTCATAGTTATTAGCTCTAATTAAACGGGGGGTAAAACTAACAGAGACGGAGAAGAATGATGTCCTATTTTGACTAAATCCTTGGCTCAATCATGATCGAATATACAAAATAGAAAATAGCCGCCTAAAAAATAAACGTTGACAGGCCTATAAAACACCACGAAACTCAATTTAGCGCCTAGTCACAGAAACTATTATAAAAATCCACAATAGCGCCCAACTTATTCAGTTTGTACTTGCCAGATTTAATTCTTTCGACCAAGCTAGGACAGTCCCTAAAATAATATGCCCCCATCTGCTTAAAACTAGCTCCAGTGGATTGATCCTTAAAATACCTGGCCATGGTCTCATTGGAACGTTTAACGCAAAGGTCTTTGCCTACAGCTATTTTTTTATAGGATAGATTTAAGGTGACAGAAACCGCACCAATACCACCCAGTGGCAGACCAGGCCCCGCTGTAACCCAACCTTCTGTCAGGTACGAAAATTTATAGAGGTTCATATTCCCCTCAATGAGCAATTCAGCCAATTTTGTGGTACCTTGATTTACGACCTGTATGTATTCATAGGTAACACGCTCGCCGTTTTTGAACATTTCAATTTTTTCAATTTCGGGATATGTATAAACGATGGGGTCTTTACCGTTGGACTTAACAAATTCCAATCCCCTACCGTAGTCCACAAATCTTGCCATACCCTCCACTACCGTACTATCTTTAAGCAACAATTTTGTAGGTCTTTTTTGAGCATTTACAACGCATAAGGGAAAACAGAGAACAATAACGAAGCAAATTAGTTTATTTATCACTTTGAATAAGGTTTTTAATCTTTTTGATAATTGCTCAAAATAAAAAATCCCGATACTATTGGCATCAGGATTTAAAACTTGGTTGGAACACAAGGACTCCCTTCGACCTCGCTCAGGACAGGCTTCTCGGCATAAACCTATTCCTAAAAAATAAATCCCGACAACAAGAAGAGGTCGGGATTCAATTTAAACTTGGTTGGCCCACAAGGACTCCCTTCGACCTCGCTCAGGACAGGCTTCTCGTCCTAAACCTGTTCCTAAAAAATAAATCCCGACAACAAGAAGAGGTCGGGATTCAATTTAAACTTGGTTGGCCCACAAGGACTCGAACCTTGAATGACGGTACCAAAAACCGGAGTGTTGCCAATTACACCATGGGCCAATCTCTTCTTACTACATTGTTTTAGTAATCGAGGGTGCAAATTTAAAACAAAGTTTGGTTTCGCCAAACATTTTTCGGAACAATAATCTAAAAATACCTGAAGATAACGCTGTTAAAGGTTTATAAAAATTGTGCTTCGGTATCTATTTTAATTAGTAAATTCGCCCCATAGCTTTAACCACGGTTACATGTTTTCAAAGAACTTCCAGAAATGGGACACCTTATTAGGGTGGACAGCATTTTTTATCGCTTTAATCACTTATTTCATAACCGTTGAACCTACCAATAGTTTTTGGGATGCCGGAGAATATATAGCTACCGCAGCAAAACTTCAGGTAGGTCACCCGCCAGGAGCCCCATTACTACAGATGATCGGTGCTTTTTTCTCCATGTTTGCATTGGAACCGAACCAGGTTGCCATGATGGTGAATTTGGTATCAGGTGTTTCAAGCGCATTTACCATTCTGTTCATGTTCTGGACCATTACCAATCTTACCAGAAAGTTGATGGAAAAAGACGAAAAACTTACCAACAGTAAAGCCATAGCCGTATTAGGAAGTGGCCTTATTGGCTCATTGGCATTTACATATTCCGATAGTTTTTGGTTCAACGCCGTAGAAACCGAGGTTTACGCCATGGCCAGCTTTATTATGGCCTTACTACTCTGGCTAGGCCTAAAATGGACGGACAATCTAGAGGACCCACGTGGGAATAGATGGATCATATTAATATCCTTTGTCATAGGGCTCACCTTTGGAATACAGTTTATGGGCTTCTTGGCCATCCCTTCCGTAGGTCTGTTATATTATTTTAAAACCTATAAAAAAACGACGGTAAAAAACTTTTTATTGGCCAATTTAAGTGTCATTGCCATCTTAATGCTGGTCTACAAGTTCTCTTTGACCTATGTTTTAAAACTTTTTGGGTGGGGAGAAGTTTTCTTTATCAACAGTATTGGGCTTCCTTTTAACTCTGGGTCCATAATTATTGGGCTGTTGTTTATTGCAGCCTTCTATTTTGGATTGAACTATACGCGAAAAAACGGCTACCGTACAGCAAACACCATTGTTTTGTGCATGATGTTCCTTTTTCTAGGATTTTCTTCCTGGTTAATGTTGCCGATAAGAGCCAATGCCAATGTCGTGATTAACGAGAACAACCCAGAAGACGCCAGAGCTCTATTGGCTTATTACAACAGAGAACAGTATCCCGGGGTGGATAGCCCTATATACGGCGCTTATTATTCCGACCTTTTTGCCGAACCTGGTGAGGACAGGGACGGTAAACCGAAATATGAAAAGGATTACACCTTAGGAAAATACATCATAGTAAATAAGTACATTAATTCCGAACAAGGTTCCAATCCAGAACATGAGGGGCTTTTTCCAAGGATGTGGAGCACACAGCACGCCGAGAACTATATGCAATATTTTGGTCCGCTTGACTTTAGGATGACGCAATCCAGTCCTGAGCTGCTTGAAGCCGTTAATCAGGTGAAATCGGGTTTTGCCAATGGTGAAATTGATGCAGACCAGTACATTAGCTTCCTTAAGCGATTTGACGATTATATAGAGGTGGAACCACCATCTATTTGGGATAATATCAAATACATGGTAGAATTTCAATTCAACTACATGTACTTGCGCTATTTCATGTGGAATTTCGTAGGTAAACAAAATGATATTCAAGGACGCTATAACGACAATGGAAACTGGCTCAGCGGTATTGGTTTTATTGATAGTTGGCGCCTTGGGAGTCAAGACAATCTTCCTAGTGACATTGAAAACAACAAGGGACGCAATACCTATTTCTTTTTGCCGCTATTACTGGGCATTATCGGTATCGTTTTTCAGACCTCAAAAAACCCGAAACAATTCTGGGTGCTTCTAATGTTCTTTCTTTTTACGGGACTGGCCATACAGTTTTACACCAATCCTTACATTTTTCAACCCCGTGAACGCGATTACTCCCTAGTAGGTTCTTTCTACGTATTTGCACTTTGGATAGGGATAGGTGTTTACGGTCTTTTTGATGGTTTTAAAGATTGGCTTACTCCAAAAATATTAGCTCCCGTGGTCGTAGTGGTTTGCCTTTTAGCCGTTCCTACGGTTATGGCGGTACAAAATTGGGATGACCATGACCGCTCTAATAGATATACCGCCAATGCATCGGCAAAAGCCTATCTAGATTCTTGCCAGGAAGATGCTGGCGCCATCTTGTTCACCATTGGCGACAACGATACCTTTCCCCTGTGGTATGCACAGGAAATAGAAAATTACAGAACCGACGTGCGCATTGTTTGTACCAGTTTATTTGAAACGGACTGGTATGTAGACCAAATGAAAAAGAAAGCTTACGAAAGCGAAGCCATACCCTCACAGATAGAACACGAGAAATACAGATGGGGCTCTAGAGATGTACTGTACCATCAAGGTATTACTGAAAATAGATGGCCTATAAAGGATTTTATCAACTGGATAGATAGTGACAAGCCAAGGACCAAACTGAAATACTTATTTGAGCAGAATGGCGCAGATTTGAGTCAGTATTCTGAAAGCACTCAGAATATGGTCTTCTATCCTACCAATAAGATTAGGGTTCCCGTAAACAAGAAGAACGCTTTGGAGAGTGGACTTGTTAAGCAGAAAGATTCTGCGCTGATAGTAGATTATATAGATATTGACCTACCCGGTGTCATTACCAAGAAAAGCATGATGATGTTAGATATCCTTGCCAATAACGATTGGAAAAGACCTTTATATTTCTCTGGAGGAAGCTTTGACAATGCTGAATACCTTTGGATGAAGGATTACCTGCAATTAGATGGACTCGCCTATAAGCTCGTCCCCATACGCACGGAAAGACCCAATTCTTTTGAAATGGGAAGAATTGATACTGACTTAATGTATGATATCGTTACCGGATGGGACTGGGGCAACTCCGGCAGTTCAGAGATTTATCATGACACACAGACAAGAATACAAAGTGTATCCTATAGGGGTAACCTTGCACGCTTAATGGAAGCGCTTTTAAAAGAAAATAAGATAGACAAGGCAAAAGAAATCATCGAAATTTCATTGACCAATATGCCCGTAGACTATTTTGGATACTATACCCTATTGGAACCTTTTGTAGATGGTTACTATAAGGTAGGTGAAACCCAAAAAGCTAGAGCGCTCTTTGATGCCTTGAAAACAAAGTACCAAGAACGTTTGGAGTATTATGCGAGTACAAGTTTGGACGAACAGTACAATGATATAGATGATATCATTGCCGATATGGAAGCTTACAGAAGAAATATCGATACTCTAATCGCTAACGATGATCGTGAAGTAGCTGAGAAAGAGACACTTATTTTCAATGAATACATTGATAAGTTTCAACATTTTTACAAGGATGAGGACGATTTAGAAATCCCAGAGCCTAGCGTAGAACAGAATCCGGATATGATAGACACCATGCCTATCTCCGATACCATTCAACTAGATAACACGAAAACGGAGTTGTCGAAAGATACGGTCAACATTCAATAATAACCACCGACTAAAACAGTAGTACCTAATGGATATTGGAACAAAAAGGATTTAAGCGTATTCGTTAAGTATACCAATAAGGGTATTGGCGTCTTGCTCTCCGCTTTGTCGCCAGACCATTTCTCCCTTTTTGTATATCATAAGTGTAGGAAGTCCTTTAACGCGAAGTGCTTGCGAGAGCTCTTTATTCTTATCTACATCAATTTTAATCACCTTGCCCTTATCACCAAGAGCAGCGGCCACATCTCTTAGTACGGCGTGCATTGAAGTAGACTGTTCGTTCCATTCCGCGTAAAAATCCAACAGCACAGGAACATTTAAATCTATAAGTTCACCAAATTTAGACATATAATCGGCTTTTCTTTATTCGCCAAATGTAGTAAAAATTGTTAAAATACTAGTCTTAACAGCTTATTTGTAACCTGCAGGGCGGGTTAAAATCATGTTAAGGCTTTCTTTTTTAACGTAATGACAGTTATTTCTGGCCAAATACCCACTCTACCTGGATAACCTAAGAAGCCGAAACCTCTATTAACATTTATAAATTGACCTAATTCACTATAAATACCTGCCCAATACTTATAACGCCACTTTACAGGACTCCATTTTATCCATCCTGGTATCTCAATCCCGAATTGCATCCCGTGGGTATGACCGCTAAGTGTCAGATGAAAGTGCTTATCGTCGTGAATTACCTCCTCTTCCCAATGTGAAGGGTCATGACTCATTAAAATCTTAAAATCGTCCTTATCAATCAGAGCGGTAGCTTTTTGAAGATCACCAGCTTTTTTAAAACCACCTTTACCCCAATTTTCTACTCCAATAAGCGCAATTTTATCCTTACCCTTTTTCAGGTACCGATGTTCATTTAACAATAGATCAAAACCCATCTCCTTTTGCAAATCCTTCAAATCCTGTAGGTTTTGACTTTTCAGGGCTTCGGTTTCCCATGGAATATAATCTCCGTAATCATGGTTCCCTAAGACCGAAAATTTACCATCTTTGGCCTCCAGAGTAGCGAACAAGTCCGCCCATGGTATCATTTCCTCGGTCTTATTGTTCACCATATCTCCTGTAAAAAGAATGGCATCACTCTTTTGCTGATTAATTAAATCTACGGCGTACGCAATCTTTTTCCTATTATCAAAACTACCGCTATGAATATCGGATATCTGTGTAATTTGATACCCGTTGAAATCATCTGGCAGATCATCGAACTCCAAATCGTACTTCAACACCTTAAAATTATACTTGCCTTTGAACATACCATAGAGTAAAGCCCCGAAAGGTATAGCGGCAATACCTAATGCGATAATACTTAAGAAACGCCGGCGTTGTGGTAAACTGAACTCTTGTGAAGCTCCAAAAATCTTTTGATATACTCCTGTTCCTATCCGAAAAATATCTTCCGAGAACAGAAATAAAATGGTAATTACCTTAAAGGTCAACACCGTAAGCAAAAATCCAAAAGCATAACTTTTTGGACCACTGAGCACCCGACCGGCCTCCTCACCTGCCGTAAACTGGTAAATGAAATTAATTAAGACCACCAGTGCTATTGTAATATAAAGATAGTGCCACCATGGTTGCCTAACTACGGTTTTTAGTGCTTGCAGTACATAAACACTAAGTCCAATATAAATAATGACAAAAACAATCCAACGTAGCATAGGTATTTTTTACAAAGATATTTTTTGATAATCGATAAAGAGGCTCTTTTCCGTTTTATTTAACCTTATTCACAACAGCGGCGATAGTTTCCTTACTAGAAACAGCGATTTGGTCGTCTTTTAGAAATGAAACCGAATTCATTGAAACCATGGGCTGCATATCCAAAGTTTTTTGAAACTGAGTTCCGGAAAGGTGAACCGCCTTAAACCCTTTGTCCATGAAGACCGCTACGTTGTATTCCTTAACCCCGGACCCTGGCATTATTGCACAAGATGTGCTATTGGCGTTTAATTTATCCAAAAGCGTTATTCCTTCAATAGCCGATTGCTTTTGTCCCGAAGTCAGGAGATAGTCCACTCCCATTTCCTCTAACTGTTTTAAGACTATGATGGGGTTCTTCACCCAATCAAAAGCTCTGTGAAATGTAAAGTTCATCCCCTCCGAACATTTCACTAATTCCTGAGTCCGTTCGTTATCTAGTGTATGGTCAGCATGTAGCACTCCAGAAACAATCCCTTGGAATCCCAATTCTTTGCACAATAGAATATCGGCCTTCATAATCTCAAACTCTATATTGGAAAAGGTAAAATCACCGCTTCTAGGTCGCACCAGGACATGTACGGGTATGGAAATTTCCTCGCGAACTGCTTTTAAAAGACCATATGACGGTGTAATTCCCCCCACTGCCAGTTCCGAACAAAGTTCAATCCTGTCCGCTCCGGCTTCTTGCGCGTTCAAGGCAGATTCTAAAGAATTGGCACAAACTTCTACGAGCATATACTTATATTTAGTCTCCTTAAAAGTAAACAACCCTTAGTATGAAAAGAAGAAACTTTCTTAAAAATTCGAGTGCCGCTACGGCCGGACTCATTTCTACTACCCTTTTAGGTTCTTGCAAAGAAGAAAAGGCGGTGCCGGTACTTAAAAATGAGAACGCAGAAGTTGTTCGGCCAATCGTTATTTGCACCTGGAATTTTTTAAATGCATCCGCAAAGGCCTGGGAAGTTTTACAAGCGGGAGGGACATCGCTAGACGCGGTAGAACAAGGAGTTATGGTAGAAGAAGACGACCGTAACAATCAGACCGTGGGTACCGGAGGCCGACCGGATAGGGACGGCAACGTAACCCTTGATGCCTGTATTATGGACAAAGATGGGAATTGTGGAGCAGTACTGGCCATACAGAACATTGCCAACCCTATTTCCGTAGCCCGTAAAGTAATGGAAGATACACCACATGTGATGTTAGCTGGAAAAGGTGCAGAACAATTTGCCTATGAAAAGGGATTCCCCAAAGCAGATTTACTTACAGAAAAATCAAAACAGGAATGGTTAGAATGGAAAAAGACTTCCGAATACAAACCCATCATCAATATTGAAAACCACGATACCATTGGCATGTTGGCCATAGATAAGAACGGTGATATTTCTGGCGGATGTACTACTAGTGGCATGGCCTATAAAATGGCAGGACGGGTTGGAGATTCTCCCATAATCGGAGCAGGGCTCTTTGTAGACAATGAAATAGGCGGGGCTACAGCGACGGGGGTTGGAGAAGAAGTAGTACGTACCGTAGGAAGCTTTCTTATAGTAGAGTTGATGCGTCAGGGGAAAACTCCACAAGAAGCATGCGAGGAAGGCGTTAAGCGTATAATGGCTAAGAACGAAGGCCGGGACGATTTTCAAATCGGATTTATCGCTATCAATAAAAATGGAGAGACCGGCGGGTATTGTATTCAACCAGGATTTAGTTACAGGACCTATTCGGAAGAGGGTCACAGAAACAATCTTTCCCAATCGTTTTTATCCTAGGATTCAAATCAAACTTTGTACTTTTAACCCCACTTTTAATTTCAAATAATGGCCGATCAAAAAAGACTCTTTTTACTAGATGCATACGCATTAATTTTCCGTGGATATTACGCCCTGATCAAAAACCCTAGAATTAATTCCAAGGGTATGGATACCTCTGCCATAATGGGGTTTATGAATTCACTTTTTGATGTTATCAAGCGAGAAAAGCCAGACCACCTCGCCGTTTGCTTTGATAAAGGAGGTAGCTCAGAGCGCACGGAACTATTCCCAGAGTACAAGGCGAATCGTGACGAAACGCCAGATGCTATTAGAATTGCCATACCCTACATTCAGGATATTCTGAAGGCAATGCACATTCCCTCCGTGGTTTTAGAAGGCTGGGAGGCAGATGATATTATTGGAACATTGGCCAAACAAGCAGAAAAAGAGGATTATAAGGTATTTATGGTTACACCTGATAAGGATTTTGGCCAGCTGGTGTCCGAGAACATTTTTATGTACCGTCCGGCAAGAATGGGCAATGGTATTGAAATTTGGGGAATTCCGGAAATCCAGAAACGTTTTGGTGTAGAACGGCCAGAACAGGTTATAGACTATTTGGGTATGATGGGCGATGCTAGTGACAATATCCCAGGATTACCGGGAGTAGGTGATAAAACCGCTAAAAAATTCATTGAAGAATTTGGGTCTATGGAAGGCCTGCTGGCCAATACCGATAAACTTAAGGGCAAAATGAAGGAGAAGGTAGAAGCAAATAAAGAACTTGGCTTGCTGTCTAAAAAATTGGCTACTATATGTATAGACTGTGATGTTAGCTTTAACGCCGAGGACTATGAAATGTCCGTTCCGGATAATGAAAAAGTTCAGGAAATATTTGAAGAATTGGAATTTAGAAGACTCAAGGACCAATTCATTAAAATTTTCTCCGGAGCCTCTGAGGAAACTCCAACACAGGTAACGGGTACAGAAACGGCTAAAAAAGTCAATACAGCTGCGGGCAGTGGACAGTTTTCCCTATTTGGAGGCAATGGTGCCTCCCCCGCGACCATAAAAGATAGTTCCAGCAGGAACACTATTAAGGATATACCACATGCCTATCAAAGTGTTGCCCCTGGTATGGCCATGAAACTATTCCTACAGAATCTAATGAAACAAACATCGGTATGCTTTGATACCGAGACGACCGGACTAGATCCCTTAACGGCAGAATTGGTGGGTATTGCTTTCTCTTGGGAAGCTACCAAGGGCTTTTATGTGCCATTTCCAGAAGACAAAAATGCCGCACAAGCCTTGATTGAGGAACTCCGTCCGTTCTTTGAATCAAAGGAAATTGAGAAGGTAGGTCAAAATCTGAAGTATGATATTAAAGTTCTTGCCAAATACAACATTGCAGTAAAAGGCAAACTTTTTGACACCATGTTGGCGCACTATCTTATAAATCCTGATATGAGACATAATATGGATGTCCTCGCAGAAACTTACCTTAATTATACGCCCGTTTCCATTACGGAACTAATTGGCAAAAAAGGAAAGAACCAGCTAAGTATGCGCGATGTTCCCCTGGAAAAGCAGACCGAATATGCAGTAGAAGATGCCGACATTACTTTTCAACTTGCACAACATTTTAGACCGGAATTAAAGTCGGCCAATACGGAAAAACTATTTCAAGATATAGAAATCCCTTTACTTCGGGTCTTAGCGGATATGGAACTAGAGGGTATTAATTTAGACAAGCAGTTCCTGAACTCCCTTTCCTCGGATTTGAACAATGATATCGCCTCTTTGGAAAAGAAGATTTACGCAGATGCGGGAGAGGAATTCAACATCGGTTCCCCTAAACAATTGGGAGAGATACTCTTTAACAAACTAAAATTAGTAGATAAACCAAAAAAGACCAAAACAGGTCAATACTCTACCGCAGAAGATGTTCTTTCTTATTTGGCAAAGGATCATGAAATTATCCAGAACGTTTTGGATTATCGCGGGCTATCCAAACTAAAAAGTACCTATGTAGACGCCCTTCCCGAGCAAGTGGAACCTACAACGGGTCGTGTGCATACGGACTACATGCAAACCGTAGCGGCCACGGGTCGTTTAAGCAGTAACAATCCCAATTTACAGAATATCCCAATTAGAACGGAGCGCGGACGACAGGTAAGAAAAGCGTTCATCCCAAGAAATGAAGAGCACATCCTACTGGCTGCGGATTATTCCCAGATAGAATTACGAATTATAGCGGCATTGAGTGAAGAAACCACAATGATAGAAGCATTTAAGAACGGAGAGGATATCCACGCCTCTACGGCCTCCAAAGTGTTTAATGTGCCCATTGAAGAGGTGACAAGAGAACAACGAAGCAATGCCAAAACCGTGAACTTTGGCATCATCTATGGTGTTTCTGCATTTGGCCTAAGTAACCAAACCGACTTATCTCGTTCCGAAGCAAAAGAACTTATTGATACCTATTACAAGACCTACCCAAAACTCAGGAACTATATGGGCGAGCAGGTAGATTTTGCCCGTGATAACGGATATGTCCAGACCGTACTTGGAAGACGAAGGTACTTAAAGGACATTAATGGTAGTAATGCCATCGTTCGTGGTGCGGCAGAACGTAATGCCGTGAACGCTCCCATACAGGGAAGCGCCGCAGATATTATTAAAATTGCAATGATCAATATTCATAAAAAATTAGAACAGGGTAATTATACCTCTAAAATGCTATTGCAAGTACATGATGAATTGGTTTTTGACATCTACAAACCCGAATTGGATGAGCTTAAGGTGCTCATAAAAGATGAAATGGAAAATGCTTATAAAATTGCCGTTCCCTTGGACGTAGAAGTAGGATTGGGCGAAAATTGGCTAGAAGCGCATTAAAAAAAGGCATCCATTGGGATGCCTTTTACAATATAAACCAAATTAACTTTAACCCATATTACCGGCCAATCTCGGAAATTGCGCTTTTTTCCTTTTTACCCAATCCTTAAGAAAAGTGAAGGGACTGGTAACCTGCCTAGGAGCTAGATTGAACCAAAGTTTTATTTCAGTCTTCTCATCATTCTTAAGCATAAGTTCATTTTCCATGGTAAAATCGAAATAATCAAAACTAGATACAGCTCTTACCGACCCATCACTAAGCGTGAATTCCGCATTTTTTCTATCAAAGTATACTCTTAATATACTGTAGGTGCCAGGTTTCCATGAAACAACATCCGATGATTTCAAAAAATGACCTGAAGACATTCCTTTAATCTTTACTGAATTTTGACCGGGAAAATCCAATATACGCTGCTCGTTTCCTTTGCCATCTATAACTGCTAACTTAGTAATGTTCAAATCTAGTTCCGAAACCCTGTAACTATGTAATAAGGTATTTTTTAATACTATCTCTTTGAGTTTCTTGTCATGCGCATACCATTGCCTAACTACATCGAAGCCAAATGGGGTCATGGTCCAAATTGGTGGATAAAATCTTGTTTTTTCCATAATACATTGTATTTAATTATACATTGCAAAATTATGTCCCTACAATACCATCAAACAACTACAAAATTATCCACTATATGTTCAATATTAACTTTGTAATCATATAATATAGAAAAAATGGTTAATTTAAGACACTTTACAATATTTCACCTTGCGTAAAATTCCCACTAATCAGAACAATTTTCATCAACATGTTCTACCGCTGGCACAAGTAATTGCCTGAAAGTCAGTTTTCTTAACTGTTAAACATTCTTAAAGAATACACTATTGTTAATCCAAATCCGTTGCATATAGACTGTTCTCACTTAATATGTACGAATCAGGTTTAACTATGAAAAAGTATATTGTACTCGCTTTGTTCCTATTTCTCTTTGTTGGAACTGGACTAGCCCAATCCAATGAGATTTTGAACGCAGTACAGAGCGAGCAAATAAAAGTCTTTCCAAATCCGGCTACGAGCATTATAAACGTATTGGGGCTTCAAAATTCAAAAAGTGCAGCGATTGTGGTCTCGGATGTATACGGTAATGTAGTGTTACAACATAATTGGGAAATAAAGAACAAAGCTTTGAACATTCCTGTTGCCAATTTACAAAAGGGGATCTACGTCATTTTCATTCAGTCTTCCGAACAAAATGTTCAAACAAAGTTTTACAAACAATAACAAAACAAAAAAGCCCTCTTAAAAAGAAGGCTTTATATCTTATTGTCTATTGTAGATTATCTCTTTCTAAAAATCAACTCCCCACTATCGTCAAAGTTGGGAATTTCCAAATCAGCAGCATCAACCGTCATTATATCCCCCTGAATAAGCACATCCACATTAATAGTATCGCCGTTCATATCCACAATACTTACCACACTTCCATCAAAGGTATAGGTGCTAGACTCCGAATCGGACTCTGTTGGGCAGGGAACATCCAAACCAGTTGCAGTGGCATTCACTTCAACGAAATTAGCTGCGTTAGTAGCCTCGGCCGTTAAGTCCTCATTAAACTGCAGGGTTATAATGTAACAATCCTTATCAGTAAGGAAATCTAAAATTTGTTTACCAAATTTTGCGTCATCACTAGCTGTAGTATTATCTATTACAAGCTCTGTTGCATCCCAAGTACCGATTATAGCGCTTGGTGAAGAGTCCATGCTATCCGAATCCTTATCCGAACTACAAGAGAACAATAGCGATACGAGTGCTATGGAACCACATATTTTCTTTAACATCATTCTTAGTTTTGATTATCAATCACATAAAACGAAGAATAAACGGGATTATTTCGTCTCCCAACCTTAATTACATGAGAGTATCTAATATTTTCAGAAAATTATATGAAATAAGAAAAGATTTTCCAAAGGCAAAGAAGCTAGAGAGTACCCTATAAAAAACATAATTTACGTTTCATTTTGGATTTTGAATACCCTTGAAACAGAAGTCAAAAAAATCTATAAAATAATAAGAACTAACTATTTGCAATTACACTTAATTAGTGTACATTTGCACCCCGTTTAACGGGATTGATTACATTAATAGTTAAAAATAGCAGTAGTGGATACATTAAGTTACAAAACCATTTCGGCCAATAAAACAAACGTAGACAAGCGTTGGTTATTAGTGGATGCCGAGGGAGAAGCTTTAGGACGTTTGTCTTCTAAAGTCGCTAATTTGTTGAGAGGAAAACACAAACCAAATTTTACCCCACATGTTGATTGTGGCGATAATGTGGTTATCATTAATGCGGAAAAGGTGACACTTAGTGGCAACAAATGGACCGACAAGGAATATTTAAGATATACAGGTTACCCAGGTGGACAGCGATCAACGACTGCTAGAGAACTATTAGAAAAAAACCCTGCAAGTATTGTAGAAAGAGCTGTAAAAGGAATGTTGCCTAAGAATAAACTAGGAGCGGAACTTTTTAGAAATCTTAAAGTATACGTTGGTACGGAGCACGGACAAGAAGCACAAAAACCGACTGCGGTTAATTTAAAAGATCTTAAGTAATGGATACAATTCACAAAATCGGAAGAAGAAAAACGGCCGTTGCCAGAATTTATCTTTCTGAAGGAAAAGGAAACATCGTAATAAACAATAAAGACTTAAACGATTATTTCCCAACTGCGACATTACAGTATAAAGTAAAACAGCCTTTTACCCTAACAGGTACAGATGACACTTATGATGTTAAGGTTAATGTATACGGCGGCGGAATCACTGGACAAGCCGAAGCTATTAGATTGGCTATTTCAAGAGCAATCTGTGAAATTGATGCTGAAAACAGAATTACACTTAAACCAGAAGGTCTATTAACCAGAGACCCAAGAATGGTAGAACGTAAGAAATTCGGTCAGAAAAAAGCTCGTAAGAAATTCCAGTTCTCTAAGCGTTAAACAAGAAATTATCAGGTGCTTCTCTCAAGAAGCACCTTTATTATATTTTTAACTAGTTCATTGAAAGTTCCGTTAGAGGAACAATTAAAAATCCTTGAATTCTGCTAAGAAAGCAAGGTAAATTAGTTTAGCATCTAAATGTTGAAGGCTTTTCACTTTATATGAAATACCACTTCAGCATTGCTAATTCAAAAGAACGTAAACTAAATTTAAAATGGCGAAAGTCGAAGTAAAACAATTATTAGAAGCAGGTGTGCATTTTGGCCACCTTACCAGAAAGTGGAATCCGAACATGGCTCCTTACATCTACATGGAGCGTAACGGTATACACGTAATCAATCTTTACAAAACTGTTGCAAAAATGGACGAGGCTAACGAAGCCTTGAGCAAAATTGCAGCATCCGGACGTAAGATTCTTTTCGTAGCCACTAAAAAGCAAGCAAAAGACATCGTTGCAGAAAAAGCAGCAAATGTGAACATGCCGTACATCACAGAAAGATGGCCAGGTGGTATGCTTACCAATTTTGTGACCATCAGAAAAGCCGTTAAGAAAATGGCTATGATCGACAGAATGAAAAAAGATGGTACCTTTCTTACGCTTTCGAAAAAAGAGCGTTTGCAAGTAGACCGTTTACGTGCAAAACTAGAGAAGAACTTAGGTTCTATCTCCGAGATGACACGTTTGCCCGGTGCTTTATTCATAGTAGATACCATGCGTGAGCACATTGCGGTCAAAGAAGCACAAAAATTGAATATTCCAATTTTTGCCATGGTAGACACCAACTCCGATCCAAGAGATGTAGATTATTTGATTCCTTCCAATGATGACGCGTCTAAATCCATAGACATTATCATGACGCAAGTTACCAATGCCGTTGCAGAAGGTCTTGCGGAACGTAAGTCTGAAAAAGGAGAAAAAGAACCTAAGAAAGAGGCCAAAAAGGAAGAGGCTCCCAAAAAGGAGGTAAAGGAAAAATTAGCTCCAACTCCAGAAACTGTTGAAACTGAAGCACCTCCTGTGGTAGCTAAAGCAACAGAGATAAAAGTAGATGTTGAAGCCACTAAGGAGGCCGTAGCAGAAGAAAAAAAGGAAGCTCCTAAGAAAGACGCCAAGGCAAAAACCGCAAAGGTAGATGACCTAACCAAAATTGAGGGGGTTGGTCCAAAAGCTGCGGAAGCCTTGACCAACGCAGGACTTGAAACTTTTGCCAAAGTTGCAAAAGCTGATGCCGATAAGATGAAAGAAATTTTAACGGAAGCAAGTTCTAGAATGGCTCATTTAGACCCAACCTCTTGGCCTAAGCAAGCTCAAATGGCTGCTGATGGAAAATGGGACGAGTTAAAAGAATGGCAAGATAATGTAAAGGGAGGCGTTGAATAAACGAAACTCTCTTCGCTAAATAGATTTAAGAACAGTCTCCTCATTTAAGAGGAACTATAAAATACAAGACAATGGCAAAAATTACCGCCGCAGAAGTAAATAAATTAAGAAAAGCTACAGGAGCCGGGATGATGGATTGCAAAAATGCTTTAGTTGAGGCTGAAGGGGATTTTGACAAAGCAATCGAAGTTCTTCGTAAAAAAGGACAGAAAGTGGCAGCCAAAAGAGCCGATAGAGATTCTTCTGAAGGAGCTGCAATAGCTAAAATAAATGCAGATAACACCGCCGGTGTAGCACTAGTTTTAGGATGTGAGACTGATTTTGTGGGTAAGAACGAAAATTTCGTAGCCCTAGCCAACGATCTCGCTGAAATTGCTTTGAACCACGATTCCAAAGAAGCCTTGTTAGCTGCTGATTTTGGAGGCATGACCGTTACCGAGAAATTAATTGAGCAAACCGGCGTTATAGGCGAAAAACTAGAAATTACGGCTTTTGAGAAATTAGAAGCACCTTACGTTGGTTCCTATGTTCATATTAATAAAATAGCAGCACTCGTAGGATTATCGTCCAAAGTTGATAATGCTGAGGTCTTAGTTAAAGATTTAGCTATGCAAGTTGCCTCTATGGGAGCAACGACTCTTTCTTATAAAGATTTTGATGCAGCCTTTGTAGCCTCTGAAACAGAAGCAAGGATTGCTGTTATCGAAAAAGACAATGAAGAGTTGGGTCGCTTAGGTAAAACCCTGAAGAATGTACCTCAGTACATTTCAAGAGCGCAATTAACCGACGAGGTCTTGGCTAAGGCAGAAGAAGATGCCAAAGCGCAATTAAAGGCAGAAGGAAAACCAGAACAGATTTGGGATAAAATCCTTCCAGGTAAAATGGAACGTTTCATTTCTGACAATACTACTTTAGATCAAGAACAATGTTTGCTTGACCAAAATTTCATTAAGGATGAGAAGAAAAGTGTTGCAGATTATGTAGCATCATATGGAGATGTACACGTTACCGGATTTAAGCGTGCGACAGTAGGATAATGATAGCATTAGACTAACTCAAACTAAAAACCCTTAAGGTAATTCTTAAGGGTTTTTTATTGGTGATAATTTCCATTATCCTTTAAGCCATGTCCTCCTCAATTCAGTAAAATCTTCTGAAATGCCTTCCACAGGTATGATTTTCGCAACCTCTACGGTAGGCGAACCAACCAATCCCTTAACCTGTAAAACCTCTCCATCACGTAGAATTTCCATCTCGATCTCAGTCTCTGGAGTCCATGCAAAGCTCTGACTTATTATTGGCCTAATAGATTCTAAAGTAATGGTCATGCCATTAATGGTTTTGATAATATCGCCCCCCTGTATACCCAAATCATTGAAAAAGGAATTCAAGCTTATTCCATTTCTTACAAATATGTTGTTTCCATAGGTTGTATCCACATCAATAAACGGAATATCACCATTAAGAAAATAACCCGTTTTTTCTTTTAATCTTGTATTTGCCAAGCCAACCTTTGCGAAGTAGGCCATATAATCGATAGGAGTAGCACCTATCACATGTGTATTGAAGAACTCACGCACTTCTGGGTAGGTTAAATTTACAATTTCGTCTATCAGCACCTCATCATCAAAAGGGACATCCTTTCCATATTTCTTAGATAGCTCCTTCATTAACCACAACACTCCCTTTTGCCCTTTACTTTTCTCACGAATCAGAATATCCAACGCAAAATTGATTAACGCCCCTTTCTCATAGACGTTTGGATAGTTTGATGCAAAAGGCTCTTCCAAAATGTTCTTGCTCATTACAGTAAAGGACATGGCATCGTCATATCCTTTTGAGTTAGCCACTTTACGCATGAGTCGCTCATAAAATTCTTCCTCGGTTATCAAGCCTTGATGAATTTGAAACAAATTTGCGAAGTATTCCGTGGTACCCTCATACATCCATAAGTGGCTAGACATTTCAGGATCATTAAAATCAAAATACTGCACTTCTTTTGAGTGAATATTCAATGGGGTAACTATGTGAAAAAACTCATGGGAAACCACATCTATCATTGCTTGTTCTAAACGTTCTCTGGACATGGATTCTGGTAATACCACTACAGTAGAGGTATGGTGCTCTAAAGCTCCAAAGCCCTGAGCATCATCATCATTTAATTGAGATAGATATAATAGGATATTATACTCTTTAGTACTATCAATATCTCCCAAAAACTTCTTCTGAGCACTCATCATTTCTTCCATACGTTCCTTAAGGTCGCTAGCTTTATAGGTTTCGTTTGGCGAAAAGACACTTATAGAAACTTTTATATCATTGATTTGAAACGTTTCCTTGTTGGGCCTAGCATAAAGTATAGGATTGTCTATGACTTCAAAATAGCGTTGCGCTATAAAACTATCCCAGGAAGGGTCTGGCTTTCTATTTTGTTCCATTGGTAAAGAGGTGGTCGCGATTAATTCCGTTGGCTTATATACCAATATGGTATAAGGCACCTCTTTGTAGTCATTGAAATAACCAATAAACCCATGTAGGTTTAACATAAAATTCTCGCCCTTCAAAATATTCGTTCCAGCAGGGGAAAAAACGGCATCTCCTACTTCATTTTCAGTATCGTAAGTGTCGTTTACCAGATAGGTTATTTTATCTAAATTTTTCCCGTTCTCAATATTCCATGTATTATCATCAAGTCTATTTACCTTCAGCCCATTGCCTTTATAATCAATGGCCATCAAACCCTCTACGTATTTACCATAATCGTCCGTGCTATAAGTTCCAGGAATCGTTTTTGGTATTTTAAAAGTAACGATATCCGAAATAAAGGCTCCTGGATTTATTTCCACCTTAACCCTGTCCTCGTCTATGTTGATTAAATCCAAAGAAGCAATAATGGGAGTTTTGTCTACTGTGATTAATGACTTATTTGCTCCGCAACCATATAGCAGTCCACAGATAATTATCCAGAGATAAATTTTTTTCATATAAAAGTTTGAATTGAATATTTATACTTACATACACTCATACAACCATGACAAGATTATTAAATATAATCGTCTGCGTCCCATTTATTAGGAAATAATTATGCTTTTTAATGTGAAGCTTTCGCTTCTCTGTCATCAAAATTTTTCAGTATTTTTGCTTTGAAAGAAAAGAAATATGCAATACAAAAGAATACTTTTAAAACTAAGTGGTGAGGCCCTTATGGGGGAAAAACAGTACGGTATAGACTCCAAAAGACTTAGTGAATATGCGGAAGAAATCAAAGAGGTTGTAGATAAAGGTATTCAAGTGGCCATAGTCATCGGTGGTGGAAACATTTTTAGAGGTCTAGCGGGTGCGGCTACAGGTATGGATCGTGTGCAAGGGGATCATATGGGTATGTTGGCCACAGTAATAAACGGTCTAGCTTTGCAAAGTGCCCTTGAGATGCAGAACGTTCAGACTCGTTTGCAATCCGCAATAAAAATAAATGAAGTAGCGGAACCATTTATAAGAAGAAGGGCAATGCGACACTTGGAAAAGGGCAGGGTGGTTATTTTTGGAGGAGGAACCGGTAATCCTTATTTCACCACAGATTCCGCAGCAGTATTAAGAGCCATCGAAATAGAGGCCGATGTTATTTTAAAAGGAACTAGGGTTGACGGTATTTATACTGCAGACCCCGAAAAAGATAAGGACGCCACTAAATTCGATACCATTTCTTTCCAAGATGTGCTCACAAAAGGTCTTAAAGTAATGGATACTACTGCATTTACCTTGAGCCAAGAAAACGAATTGCCAATAGTGGTCTTTGACATGAATAAAAGGGGTAATCTTTTAAAAATCGTTGCAGGGGAAACCATTGGCACCACTGTTAATATTTAAACTTTTGGTATAATTTGTGATTATACGATAGAAACATTTTAATATGAACGAAGAAATACAATTTGTCCTAGATTCTGCAAAAGAAAGTATGGACGCAGCAATAGCACACTTAGAACGTGAGTTCGTAAAAATACGTGCTGGAAAAGCCAGTCCTACAATGCTCTCTTCTATTATGGTAGAATATTATGGCTCCCAAACACCACTGTCACAAGTTGCGAACGTAAATACACCCGATGGTAGAACAATTTCGGTACAACCATGGGAAAAGGGCATGTTACAAGAAATAGAAAAAGCCATTATGAATTCCAATTTAGGATTTAATCCGATGAACAATGGTGACATGGTCATAATTAATGTACCACCCTTAACGGAAGAACGTAGAATTCAATTAACCAAACAGGCCAAGGCAGAAGCGGAACATGCAAAGGTAGGTGTACGCAGTGCCCGACAAGATGCGAATAAAGAAATAAAAGAACTGGATGTATCTGAGGACTTAGAAAAAAACGCCACCGGAGACGTTCAAGACCTAACGGATACTTACGTTAAGAAAATTGACGATTTCCTTGCTGTTAAAGAAGCGGAAATAATGAAGGTATAACATAATTATATCAAGTTATTGTTGAATTAAGCAGCCCAGTAGGCTGCTTTTTCTTTTCAGGCTTGCTATCATTTTAAAGCTCCAATTTAGGAAGCTTACAACACAATAGTTACCTTTGCACTCCGCTAAAAATAGGAATGGTAGCAAAACTTACACAAGGATTTTGGGCAAAGACCGCTAGGATAATACTTAGGAACAGAGTAGTGATATTGTTACTTGTTGCGGCTTTCACCGTTTTTCTAGGAATGCAATGGCAACATATGCGGTTTTCTAGCTCCCAAGCTAATTTGTTACCGGACGATCACCCCGTAAACCAAGAATATCAATCTTTTCTGAGTCAGTTTGGAGAAGAGGGTAATGCCGTTGTGCTTGCCGTTAGGGATAGCGCACTTTTTCTGCCGAACAATTTTAAACGCTGGAATAAATTTAGCAAACAGTTAGGAGCTTTCCCAGAAGTAGATTTTGTACTATCCACAGATAATCTTCAAGAATTGGTAAAGGATAATGAAAAACAAGAATTTGTTCTTCAGCCCCTCCTTAAAAAACAATTGGATAGTCAACAGGAAATTGACAGCATAACACAGCATTTGTTCAACAACATGCCGTTTTATGACAATCTACTGTACAATAAAGAAAGTCGAACGTTACGCACCGTAATGTACTTGGATAAGGATATTGTGAATACCAGCGTTCGGAAAGATTTTATCCTTAAAGATATGATACATCTGGTAGGCAGTTTTGAAGAGGAAACTGGTCTAGATGTGCACATTTCCGGTATGCCGTACGTCCGTACCATGAACTCCCAAAATATTATTGATGAAATCGGTAAGTTTATCTTAGCCGCATTGGGAGTTACCTCGCTAATTTTCTTTTTCTTTTTCCGTAGCGTGCGTGCCACCATCATATCTATGTGCGTTGTAATAATTGGGGTAATGTGGGCATTTGGAATACTTGGATTGCTTCAATATGAAATAACGGTCTTAACGGCATTGATTCCACCTCTGATCATCGTTATCGGTATACCCAACTGTATTTTCCTTATCAATAAGTATCAGCAAGAGGTAAAAAAACATGGCAATCAGGCATTATCCCTACAACGGGTAATTTCCAAAATCGGTAATGCCACATTAATGACCAATATGACTACGGCCTCTGGCTTTGCGACGTTCATTATAACGGATAGCAAACTTCTGAAAGAGTTTGGAATCGTAGCCTCCATAAACATTATAGGGATCTTTGTACTCTCCCTTCTAATTATACCCATTGTCTATAGTTTTATGTCTCTTCCCAAGACCAAACATTTAAAACATCTGAACAAAAGGTGGATTGATGCTTTTGTGAGTTGGATGGAAGGTATTGTAAGACACCAGAGAGTTGCCGTTTATATCGTTTCTATTGCCCTTTTAGTAGTGAGTATCATAGGTATTTACCAAATTGATATTTCTGGGAGCCCCATAGAGGATATGCCCAAGAACGCAGAATTTTTTAAGGATATTCGCTTTTTTGAAGAAGAATTCGATGGCATAATGCCAGTAGAGATAGTTGTTGACACAAAAAGTCCGAAAGGTGTATTGAAACCTGCAACGCTCAAAAGAATAGATAGACTAGGAGATGTTGTAGAAGAAATACCGGAACTGTCCAAACCGGTTTCCGTGGTCAATTTGGTGAAGTATTCAAAACAGGCATTTTATAACGGAATCCCGAAATACTACCAATTACCCACGAGTCAGGAAAATACATTCATCATGGATGTTGCCAGAAAATCGTCCGACAATGGCAACCTGCTAAAAAGCTTTGTAGATAGTACTGGGCAAACTGCAAGGATGACGACGTTTATGCGCGATGTTAAAACGGACCGTATGGAAGAAATTGAACAGCGGCTTTTAGAGAACATAGCCAAAATTTTTCCAAAAGAGAGATATACCGTTTACATGACGGGTAGCGCCCTGTTATTCCTTAAAGGAACCAAATACCTCGTGAAGAACCTAATTATGTCCTTGGCCCTAGCAATAGGTCTGATAGCCCTGTTTATGGCTTACTTATTCCGTTCTTTTAGGATGATTATCATTTCTTTAATCCCAAACTTATTACCCCTGTTGGTAACGGCAGGCATTATGGGTTTTGTAGGCGTTCCCATTAAACCCTCTACCATACTTGTATTCAGTATTGCTTTTGGTATCTCCGTGGACGATACGATACACTTCTTGGCCAAATACCGGCAGGAACTCACGTCAAGCAAATGGAAGATTGAAAAATCGGTGTACGCTGCGTTGCGTGAAACCGGAGTAAGTATGTTCTATACTTCTATCGTTTTATTCTTTGGCTTTTCTGTTTTTGTTATTTCCAATTTTGGGGGAACGGTGGCTTTAGGCTCTTTGGTTTCCGCAACCCTACTTTTTGCCATGTTGGCCAACCTTATTCTATTACCGTCGCTATTACTATCCCTAGAGAAGAGCATCGCAAATAAAGAGGTCCTTAAAAAACCGCAAATAGATATTCTACCAAAGGGAGAAGAGACGGATTGATTTCCTTTTTAGCTTAAAAATTCCTTTTTAGCCTAAGTATTCCTTCATTTTTTTTAGCAAAGACCTATCTTTGATTTTTAATTTTCAATCCATTTAAAATGCGCTCAGCAAGCATAAAAGAACTACTTTCAGGAAAAGATTTACTACAAGAGGTTACCATAAACGGATGGGTCAGAACATTTAGAAGCAATCGTTTTATCGCATTGAACGACGGCTCCACGTTAAACAATATCCAATGTGTAGTAGATTTCGAAAAAATCGATGAAACCGTTCTAAAACAGATAAATACCGGTTCTGCTTTACGTATTTCAGGAACATTGGTTGAAAGTCAGGGTCGTGGGCAAAGTGTGGAGATTCAAGTAAAGGATATAGTTGTACACGGGAATGCGGACCCAGAGGCCTACCCCATCCAACCTAAAAAACACTCCTTGGAATTTTTACGGGAAAAAGCACATTTAAGGGTCAGGACCAATACCTTTTCGGCCGTAATGCGTGTTCGTTCCGCTTTGGCTTTTGCAGTACATCAATATTTCAGGGATAATGGTTTTTACTATTTTCATGCACCTATAATTACAGGGTCGGATGCTGAAGGTGCCGGTGAAATGTTTAGAGTAACCACACTAGATGAAAAAAACCCGCCTTTAACGGAGAGCGGGGAGGTTGACCATAAAGAGGATTTCTTTGGTAAAGAAACTAACCTCACGGTTTCGGGGCAACTAGAAGCGGAAGCCTATGCCATGGCCCTAGGGAAAGTATATACCTTTGGACCTACGTTCCGAGCTGAAAATTCCAATACATCCAGACACCTAGCGGAATTTTGGATGATAGAACCAGAGATGGCTTTTTACGATTTAGATGACAACATGGGTCTGGCGGAGGACTTTATAAAAAGTGTCATCGACTATGTTCTGGAACATTGTCAAGAAGACCTACAATTTTTGGAAAAACGTCTTTTGGATGAAGAAAAAACCAAACCTCAGGCAGAGCGCAGCGAAATGGCGCTGATAGAGAAATTAAAGTTTATCTCGGAGAACAATTTCAAGAGGGTCACCTATACTGAAGCAATAGATATTCTTCGCAATAGTAAACCCAACAAGAAGAAGAAATTTAAATATCCTATAAATGAGTGGGGAGCCGATTTGCAAAGTGAACATGAACGTTACCTTGTAGAGAAACACTTTAAATGCCCCGTTATCCTTTTTGACTATCCAGCTAAAATAAAGGCATTCTATATGCGTTTAAATGAAGATGGAAAAACGGTTAGAGCTATGGATATTTTGTTTCCCGGAATCGGTGAAATCGTAGGTGGCTCGCAAAGAGAAGAACGTTTAGATGTGCTCAAGGAGAAAATGGCCGCATTGGATATTCCCGAAGAAGAACTTTGGTGGTATCTGGATTTGAGGAAATTCGGTACCGCAGTGCATAGTGGTTTTGGATTGGGCTTTGAAAGACTGGTACTGTTCGCTACTGGCATGGGTAATATAAGAGACGTTATTCCTTTCCCAAGGACCCCTCAAAATGCTGAGTTTTAAACGCAATTGATTATTTTTATAAGGACTAGAAAAGACCAATGTTAAAACAATACCTGCAGTTTAAATTATCTCAAAAGCTATCTCCTCAACAGATACAGTTGATGAAGTTGATACAATTGCCTACACAGGCTTTTGAGCAGCGATTAAAGCAGGAACTGGAAGAGAACCCGGCATTGGAAAGTGGTAAAGAGGAAATTGAATCCTTGAACGATGAATTCGATGACCAGTATGAAGCGGAAACCGACAGCGAGAGGATAGAAGCGGAGGATATCAATATTGACGATTATCTAAGTGATGACGAAATACCGGAGTATAGGACCCAAGCCAATAATTATAGTGCGGACGATGACGAAAAAAGTGTTCCCTATGCCTCTGGAACATCTTTTAATCAATACTTACTCAATCAGCTGAATACAGTATACCTGAATGACGAAGAGTGGGCAATTGCCGAATTTCTGGTGGGAAGCGTTGACGAGAGTGGCTATATAAGAAGGCCATTATCCGATATTTTGGACGACTTGGCTTTTACCCAAAACATATATACCGAAGAGAAAACCATAGAACGTGTATTACATATGGTACAGCAATTAGACCCTCCTGGGGTGGCTGCCAGGTCCTTGGAAGAATGTCTGATTATTCAATTGGAAAGAAAAGAAGGTACCCCAAGTATAGACTTGGCCGTAGCTATATTAAAAAAGTCCTTTGAGCAGTTCACTAAAAAACATTACAAGAAACTCATACAGAAGCATAATGTAACAGAGGAAGAGTTAAAAGGTGCTATTTCAGAAATAGAGAAATTAAACCCGAAACCCGGTGGGTCCTATTCGGGAAATACGCGTATAATAGAGCACGTAGTACCGGATTTCTCCATCAGAATTGTGGATGGTGAACTAGAACTAACGCTCAATGGTAGAAACGCTCCCGAACTTCATGTTTCAAGGGAATATAGCAATATGCTGAAGGGTTATAAAGAGTCTAAAGAAAAATCCAAGTCCCAAAAAGATACGGTACTTTTCATAAAACAAAAGTTAGATGCGGCAAAGTGGTTCATTGACGCCATTAGACAGCGGCAACAGACGTTATTTATAACGATGAACGCCATAATGCAGTATCAAAAGAAATATTTTTTGACTGGAGATGAGCGTAACCTACGCCCCATGATATTGAAGGATATAGCTGATGAAATACAAATGGATGTTTCTACGGTATCACGAGTGGCGAATAGCAAGTATGTAGACACTCCCTACGGCACCAAACTGATAAAACAATACTTCTCGGAGTCCATGAAAAATGAACAAGGAGAAGACGTGTCTACTAGAGAAATAAAGAAAATTCTAGAGACGGTCATTAACGAGGAAACGAAAAAGAAACCCTTAACCGATGACAAGCTTGCCGCAATTCTAAAGGAAAAAGGATACCCTATTGCAAGGCGCACCGTTGCCAAGTATAGAGAACAACTTGGAATACCTGTAGCCAGATTGCGAAAACAGATTTAATGAAATTCTTCTCGAGTGCCATTTCCTACATATTCCATCCGCTATTAGTACCAATAGGAGGCACACTCATATACTTCATAATCACCCCAAAATATAGTCCGTTAGAAGTTCAAAGTGGTAATATATTACCCATATTTATATTGACCGTTATTATTCCTATTGTCACTTACATGATTCTAAGAAATTTACATCTGGTACATTCGGTTTTTATGCCAAGTATTGCAGAGCGCAAATATCCAGTGCTCATTCATATACTATTACTGGCGCTTATTCTTTATAAGGTTATTCCTAACAATTATACCATTGAGCTGTACTTCTTCTTTGTTGGCTTAATAGGAGCCGCGGCAGCAAGTCTTATGCTACTGTTCTTGAAATTTAAGGTGAGTTTACATCTTATGGGACTAGGAAGTCTACTCATGTATTTAATTGCCCTTAGCATCCACTTTGAAATAAACGTGATTATAGCCATAAGCTTATTCACTCTGGCAGTAGGTGTTGTGGCATCATCAAGGTTATACTTAAAGGCCCATACGAAACCAGAACTACTGGTAGGGCTGATGATTGGTCTGCTATCACAACTTTTGACCGTTAAGTTCTGGTTATAAAATGTAGAATACAAAACCGATTCTCAAAGGCCTAAAACCTATAGATTCCCCATTAACAACGGCGTTCTCTTCAAACAAATCGGTCAAGGAATAATACACATGTATATTGAAGGTATTGTACCCAACATTTAAGGTTAATCCGTACTGAAGTCTTCTAATGTCAGAATTAAAGAAACCATCTGTAAAATCCTCAGTAACCAACTTCGACCTGGCTCCTATCACATAGGCAGCCTTGATACCTGTGTAGATACGCCAAAATTTATATTCGGTAGCGGTAGAAGTACGCCATCGAAATTCCAATGGAATCTCAATGAGATGCGTTTCCAATTTACTCCGCCTGAAACCAGCTATATCCGTATCAAAAACATAGTCAAGTCCAGAACCGTTTTCCCTAACACCAAGATTAGAATAGTAGTTGTTTATCGCAACACCGGCTCCGAGACCCAAAGCCTTTGTTCCTGTTTGATTAAGCGGTATATCCCTTATAAAACCAGTATTGAGACCATAAGATAGATTACGCTGTTTAAAATCCTCTGCCCTATTACGAACAAAATTATATGTTATCCCAAAATAGAACTGATCTTCAAGATAGTCAGCTGTTGAAGAATTATCCTTAATTGGAGATTGGCCCGTAGCCTGTAACACTAAACTTAGGCATACAAAACATAGAAAACCTTTCATCTTATTTAATTTACGATATCTATAACCAACTAGAAAACCTCTTAACCTTATAGTGCTTCGAAGGGTAGTACGGCGTGCTTAAATATAACAAACTAAAAAACGCTCCAAGAATATTGGAGCGTTTATATAAGTTTGAAATGATTAAATAATCTACTGAAGGTTTCTAAAAGCGTCGCCTTCGTACGTAGTGTAATTTACTTTAAGTGCATTAACCTTTCGTAGTTCCTGCTTTATATCCGATATAAGACCCATATTTGCGTTCTTATCTACTTTTAAAGAAGTAGTCAAAACGTTTTGAAGTTCTTGAGCCTTTTTAGCTCTCTCCATCAAGATATAGTCACCGACCTCAGAAGGGTTCGCAAACTTATCGTTCAATTGTATTTTAGGCTCTGTTCCAAAGACCCTCTCATATTCTTTTGTTGGCTTACCAACATAAATATAAATTACCCGATCTTTCTTTTCAAGCTTCTTTATTTCACTCGCGTTAGGGAGAACGTTCTCAACTTTTAGCGAACTATCCTTCATAACCGTTACCGTCATAAAGAAAAATAAAAGCATAAATACAATGTCTGGAAGTGATGCCGTTGATACCGCAGGCACGTCTCCATCTTTTTTCTTTGCAAATTTTGACATAGTGTTTTATTTATCGTTCGTTAATTAGATGAGGAGGTTTCCGCCTCAGAAAGCTTTTGTGGAAATAAATCCTGAATACGTTTTACTTTCTCCTTTAATTCTTCTTTGACATCATCAGAAGTTTCAGGATTCAAATACTCGGCTTCCATATCCGTAAAATCCTTTTTGAATAGACGTTGTGCTTCTCTATTACGTAAATCATTATAAGCACCTACGAGCTCGTTTTGAACAGTTATGTAAGTACTATATTTAGTTTCACGATCGTTCTTAAGAGAAATAATTGCCTTTGAAGGATTATCGGATGACGATGCATCTCTCTTTCCCTTGCAATAGTTGCAATACTCTGGACTACCTGAAGGTGCTCCTCCGTTATCCAAAAAAGCTTTAGCCTTTTCACGAAGGTCTTTAAGCTCTATCAACTCATCATCAGCCAACAGCTGCCCGTTCTTGTTGATGTTTACCTGAAAGATATTCTTTTGTTTAATAACAACATCTGTATCGGGCGGTTCTATTGGAGGCAACATACGATCCAATCCTGCATCAGTTTCAATAGTAGTCGTTACCAAGAAAAAGATAAGTAATAGGAAAGCTATATCCGCCATGGAACCAGCGCTAACTTCTGGTGCTCCTGCTCTTCTAGCCATAATTTTTGTTTTTTATTTACTGAACATATTTTTAATAGCTGGTATAATAAGAGAAGCTACAGCGATAATGGTCAAGAGAAAGAAAACATTCAATCCCATCCCAATCTTTTTCACTGTACTTTCATCTGACATAGCTAAAAATTCCGGATCAACATCCGTTCCGCTAGCCAACACATATGATATACCGACCACTAATAAAAAGCCTCCAATTACGAATAGGGTCTTTTTAAGACCTTGTGGATTAGAGAATAAATTTTTAAGTGTGAAAACCAAACTTACTACCACTGCAATTCCTAGTAGTATGTACGTAATGATGAACATTGCGTTCATTGCGCCACTTTGAGCAGCTTCCGCTACAGGCATATCTGAACTAGGCAATAAGTACCAAAGCAATGCGCTTACCACACCTATAACAATCAATGCTATTTTTATAATTTTTTGCATAATTTTTAGGTATTAAAGGTGCTACTTATTTTTTGTGATCAACCAACATATCGATTAAAGTAATCGAAGAATCTTCCATATCATTAACGATGCTATCAATCTTAGCGATGATATAGTTATAGAAAATTTGAAGGATAATAGCCGTAATCAAACCGAATACCGTTGTTAATAATGCCACTTGAATATCACCTGCAATAAGAGATGCACTTAAGTTACCAACAGCTGCAATCTTCTGGAAGGCTTGAATCATACCAATTACGGTACCCATGAAACCAAGCATCGGTGCAATTGCGATAAACAAGGATAACCAAGAAACGTTTTTCTCTAGCTGCCCCATTTGAACGCCACCATAGGCTACAACCGCTTTCTCTGCAGACTCAATACTCTCACCTGCACGATCTAAACCTTGGTAATATATAGAAGCAACAGGTCCTTTTGTATTTCTACAAACTTCTTTAGCAGCCTCAACACCACCAGAAGCTAAAGCATCTTCTACTTGCTGCTTTAATTTAGAACTGTTCGTACTCGCCATATTAAGATATATGATTCTTTCTATAGCTACCGCTAAGCCGAGAATCAAACATAAAAGAACGATACCCATAAAACCGGCACCCCCTGTAATGAACATTTCCTTTAAAACTTGCGTAAATCCTTTTTCTGCCTCAGGAGCTGCATCTTGAACTAGCATTGCTGCAGTTGCCACCTTTGCACTTACCATATTTGTACCTGCTACAAATGCCCCAGCAACTGCTAGGCTTGGGAATAATTTTTTCATTTTTTTCAAACTTAAATTAGTTAGTTAATAGGGTTAAAGATAAAAAAAAAACAATATAAAAAAAGTAAAATTTAATTGCAGAGAGGAAGGGATTCGAACCCTCGATACCCTTTTGGGGTATACACACTTTCCAGGCGTGCGCCTTCGACCACTCGGCCACCTCTCTAAAATTAGTCTTTTTTAAGGTTGGGCAAATAACAAAAAAAATATTGGTTTAAGAAATTAAACAGGTTAATTTTAGTGCATTTCGCCACGTAGAGCAGTCTCGAACACCGTTTTAAACAGGGCGTTGGACACATCACTTCCCAGCATGTACATCGCCTTCGTTACAGCTGCCTCCGTTGTAATATCCTTACCACTAACAACTTGCAATTTTTTTAGCTGTGTACTTGTCTCGTATTGCCCCATTAACACACTACCTCCAGAGCACTGGGTAACGTTGATTATATGAAGGCCATTTTTTATGGCCGCTCTTAAGCGCTCAATGAACCAATCCTCGGTAGGGGCATTTCCCGATCCATACGTTTCAATAACAAGAACACGCAATCCCTCTGTTCTAAGAATACTATCCAAAACACGAAAATTGATACCGGGAAAAATCTTTAGAACAGCAACATTTTCGTCCATCTGCTTGTGGAACTTTATCTTATTGTTCTTCTTAAGGGGTAATAGATATTCCCTAAAAACATTCAAATGCACCCCGGACTCAACTAAATGCGGATAATTTAATGAAGCAAATGCCTGAAAATGTTCGGCATTTATTTTGGTTGTTCTGTTCCCTCGGTAAAGTTTGTACTCAAAATACAGACCCACTTCTCTAATTACCGGACGGCCTCTTTCTTGTAATGCCGCAATCTGAATAGAAGTAATTAAATTTTCCTTGGCATCCGTTCTCAAATCACCTATCGGTAATTGTGACCCCGTCAAAATCACCGGCTTCGAGAGGTTTTCCAGCAAAAAGCTCAAGGCAGAAGCGGTGTAACTCATAGTGTCACTACCGTGCAAAACAACAAAGCCGTGATGCGAATCGTAGTGAGCCTCAATGATTTCTACAATTCTTATCCAATCTGAAATTTGCATATCAGAGGAATCAATAGGGGCTTCAAAAGAAACCGTATCTATACTGCAGTCCAATTGATTCAATTCAGGTATGTTGTTCAGCAACTTATCAAAGTTAAACGCCTTAAGTGCTCCCGACTTATAGTCTTTGACCATACCTATGGTTCCCCCGGTATAAATCAAAAGGATGTTTTTATCATTAGCGGCCATAATTCTCTAATTTAGTACGTTAGACCCCGAAGACCAGTTTTGAGTTATTCGTTGTAATCTCAGCAATCTCTGCCTCCTCCTTTTTATAGATTAACGCCACCTTCTCCAGTACATGTAGCAAATAGGCGCTTTCATTACGTTTACCCCTGTAAGGCTTAGGAGCCAAATAAGGGGCGTCTGTTTCTAAAATGATATGACTTAAGTCTATTTTTTCTAAGAATGTATCAATTTTTCCATTTTTAAAGGTGACAACACCTCCTATACCCAATTTAAAGTTATAGGATATTGCTTTTTGGGCTTGTTCCAATGTACCTGTAAAACAGTGGAATATGCCATAAAGATTCTCTCCTTTCTCTTCTTCAAGAATCTCAAAAATTTCATCGAAAGCTTCCCTACAGTGAATAACTATGGGCAGTTTGTGCTTCTTGGCCAATTTTATCTGATATCGGAACGCATCTTGCTGTTGCCTTAAAAATGTCTTATCCCAATATAAATCTATTCCAATCTCCCCCACGGCGCAAAAATCGTGTGCCGTGATCATTTCTTCCACATGCGCCAGCTCTTCCTTATAGTTCTCCTTAACATGGGTAGGGTGCAAACCCATCATAAGAAACATATTTTCTGGATAAGTTCGTTTTAAATCCATCATGCGTTGGGTGTAGGTAGAATCGATTGCAGGAATAAAAAAACGCTCTACACCTTGGGAAATGGCGTTTTCAATAACGGTTTCTCTATCATCATCAAAAGCCTCACTATATAAATGCGTATGTGTATCCGTAAGTATCATACCGCAAAAATAGGTTTATCTTTACAGATTAAATTATAAGTCCGGTCAAGAATTTGAGAGATTCTGGACCATTGTTTTAAAAAGCAAATCGAAAGACGTATGTCAAGATTATATAAATTCCTGAAGAAAAAGAATTTTATTAGAACCAATTTAAAGCTCACCGGCACCAATCATATTGAGGTAACGGCCAAAATAAACGGTATAAAAGGCCGGTTTATTTTAGATACAGGAGCATCTAACACCTGCGTAGGCTTTGATAAAATCGAGTATTTTAACCTGAAATCAAAATCCTCGGATATTAAGGCAGCAGGCGCAGGAGCTTCCAATATGAAAACACTGCTATCAAAAAAAAACAACATACAAATTGGTAAATGGAGGATGAAAAAGCTAAAGATTGTACTTTTTGATTTGAACCATGTCAATGAAGCCCTAACCTCTCAAAATGCTGCTCCTGTAGACGGTATAATAGGTGCCGATGTATTAAAAAAGGGAAAAGCCGTAATCGATTACCATCAAAAAAATGTATATCTCAAGAAGATAAAATAGTTCGTTTTGCCCTTAGCATAATATAAAAGCCTTTTCCCATATTCGGAAAAGGCTTTTATAATTTATGATAAAGAATGTTTTTTACATCTCCAAAGCTTTCTTCACATTACCGTCCATCAATAATTCTTCTGGATTTTCCAAGGCCTCTTTAACAGCAACTAGAAAGCCCACAGATTCCTTACCATCAATAATTCTATGGTCATAGGATAAAGCTACATACATGATAGGGGCTATTGCTATTAAACCATCTTTAGCTATTGGTCTTTCCACAATGTTATGCATTCCAAGAATGGCACTTTGAGGCGGGTTGATTATTGGAGTGGACAACATGGAACCAAACACACCTCCATTAGTTATGGTAAACGTACCACCGGTCATCTCATCTACGGTAATTTCTCCTTCTCTTGCACGAATAGCCAGTCGTTTCACTTCTGATTCCACTCCTCTAAAGGATAAATTCTCGGCATTTCGTATTACGGGAACCATAAGCCCTTTTGGACCTGAAACCGCTATACTGATATCACAAAAATCATAAGAAATCATTTCTTTACCGTCTATCATTGAATTCACAGCAGGATACATTTCCAATGCTCTGACAACCGCCTTTGTAAAGAATGACATAAAGCCTAATCCAACCCCGTGTTTCTCTTTAAAAGCTTCTTTATATTCTTTTCGCAAAGCAAAGATTGGAGACATATCTACTTCATTGAAAGTCGTCAACATTGCCGTTTCGTTCTTAGCCGCAACCAAACGCTCTGCTACCTTTCTGCGAAGCATAGAGAGTTTGGACCGCGTTTCACCACGATTTCCCCCAGAAACCGGAGAACCCATTGACGGAACGGCATTAACCGCATCTTCTTTGGTAATTCTGCCATCTCTCCCGGTACCCTTAACGGTTTTGGAGTCCACACCTTTTTCCTCCATTATTTTCTTCGCAGCAGGCGAAGCACTTCCCGTAGCATAGGACTCTTTTGCGGCAGGTGCCGCTTTCGGGGCCGGCTTCTCTTCTTTAACCTCTTCCTTTGGAGCTTCGGCCTTGCTGCTCTTATCATCTGCTTTTGCTGCACTTGTATCTATCAAACACACCACCGCTCCCACTTCAACCGCATCACCTACTTCAGCCTTTAAGGTTATCGTTCCGCTTGCTTCCGCTGGTAATTCCAAGGTAGCCTTATCCGAGTCTACTTCTGCTATCGCCTGGTCTTTTTCTACATAATCACCATCTTCTACCAACCATTCCGCGATTTCAACTTCCGTTATGGACTCTCCTGGAGAGGGAACTTTCATTTCTAGAATCATTCTTCCTATAATTTGATTTATTCTACTTCTTTTTTGGTTTTGTCATGTTGTCCTTGGTCTTATCAAAGACATAATCTATCACTTGCTGATGCCGTGCCTTGCTGCGCACCGAACTTCCTGCGGCAGGCGCTGCATAAAAACGTCTTGATGCCACCCTGAAACTACCAGCCTCGGCATAGTGCATCATAATATGGCTCCATGCCCCCATATTCCTAGGTTCTTCCTGTGCCCAGACCACGTCATTCGCATTTTTGTATTTTGCGGTAATTTCCTTCATTTTTTGTTCCGGTAAAGGAAATAACTGCTCTACCCGTACCAAGGCTACATCATTCCTATTCAGCTCTTCCCTAGCAGCAAGCAAATCATAATAAAATTTTCCAGTACAAAAGACCAAGCTTTTAACCTTTTTCTTATCCGCGCCTTCATCATCTATTACTTCTTTAAAAGCTCCGTTAGCCAAGTCGTCTGCGGAAGACACCGCCTTAGGATGCCTTAATAGACTTTTTGGTGTAAATATGATTAAAGGTTTTCTGAAATTGGCCTTCATTTGGCGACGTAAAATATGAAACATCTGTGCCGGAGTGGTAACGTCTGCAATATACATGTTGTCTTTTGCACACAACTGCAAGTAACGTTCCATCCTAGCCGAAGAATGCTCGGCTCCCTGACCTTCGTAACCATGTGGCAGGAGCATAACCAGGCCATTCTGTAATTTCCATTTATCTTCTGCAGCAGATATGTATTGGTCTATCATAATTTGGGCTCCGTTACTGAAATCCCCAAACTGAGCCTCCCATATGGTCAAGGTATTCGGATTGGCCATAGCATATCCATAATCAAACCCTACCACGCCGTACTCTGACAAAAGCGAATTGTATATCTGAAATCTACCCTGTTTATCGGACAGATGATTGAGCAGCAATACTTCTTCCTCACTCTCCTCTACTTTCATGACCGCATGACGATGTGAAAAAGTACCTCTTTCCACATCCTGTCCGGACATCCTAACTCCGAAACCTTCCTCAAGCAATGTACCATAGGCCAATAATTCTCCCATGGCCCAATCTAGTTTATCGGTCTCGAAGAACATTTTCTTCCTATCTCTAACTAACTTCTCGACCTTTCTCAAAAATTTCTTTCCTTCCGGTAGCTCGGTTATGGTCTTAGCAATAGCGGTAAGCTTCTTTTTATCGAATTTGGTATCAACAGCATCCATCATCTCCCATTCCCTAACATTGGAAAAACCTTTCCACTCATCTGCCATAAAAGGGGTAATCACCGTCTTGTCCTCTTTTCTAGAATCTTCCAGCTTCTCCTCTAAAGCTTCTTTATATTGCTTTTCCAATTCAGAAACATAACCATCATCGATAACACCTTCACTTATCAATTTTTCGGCATAAATGTCTCTGGGGTTTTTGTGCTTAGCGATGGCCTTGTATAATTTTGGTTGCGTAAAGCGAGGTTCATCACCTTCATTATGTCCATACTTTCTATAACCCAATAAATCGATAAAAACATCACGCTCAAAACGCATTCTGTATTCCAAGGCGAATAGCGAGGCATGTACTACCGCCTCCGCATCATCCGCATTAACGTGCAATACAGGGCTCAACGTAACTTTGGCCACATCTGTACAATAGGTAGAAGATCTAGCGTCTAAATAATTGGTGGTAAAACCAATTTGATTGTTTACGACAATATGAATAGTACCTCCTGTTTTATAACCGTCCAAATTTGCCATCTGCACCACTTCATAAACCAGTCCCTGACCCGCAATTGCAGCATCTCCGTGAACTACTATAGGTAAGACTTTAGAAAAGTTATCTGCAAAATTAGCATCTTGTTTAGCTCTGGCAATACCTTCGACAACTGCCCCAACGGTTTCCAAATGCGATGGGTTCGGAGCAATATTCATCTTTATTTTATTCCCATTATCGGACATTCTATCCGATGTCCAACCCAAATGATACTTTACATCACCATCAAAAATCTCCTGCTCGTAATCCTTTCCGTCGAATTCACTGAAAATATCCTTGGCGGACTTTCCGAAAATATTGGTGAGTACGTTTAACCGTCCCCTATGTGCCATACCCATGACAAATTGCTCTACTCCCATCTCGGCAGCCCTCTCTACAATGGCATCCAAACCAGGGATTAGCGATTCGTTCCCTTCTAGTGAAAAGCGTTTCTGACCAACATATTTGGTATGCAAAAATCCTTCAAAGGAAACTGCCTGATTCAATTTTTTGAGAATATGCTTCTTTCGGTCTGCATTAAAATCCGGGTGATTGTCGTTTACGTTTATCCAATCTTGAATCCATTTAACTCTTTCCGGCTTGCGTATGTACATGTATTCTACACCGATGGCGTCGCAGTAAATTCTGGTCAAGTGACTTATAATAGCCTCTAAGGTACTTGGGCCTATGCCAATAATATCTCCGGCATTAAAAACAGTACCTAAATCGGCCTTTGTTAGACCAAAGTTCTCAATTTCCAAAGAGGGAACATATTGTCTTCTTTCCCTAACAGGATTAGTTCTTGTGAACAAATGCCCCCGGCTACGATAACCGTCGATTAATCGAATTACCTGAAATTCTTTTTGCAGAGATTCTGGCATTTCAACCTCACGACCGTTAATAACCGAGGTTACTCGGTCATCACCGGAAATGTCCAACTCTTCTAAAGAGCTTTCCATTCCAAAATCAAAGCCTTGAAAAAATGCTCTCCAACTCGGTTCTACACTGTCGGGGTTTTGCAAATACTTGTCATAAAGTTCTGAAAAAAAAGAAGTATGCGCAGTATTTAAAAAGGAATATTTATCCATGAATTACTTTCTGTATCTTTAGAATAAACTTAATCAAAAATACAACATTTACGATATCTATAGTAAAGTTGCGCACTATTATTGAGAAAAATGAAATTTCTAACGAAAATCGATAAAAATGAGCCTAAAAAATACACTTTTATTCATGGCGGTCTGTCTTTTAGTACAGCTCTCTTTTGGACAATTAGGGAGTCAAAAAAGTGATTTCTGGAGACGTGTGAATTTTGGAGGGGGCCTTGGTTTAGGATTTACCAACGGAGGCTTTAATGCCTCTGTTTCACCTAGTGCTATTTACAATTTCAACAATCAATTTGCTACTGGGATAAGTCTAAATTTTAACTACGCCAAATTCAATGAAGATAAGTTATTGGCCTATGGGGGTAGTATTTTGTCGCTTTACAATCCAATTCCGCAAATACAACTATCAGCCGAGTTAGAACAACTACGGATAAACAGAACATTACAAGGATTTCCAGATGATATCAAAGATAATTATTGGTCGCCTGCACTATTTCTAGGTATTGGTTACCGCACCAATAATATTACCGTAGGCCTGCGTTATGATATTCTATATGACGACGAAAGGAGCATTTACGCCAATGCACTGCTCCCCTTTGTAAGGGTATATTTTTAAAATCAGGAGTTGTATTTTTCCCTTAATTCTACTTTTTGAAGTTCTCGCTCCAAGATAAAAAATGTAATTTGTTTTGAAACATCTACCGCATCCATAACTTCAATCTTTTCAAAGACTGATTCCGGAATATCTATGGCGTATAGTAAATTGAGATAGTCCGGAAAGCGCTCCATAAGCAAAAAATAGATTTTTTCATTAAGAGTAGTTTCTAGTTCTTCTGCGTTAATTCCATCAGGGATTTTTATTGGCACATTTATCCGTTCAAAATCTTTTTGAAGCTGCACTACCAATTTTCCGTAAAGATGGTTTTCATTAGCCTTTTTCAATAAATGTACACTTTCAGAAACTTCCTTCTTCATGTTCATCTAAAAAATCATTGCTTATACACAACGCCTTCCTTCATTACAAAACTTACATTTTCGAGGGTGCCAACTTTTTTTAACGGATTTTCTTCTACAGCAATTATATCCGCTGTAAAACCCTCTTCAATTTTTCCCAGTTCATTCTCCATCCCCAATAACTGGGCGTTTATAATGGTCGCAGCCTTAAGTGATTCTTTAACAGGAATACCGGCTTCTAACAAATAACCAAATTCAATGGCATTCTTGCCATGCGGAAAAACGCCTGCATCAGTTCCGAAACCCATGGGCACTCCTTTCTTATAAGCTTTTGCCATCGTAGATTGGTGTATAGGACCAATTTCTAAAGCTTTCCTCGCCACAACTTCCGGAAAAAATCCGGGTTCTTTTGCCTTTTCTGCAACCTGCTTTCCTGCACTTATGGTCGGTATCAAATAACAATTATTTTCGACCATAAGTGCCATAGTTTCTTCGCTCATAAAAGAACCATGTTCTATGGTATTTACGCCACCTAATATAGCCAGTTTCATACCCTCGTCGCCATGCGCATGTGCTGCAACACTAAAACCATAATTTTTTGCCGTACTTGTAATAGCTTGGATTTCCTCTAAAGTAAATTGCGGGTTATTACCACTCTTTGCTACACTCAACACTCCTCCTGTAGCGGTTATTTTTATAACGTCCGCACCATTTTTATAACGCTGTCTCACTGCTTTTTTTGCATCATCTATCGAGTTCACGACCCCTTCCTTGGGTCCAGGGTCTCCCATCAATTCTCGCTTTCTACCATTGGTGGGGTCTGCATGTCCACCTGTTGTTGCCAGAGCCATTCCTGAAGTAAATATTCGAGGCCCGTCTACCAATCCTTTATTAATGGCTTTCTTTAGAGCGATATTTACACCTGTACCGCCAAGATCACGGACCGTGGTGAAGCCTGCCATGAGTGTTTTTTTCGCATATACGGTAGACTCTAAAGCAATATCGGCCTCATTTTGGGTAAACTCTTTCATATAACTTCCCTTGTTATATTCACCTTCTATATGCACATGCATATCAATAAGTCCGGGGAGAACTATCCTATTTTTAAGGTCAATAGTCCTATCTGAAGCAGTTCCTGAAACAAAACCATTTTCAATACGCTTTATTTTAGAACCGGAAACTATAATTGTTCTTTCCGTATTCATTTTTCCAGTGGACACATCGTAAATACTGCCACATTGTAGATAAGTGTCTTGAGCACTCACTAGATTTACAATTAGCAGTAAAAGGGATAGAATAGCATTTCTCATACGAATTGGCATTAAAGTAAATAAGGGAGAAATATACCATATTTCTCCCTTATTCAGAATTTTGATCGTAACTATATCAATCTCGTATCTTCTGTTCCCAGACCCAAGCCGATTTCATGGCGTCGTCCAAGGTATATTCCGATTTCCACCCTAAAACGGTATTGGCTTTTGTAGTGTCCGCATAGGCACTAGTAATATCACCGGGGCGTCTATCAACAATTTTATAATTTAATTTTTTGCCAGAGACTTTTTCAAAACTTTGAATAGCCTCCAAAACCGAACTGCCCTTTCCGGTACCCACATTGAAAACTTCATAATTCTCATCGTTCTTACCTGCTAAAAGTCTTTCTAAGGCAACTACATGAGCCTTGGCCAAATCCACCACATAAATATAATCCCTGATACATGTACCATCCGGAGTCGGATAGTCATCTCCAAAAACGGAAAGTTCTTTTCGTAATCCAATTCCCGTTTGGGTAATGAAAGGCACTAGATTTTGAGGAACTCCTATAGGAAGTTCTCCAATCTCGGCACTAGGGTGCGACCCCATCGGATTAAAATAACGTAAAGCTATAGCACTGATACCGGGAGTAACCTTGCAAGTATCCGCGATGATTTCCTCACCCATTTGCTTTGTATTACCATAAGGAGATTCCGCAATCTTTACGGGAGCATCTTCTGTTATCGGCATCTTATCGGCTTGGCCATATACCGTGCAAGAAGAACTAAAGATGAAGCTTGCTTTTTCCTTTTTACTTAGTTCTTGAAGGATGTAAACTAAGGTGCCAATATTGTTCTCATAGTACAATAGTGGTTTTTCTACACTTTCCCCTACCGCCTTTGAAGCAGCAAAATGAATAACACCCTTAATATCTTGATGTCTTTTAAAAAAATCACTGACTTTCTCCTTTTCCCTAAGGTCCAGTTTTTCGAATATGGGAGTTTTCCCAGAGATTTTAGTGATTCCGTCTAAAACGGACTCACTAGAATTAGAACAATTATCTATAATAACGACTTCAAAACCTTTGCTCTGTAGTTCTACAACCGTATGTGAACCTATAAATCCGAGTCCACCTGTAACTAATATTTTCATGTACTATTTTTAAGGTGTGCCAAATATATACACTAAACTGGCTTAGCCATTTACAAATTCGATAACCCTAGACGTAATATAGTTTAACTGCTCATCGTCAAGTTCCGTATGCATAGGCAATGAAATAACCTCCTTTACCAATTGGTTCGTATGAGGGAAATCTTCCTCCTGATATCGCTCATCTACGTAAGCCTTTTGTTTGTGCAGGGGAATGGGGTAATACACTCCGCATGGAATACCGTGCTCATTTAAATGTGCCACTAAAGCGTCTCGCTTACCATTCGTAATTCTTAAGGTATACTGATGAAAAACGTGACAATCACAAACATCACAAATACCATCACAACCATTAACAGTTTTAGGTACTATGATGTTGGTCCTACCTGCAAAAGCCATATTATATTTCCTTGCAGCAGCTCGTCTGGCGTTGCAATAACTATTCAACTTTGGGAGCTTAGCCCTTAGTACCGCCGCTTGTATAGAATCTAATCTAGAGTTAACTCCGACCACATCGTGGTGGTAACGCTCGTACATTCCGTGATTTACGATACCCCGCAGTGTATGTGCCAAATCGTCATCATTCGTAAAAATAGCACCTCCATCACCATAGGCACCCAAATTTTTAGAGGGAAAGAATGATGTTGCACCAACATGACCTATAGTACCTGCCATAGCCTTTTCCCCTGTTTTTGAACGATATTTAGCGCCAATTGCCTGTGCGTTATCCTCAATTACGAATAAATCATGTTCTTTGGCTAAACTCATAATGGCATCCATATCAGAACATTGTCCGAACAAATGCACTGGTACTATTGCCTTGGTCTTTGGGGTAATGGCCTTTTCTATGGCATCAATACTAATATTGAAGGTGTCCAAATCTACATCTACCAAAACCGGAGTTAATTGTAATAAGGCAATCACCTCAACGGTAGCCGCAAAGGTAAAATCCGCAGTGATGACCTCATCGCCCGGAGCCAGACCTAGGCCCATCATAGCGATCTGCAAAGCATCCGTTCCGTTTGCGCAGGGGATAACATGTTTCACGCCAAGATAAGTTTCCAAATCTTTTTGGAAGGAGTGTACCTCTGGCCCGTTAATGAAGCTTGATGTTTCCAAAATTTGGGCGATAGAGGCGTTAACCTGCTCTTTTATTTCCTGGTATTGACCACCAAGGTCTACCATTTGAATTTTTTTCATTTTTCTACATTAGGTGAAGCACCACAAAAATACGAAACGTCTGACAATGAATTTCTGGAAAGAAACGTAATTTAGCTTCAAATAAAAGAGTTTGCTTTCAATTTATAATATTGTCGTCTCCATCACCTGGCAGCTGCTAAAACTACTAGCGCTGGTTAACACAAAACTCTCGCTTTTTGTAAAAGGAAGGAAACAAACCTTTGCAACACTAAAAAAGCATATTAATGAGACGGACAAAACTATTTGGCTACATGCGGCATCTTTGGGTGAGTATGAACAAGGATTACCTATTCTAGAACGGTTACGATTGGAATATCCCGACCATAAATTAGTGTTGACCTTCTTCTCCCCCTCCGGTTATGAAATCAAGAAAAATACAAAAGCGGCAGATGTGGTAACCTATTTGCCAATGGACACCCAGAAGAAAGTCGTTCAGTTTTTAGACACCGTACATCCTGAACTTGCTGTTTTTGTTAAGTATGAAATATGGCCCAACTACCTTGCTGAATTGGGCAAAAGAAAAATACCCGCGGTACTTATTTCGGGGCTTTTCAGAAAATCACAAATCTTTTTCAAAGCTCATGGAGGTTTTATGCGAAAGAGTTTAGGTAATTTTTCCCATTTCTATGTACAGGATAGTGTATCCAAAGAACTACTGAAATCCATTAAGTTAACCAACACGGATATTAGCGGCGATACGAGGTTTGACAGGGTTTCCGAAATACTGGAACGCGATAACAATCTAGGGTTCATGAATAGTTTTTCTAAAAATTATACTTGTTTTGCAGCAGGAAGTACATGGCCGGAAGACGAAGAAGTACTAGTGGATTTCATGAATACCTCGCCCTCCACAACAAAGTTTGTCATTGCACCACATAATATCAAAAGGAATCATATATCAAACTTAAAAGCTTCCATTACCAAAAGTACAGTGCTATTTTCCGAAATTGAGCATATAGATTTAAAAACAACCCAGGTACTTATTATAGACACTATAGGGCTTTTGACCAAAATATATAGTTATGCGGATATTGCCTACGTGGGCGGCGGCTTCGTGACTGGCCTACATAACACCTTGGAACCCGCCGTGTTTGGTGTACCGGTTATCATAGGTCCTAATTACAACGGCTTTCTAGAAGCGGAAAAACTGGTAGAACTGGGAGGTGTTCTACCTGTTTCCAATAAGCGTGAGTTTTGTTCAATCGCTGAAATGCTTATTACAAGCGAGGATAAAAGCGCTGAATTGGGTCAAATAAACAGTACTTACATTGAAAAGAATAAAGGAGCGAGCGTCCGAATAATGGATGGTATACGTACTTTATTAAAGTAGACAATATACTCGCTTATGAAATTGCCCAAGAACCTTATGCTAATGGTTGCCCTACTATTCCTTTTCTCTTGCGGGGAGACGACATCAAAATCTGGTCAAAAGTCTCCAGCCGAGAATCAAAAAAAGGGCAGTGACATACCACTTAGAGATCAACGAAAAGATTCCATACTACACGAACCCATTAAAAAAACTAAAAAGCAAAAATCCAGGGACACCCTAAAACCCAGAATCGCAACCGATTTAGATTTCCCTGAAAAAAACGAAGTTTCAGAACCTTTATCAAAATAGTCATTCAACTTTATTGTGATTATAAAGAATTGTAGCTATTTTTTACTTCATAGCGACTTTTAGGCGTTTGGTCGATTTCAAAATGCTTTTTCGAAGAACTTAATTTCATAATCCATATATTAGACGAAACAACACTATATGATTATGGAACAGGAACTTACATCAGGAGTTAGACTCCTTAATGGTTTTTTAAAATTAATGATTGCATGCTTAGTTGGTATTCTAGTAGCCATTCCGATAGCATTGATATTGGATTTCTTGGGCGTAATATAGAAAAGCGAACTACTCTAAAATATTCTAAAGATTACTAAAAAGCATGCTTTTGGACAAGTGTGCTTTTTTTATTCAAATCTAAACAAGCTAAGTAGTCCCAGCTCGATGAAATCCAAGTTTTGTCGTTAAAAAGCGTATTTCGTTTTGTTCAAACCACAAAAATATACGGTTTTACCACATTATTGTAAGATTTTACAACATTTATTAAATCAGACCACCAACAATATCTAATTTGAAAATTATAACTTTAAAGTAGGTAATGTTATGAAAGATTTATCATTTAAAACAGGGGTAGATTCTTATCTATCCGTTCTAATTATTGCGATGAACGCCTTTTTGGCTGTCGTTGCGGTAGGAACCTTCATGTCCTTAATTGGACTAATCTAAAATCAATTTTAAACAATTGTTTATCGATTAAAAATTACTTTAGGAAAACCTCTCTTTTGAGAGGTTTTTTATTTTCCTCACTTAGCTAAGACCTATTCAAAAATCAACATAGCTTTGGCTCTTTGGCTCTTTGGCTCTTTGGCTCTTTGGCTCTTTGGCTCTAAATGAAATCTAAGATTTCGCCTTTATAATTTAAAATTTCTTTGGTGTCTACCTTCAACCACTTTGAGAGTATTGTGGCGTAAACTGAGCGAAAATCAATAGAATATTTAAGATCCTTATTCGTATCCAAATCGTCCAAATTAGGAGCTTCGTTATATAATCCGGGTTTTTTCAGGTTTTTCCCAATAACAAATACATTATTTGCCGCGCCATGATCCGTTCCGTTGGCGGCATTCTGTTCTACGCGTCTTCCAAATTCCGAAAAAGTTAATATCAAGGTATCCTCTAGATTCCCTTGTTCATCAATATCTTTTACGAAGACTTCCATAGCCTTGCTGTAAACATCCAGTAATCTGGCTTGGGAGTTAATTTGATTGGCATGTGTATCAAAACCTCCCATGGACACATAATAAACCTTTGTCTCTAATCCAGAATTAATGAACTCGGCCGTGGTTTTCAATTGTTTCCCAAATGGATTTTGAGGATATTCTATTTTGGCTCTGGCAGTTTTAGAAGTTTCATAGATGTACTTGGCAGATGATTTTGTTTCAATCATCGTCTTGTACAAATAACCCAAATTGTGCTCACTTAGATGTCTATCCGTCTGCTGTTTTAGCACTTTATTAAAGTAGGGTGTATTCATATTGTTATGGAGCAACTTTGGATTTTTAGTAGCTATTCCGTTTATTTCCCTTCCTTTGAGCATTAGGGAGAGGCTATCGTCTATTTCAATTGCAGAAAATGGTTTTTTCCCGTTTTGCTCTATGAAGCGTCCAATCCATCCCGATGTCAAATAATCATTACTATCACTGGCCGTATGCCAAATATCCGTTGCCCTAAAATGGGAACGACTGGGGTTAGGGTAGCCAACATTGTTAATAATGGAAAGATAACCCTTATCATATAGTCGCTGCATTGGTAGAAGACCTGGATGAAACCCCAAAGTATTGTTTATTGGGCGGACCTCAGATGCCTTAATAGCAATTTTAGGCCTGCTCTTATAATATACATCATTCGTGTATGGCACGATGGTGTTCAAACCATCGTTACCACCGGAAAGCTGAACAATTACCAATTTTTTAAAACTACGTTCATTAAGAATAGAACCCTCAAAAGCCTTAATAAAGTTAGGCACCATTAAAAGACTAGTGGCCAAACTGCTTTGCTGTATAAAATCTCTTCTTTTCATACTCTTGATTTTAACATAGTTGATATTCTGGCAATGACATTAGCTGCACTAGGTACTCTTTTTTACCCACTACCGCCAAAGAATCCAAAAACGCTTTAGTGTCCTTTTCTATGGGACTCAAAATTAAAATTTCACGTAATTCTTTATCGGATAGCAACAAGAATTCACGGTTAAAAATAGCCCAGTTCCTAGTAATCTTTATGTATCGATTCGTCTTTTTTGTTTTCGCATAATAGGCATCAAATGAATCTTCGAATTCTCCTTTTTGATTCACTTGAATCACGGCATTGTTCAAAAGAACGGACGGAAGTTTCATTCTGAACAACAAGGTATTACTATCTATCCAGTTCTTGTCTTGAAGCCAACCAGCCACATTGGGTGGATTGAATAGTATTTGACCCATTACTTTTTGCAGATATAATAGTTGCTTCCTTTTCTCAAAATTCAATGGCACTATTCTTAAGATGCCTACTAAAAGCTCTATGGGAGATTTTATTTTAGCACCAATATTTGCTTCTGCGTAAAACCAATCGGTCATTAATATATAGTTCATAAGCGACGCCACATCGTAGTCCTTATAAAAGAAGTCCGTTAGTTCGTTAAGCCTTGTTTCATTTATTTCCGGATGAATGAAATACCTATAAATTTTACTGCAGATAAAGCGGGCACATTGTTTTTGCTCCAATATAATATCTATGATGTCCTCTCCTTCAAAATTTCCCGTTTTGCCCATAAATGTCTTAACACCGTAGTCATGTTTCTTTTGACGCAGATAAAAGTCGCCATTGGGTTTAAACGACCACCCCGTAAAAGCGCGCGCCGCTTCCTTAATGTCCTTTTCCGTATAGTTACCTTCGCCTAGAGTAAAAAGTTCCATTAATTCACGAGCAAAGTTTTCGTTTGGTCTCTCCTTTAGATTCTGTCGGTTATTAAGATATTTACTCATAGCTGCCTCCCTGGCTATTGCCTTTACAAAAGTTCTGAAATCTCCTAGTGAGTGTCTTCTCAGGGTGTTATTATACCGTTGTACGTGAAAAATATTATTGTCCCTACATACGAAAACATTGGCCCAAAAAAGCGTCATTTTTTCTCTCAAAAGTTGATCGGTCTCTGCGAGTCTTTCAATCCATAACTGATTGTAAGCTTCGATCTTCTTGCGACTGATCTTTTGAAGCTCCATCCGCTTCTTTTTGTCCATTGCAACCCTGTTTTTTTCAGAAGTAAGTGCTTCCAAATCGGATAAATCCATTTCAAGGGGCACTATTTTTTCGGACTGTTCCATTATTCTGGCCACTACTTTTCTCCTATCGAAATTCGAAAACAGTTTAATATCACTGGGCAACGCGCCAAAACCAATTCTACTGTAAACATGCTGTAAATGCTTTGTTTTCATAAGACCATAAGGAGTATAGTGATGTATTTAGGACAAGATAAGACATAAATGGTTTAATCTTGGAGAAGCACAAGAGTTGCAAATAAGATTTTATAGTACCAAAAATAAAGTATGGAATCTGCAAAATATATGTTATCCGATCTATTATAATTGGCACAGAACTTTGCTTAACCCAAGTTTTCCACCGTACACTACAGGATGCTAATCTTTGAAAACACTGGTATACTTGTTAAGGAATAGGTTGCTTTGTTTTAAATCCTAATAAATTTAGCTTAAACACCTCATCTCCTGTATCTCAAACCAATCATATAGAACCATAATGCATTATTAGACCTTCATTTTTTAAAAGGATTATAAAAAAGCTTATTATATACCACACTACAATGAAAACACTTTTCAAATCGACCTTTATAGCATTTACACTACTCTTCTGTTTCTCCTGCAAGCAAACAAGGCCCGAACGCTCAGAGGAACCGAACACAGAGAAACCACCGAACATTGTTTTTATCTTATCGGACGATCAAGCATGGACCGATTATGGTTTTATGGGGCATGAACATATTCAGACCCCAAATCTAGATAAGCTAGCTAACGAAAGTTTAACTTTTACAAGAGGATATGTCCCCACCTCCTTATGTGCTCCATCCCTAGCCTCTATAATAACTGGGGTATATCCAAGAAAACATGGCGTATTGGGTAATGATAGGGTGCTACCAGATAACGTAAGAGATAAGGGTGGGGAAAATGATTGGCGAAAAACGTGGAGGCCAAAAAATTACGCTACTGTCATTGACAATTTCGACAAGCTAAAAACAACACTTCCCAAATTATTAAAGGAAAAAGGATATCTATCGTTCCAGACCGGTAAATGGTGGTTGGGTAATTACAAAAATGGAGGTTTTGACTCTGGTATGACCCACGGTGATCCGGAACGTGGCGGTAGGCATGGCGATTATGGATTAGAAATCGGTCGCGAGGGAATGGATACCCTATACAGCTACATAGACGTGGCCATGGAAAAAGAGAAGCCCTTCTTCATGTGGTACGCGCCATTTTTACCGCATTCACCCCATAATCCACCAGATAGTCTTTTACAAAAATACCTACCTAAGGCACCTACCGAATATGTTGCAAAATACTGGGCCATGTGCGAATGGTTTGATATCACTTGCGGCCAATTGATGGATTATATAGAGGATAAAGGCGAAACAGAAAATACCCTGTTTGTTTATGTCTGTGATAATGGTTGGGTACAAAACGAAACGAATGCTACCTACAACAAAATATCCAAGCGATCTCCTTACGATTATGGTCTTAGAACACCAATAATGTACAAGTGGAAAGGAAAAATCACACCGGTTATGGATACCCTTTCCCTTACCAGTAGCTTGGATATGGTGCCAACCGTATTGAGTTTATTGGATATGGAGTTACCCGAGGAATTGGACGGCATCAATATTTTGGATAAAAATGCACGAACAGAAAGGGATGCCCTTTTCGGAGAAATATATGCCCACGATTTTAATACCATAGACGAAAGCCTGTTTTACAGAATGGCGATGACCCATCCGTTCAAACTGATTCTGCCGGATGAAACCAATAAACCCAACGAAAAGGCTCAACTGTTCAACATCTATGAGGATCCTTACGAACAAAACGATATTTCCGAAGAGTACCCCGAAATCGTAGAGACACTAAGACAAAAAATAGAGGCCTCTTGGGTAAAATAATTTTGAGTTAAGAGGAAAGTTATGAAATTTAAAGCACTTCTTTTGTTAGGATGTATTGCCATTCTTTCTTTGGGCTGCAAAGAACATGGCCAGGAAAAAGAGAAATCTGCAAAACGCCCCCCAAATATCCTTTTCATTGCCGTAGACGACCTGAACACCATGTTGGGAAGTTTCGATGGACCGGCAAGAACACCAAACATAGATCGGTTAGCTGCGATGGGAGTCTCCTTTACGGATGCACATTGCCAAGCCCCATTATGTGGTCCGTCAAGAGCATCTGTGATGACCGGTTTACGACCATCTACCACAGGGATATACGGCATGATACCCGATGATAAAATACGTTCGGAAAATCCAGCAACCAAGGACATTATTATGCTGCCGGAATACTTTAAACAGCATGGTTACCATACTATGGGAATCGGGAAATTATTCCACATCCATTCCCCAGAAGATATGTTCGATGACTCTGGAGGACGTGTTAAAGGGTTTGGTCCCCTACCTAAAGAGCGCTTTGTTTGGGATGGTTTTGGAACATCGGACAGAAAAAAATATGGTAAAACAAGCACCGACTGGGGCGCTTTCCCAGAGAACGATTCGCTAATGCCCGACCATAAATCTGTTAATTGGGCCATGGAACGTTTAAACCGAAAACAGGATAAACCTTTTTTTATGGGCGTTGGTTTTTTACGCGTTCATGTACCGCTATATGTACCTCAAAAGTGGTTTGACCTTTATCCTTTGGATAGTATTAAAACTATGCCATATAGACCTGACGATTTAGATGATGTTCCTGTCGTAGCAAAAATGATAAACGACTTACCAATGATGCCCTCAACGGATTGGGCCATTGAAAGTGGCGAATGGCCAAAAATCATTCAAGCGTATCTTGCATGCATTAGTTTTGTAGATTATGAAATTGGGCGTCTCTTAGATACTTTAGAAAAGAGCGAATATGCAGATAATACCATAATCGTATTGTGGTCAGACCATGGTTATCGTTTAGGCGAAAAAAGCACTTTTGCCAAGCATGCACTTTGGAATGTAGCCACAAAGGTCCCACTCATATTCGCCGCTCCTCAACTACCAAAGGGCAAAAAAATTGACCGTCCAGCTGAATTGCTTTCCGTATATCCAACGCTCTTGGAATTGGCCGATCTACCTGCTTATGATCGTAACGAAGGTAAAAGTTTAGTCCCTACCATGTTAGGAAATGACGAGAAACCCTCATTTGCTATTACAACTTTTGGAATGAACAATCATACTATAAAATCGGAACGCTATAGATACATACGTTATGAGGACGGTAAAGAGGAATTGTATGATCATAAAAATGATCCTAATGAACATACCAATCTGGCAGGACAACAGCAATACAATCAGGAAATTGATAGGTTAAAATCGCTGTTACCTAAAGGGAACGCTATTTGGGACCAAAATTCCTCTTACACCTTTCAACCTTACTTTGTTGAACAGAAAGCTCGCGTTAACGGTCTAAGCAAAGAGACTAGGAAACCTACAGAGGCAGATAAATGAAAAAACCAGTCAAAAAACCGTAGATCTAAGCTTAAGATACGCTGGCACGGGTATAATCATTTGCTTCTGATAAGTCCTTGTAAGCGTTAAGACCTTTTCAAAAAATAACCTCTGGACGGGCACACAAGGCATTTGATGAATAGTCAACATTTATTTGGACGCAAGTGTCGGCGCACTATAAATCTCAATTATCAATTAAGATTTCAAATAAAACAGTGCTAAATAGGCTAAAATTCTATTCAACTAGAGCGCTATTCACGGAAACACTATTGCCTATCTCCTCAGTAAATTCCTAAAAAAATAACTATCTGAAAAATTTTTATAGCAATTTTTAATTAATTCTTAATAAAGCAGCAATCCCAATGAATACAGACGATAACAAGAATTTTTGTTCCAAAATAAGATACCCTACAGTACAGTACAGGATGACCTAAAAAAACCTTAACGATAATTTAACAACGTTTAAAAGAATTTACAACTGTATGAAACAACAACCTTATGGAAAAAATTAAACTAAAATCAAACAAACTAAAATCTAGGGTATGTACTTTACTATTTACCCTTGGATGCTTAACGGCCTGGTCACAACAGACGGTGACTGGCACAGTATCCGATGAAGATGGCCCATTGCCGGGAGCATCTGTGGTCGTAAAAGGAACCACTACTGGCGTCAGCACAGATTTTGATGGTAATTTCACTATTGAAGCGAACACCGATGATACGCTCATGTTCTCTTATATAGGGTATGCCGGTCAAGAAATTCGGGTAGGAAACCAAAGTACAATCAACGTAATTCTAGCGGCAGACAACAAACTCGATGAAGTTGTAGTAATTGGTTATGGTACCTCAACTAAAAAAGACCTTACAGGATCTGTATCATCCGTAAGTTCCGAAGAAATCACACAGATACCCGCTTCAAGGGTTGACCAAGTTTTACAAGGTAGGGCCGCAGGGGTTCAGGTTACCCAAGCAAGTGGTGCGCCCGGTGCGGGGACGACTATACGTGTAAGGGGTGGTAACTCTATTACCGGTAGTAACGAACCTCTTTTCGTTATTGATGGGATTGTAGTTGGGACCAATTTTAACTTGAACAATATCAACCCCAGCGATATTCAGTCCCTTGAAATTTTAAAGGATGCCTCTTCTATTGCCATATATGGTTCTAGAGGTGCAAATGGGGTGGTTTTGGTTACGACCAAAAGTGGTCGTGGTACAGGAACCGGTAAACCTGAAGTGAGTGTTAATTTATTCACCAGTATGCAAATGTTGCCTGAACTTCCAGATATATTAACTCGCGAGGAACAAATTGCTTTTACTAATGAACATAATACTTTTAGAGGCGTGGCGATACCATTTCCAGATGATCCATCTACCTACCCTGATAATGATTGGGTTGATTTAACGACGGGCCCCGCTCCAATTTATAATGCGGACGTATCCATTTCAGGATCATCAGAAAATGTGAACTATTACAACTCTATCAATTACTTTAATCAAGAAGGTATTGTAAATAGTACGGGTATCGAAAAATTTATTTTCAGATCCAATTTAGATATTAATCTAAGTGATAAATTAAAAGCAGGTTTCCGTATCAATTATTCAAGACTAAAAAATAATAATGGCCTTACCTCCTTTGGCGGGAATTTGTTCGGAACTTTACGTACACAACCGGCATTTAATGAGGACGGCACTTTTAATGGGTTTAATGATGTCGTTGGTTCTCCATTCAACAACCCGCTTGCAAATTTTGAATTGAATACCAATGAAACCTTTACCAATAACTTATTGGGCACGGCGTATTTAGAATACAAACCAGCACCCGGTTGGATCATTCGTTCAACGTTCAGTCCAGAATTCAATAATGTTAAACGAAACAGATTCAATTCTAGCCAATTACCGGGCAACCTTGCCGTAGGTATAACAGATGGCGGCAATGCAAGCGTTAGAACTGTAGCTAGTGTGGGTTGGAACAATGAAAACACCATACAGTACAATACCCAATTGGGAGAAAATCACAGCTTAACCGTTCTTGGAGGTGCTTCTTTCCAAAAAGTAGAAACAGAGATTACAGAGGCGGAAGCGGCAGGTATCACCAGTGATGCCACAGGCTTTAATAACTTAGGTAATTCAGACCCAATAAGATCGGTCGTAACTAGTGATTATAACGGATTTCAAATTGCCTCTTTTTTTGGAAGGATAAACTATGACTACAAAGACAAATACCTGCTGACCTTAGTAGGAAGAACAGATGGTAGTTCTGTTTTTGCCCCAGGTAACAAGTATAATTTTTATCCCTCTGTGGCAGCGGCCTGGAACATCAATGAAGAGGAGTTCATGCAGAATCAGAGCTTATTCAGTAATTTAAAATTAAGGGCTAGTTGGGGTAAATCTGGTAACCAAGCAATAGGACCATATAGAACATTGGGTGTTCTAACCGAAGCGAACACGACACTTAACGGTGCCGAGGTACCAGGTTTAACCTTGGGTAGGCCTTCCAACCCTAATCTACAATGGGAAACCACCACTTCATTGGATATCGCTTTGGAAGCATCACTATTTGGCGGTAGGATATTTACCGAATTCAACTACTACCAAAAGGAGACCAACGACCTACTATTGGATGTGACCATACCAAGACAAACCGGTTTTACAAGCCAATTGCAAAATGTTGGCGCACTTGAAAATAGAGGATGGGAATTGTTGATTAATTCAACCAATATATCCAACGATAACTTCAATTGGAATAGCACCGTAACCTTGGCTAGAAATAAGAATGAAATTTTAGATCTTGGGGGCCAAGATTTTATTGATCTTGTCGTGGATCCTATTATAGGTTCGGGTAATACGCGATTAATTGTTGGTGAATCGGTTCCTGTTTTCACGGGAGTAAATTATTTAGGTACTTGGAAAAGTCAAGAGGAAATTGATGCCTCAGGTTTAACATCACAAGTTGTCGGTGGGTCAAGATTCGAAGATTTGAATGGCGATGGTATTATATCGACAGAAGACAATGTGGTTTTGGGAAGTCCTTTCCCGGATTTAATTTTCGGTTTCGAAAACTCATTTTCATATAAGAATGTTGATTTTTCCTTTTTCTTTCAAGGTACCACAGGCAATGAGGTATTTAACTTAAGAATGCGAAATCACTATTTTAATCGTGCCGAAACAGTAAAATTTGGAGATTTACGGGATCGTTGGACGCCGGATAACCCTACCTCAAATATTCCTAGGGCAGGAAGTGATTCTGTAACCAATACGCCTATTAATTCGGAGTATGTAGAAGATGGTTCGCACATTCGTCTTAAAGCGGTACGTTTGGCCTATAATTTCCCTACCGATAAAATGGGCTTGGATGGAGTGAAAAATGCAACTATATACTTAAACGGTAGCAACTTATTATTGTTCTCCAAAACTCGTTTGATCGAACCTGAAGCCAATAATTTTAACGAAGGTAATAACCAATTTGGCAATATAGCACTTGGATTTTTAGATGCGAATTATCCTAATCCTCGGATTATTACACTTGGTCTTAATGTAACTTTCTAAAAAAAAAGAATTAGATATGAAAACAAAGAACATTTATTTATTCGTCTTCATCATTTTCACAATCGTAAGTTGTGAGAAGTTTTTGGAAGAGGATCCTAGAGCAGTTATTGCCCCGGAGACATTTTTTGCATCTGATAATGATGCTAGGCAAGCCATACAAGGCACATACGCCATATTAAAGAACAATTCAATTTACGGTCAGGTAGGCCTCGACCATTTTTATGACAATGGTGCGGATATCATAGAACCGAACAGACCTGCCAATTTTGTACAGCCTATTGGTGATTATATTTTAGACGAGGCTCTGGCCGATGTATCCGTTCAAAAAATGAGTGTGTCCGATACCTGGAAAGACCTCTACCGAGTAATCTTTAACGCTAATTTCATCATTGATAGAGTTACGGATAATGAAGCCATACTTGAAGAAGTGCGTACCGAGGTTATTGCTGAAGCTAGGTTTCTTCGCGCTTTAAGTTATTGGCATATCACCAATCTTTGGGGTAATGCACCCTATTACACCGAAGCTTTGACCCTCGATGAAGTAAGGGTTTTAGGTAGAACTGATGAGGCAACTATTCTAGAGGGAGTAATAGCCGATTTACAATTTGCGCAAGGAGTCTTACCCTCCACGTATCCTGACGACCAAAGAGGTCGTGCATCAAGATGGGCAGCTGCTATTATTGAGGCAAAAATTTATATGAAGCAGCAAAACTGGCAAGCCGGTCTCACCAAGTGTTTAGAAATTATTAATGAATCTCCTCACGTATTGTTGCCGACCTATGAAGAGGTATTTGATCCAGCTAACGAATATAATGCGGAGATTATTTGGTCATTGGATTTTGCAAGAGATATTGAAGGTATATTTGACCCCGCTTTCCCAGGAAGATCTTTTGCGGGTAATAATAGCTGGAGACCGAGTATGTTCAACCCTCGTTTACGGGATGAACCTGCCAATTCGGACGAAAGAGGCGCTTTAAGGGAGGCATTATCCGCAAGAGGAGAGGCTTTCAATGGTACAGGTTTACAGGTAGCCGCAAAAGACTTTGCAGAGACATTTCCTTTAAATGATTTGAGAAGACCACTAAATATAGTGGATAACTACCTAGGGTTCGAGCTTAATTTTCCCTATATGGCAAAATTCTGGAATTTAGATTTAGCAACATCGCCACGTTTCAATCATGAAGATAATCGTATGGTTTTTCGATTGGCGGACGTATACTTAATGGCTGCAGAATGTGAAAACGAAGCTAATGGACCCGGAGGAGCATATCAATATATTGAGCCCATACGCCAACGAGCTTATGCTACCCAAGCCGAGTGGGAATTGGTAGGTTTGAGCCAACAAGAGTTCAGAGAAGCTATTTATGACGAGCGTAAGTGGGAACTGGCGGCTGAAGCTCATAGAAGATATGATTTAATCCGTTGGGGAATTTTGTTCGATGTAATGGAAAACATTGAATACAGGTTTTGGAGCCCAGCACAGAATATTAGACCTTGGCACGTATTGTTGCCCATTCCCTTGCAGGAATTGGAACAGAACCCAGCTTTATTGGAATCAGACCCAACCAATAACGGCTACCGTTAATAAGTAATAAAAACGTGTAAAGACTTAAAGAAAGTTGTTTGAGTTAGTTTGAAAATGGGGTAAGCATCGTGCTTGCCCCATTTTTTTAGCCTTAAACTCGTTTTGAGATTATATCAATAATTGAAACTACACACTGCTTGAAACTTTTATTCAACCATTAAACCAAAACCCATGAAAACTACTTACCTCACCTATTTGCTGTTGTTATTTACATTTACCATGCAGTCACAAATTAAACATGGCCTTAGGGATGCACAAGGACGCCATGTAGTGTCCAGAGGATTTGTAATAAATACCAATGACCATAAGGGAGAAGTTTTCTTTAATTCGGATGATTATACACGGATGGTTAGGCTCGGTGCCAATTCACAAGTGATTCGGCTGGAACTCGGAAGACTAAGTACCTTTCCCGGAGGTCGCGTGGAAGAGAACTATCTTAGAAAATTGGATACGCTTGTGGCACATGGCAAAAACGCTGGTATGAAAACCGTATTTAAAATGACGGTATATGGTGTAGATAGTTTTGAATGGGAAGTGTTCTGGCAGAACAAGAAGAAGGAGTATGATACTTATATCGATGCTTGGAAAGTGATATGGAACCGATTTGCTGACGAAAGCTCTGTATTGGGCTACGATATAGTTAACGAACCGCGAAAACTGACCATGGATATTTCCTATACCGACCTTACCAACACCTATTTAATTCCTTTATATCAAAAAATTATAGACGAAAGTCAAAAGATAAATCCGAGTAAAAAGATTCTTCTTCAATCCATTTTTATGAACAAGGGAGAAGGAATAGACAACAATCAATATGCAGAGATTACTTCTTCGGTCAATAGAAAAAACATTGTTTTTGCACCTCATATCTATCAAGACAAAATCGACTTTATAAAACCTGTTATGGACCGTTTTGACAAGGAATCCGAACTGCTACAAGCACCCATCTTTATTGGAGAATGGGGGTTCCCCACATTCACATCTACAGATACCCTAATCTCGGGCGACCTAGGACAGTTAAGGTATAGAGAGCTTTATATCAAAACCGCAGAAGTGTTCGACAAAATGGGCGTAGGCAGTATCAAAGCATGGTTTTTAGGGAATAGAACGATGCAGAACTTTCTACCGGGCGGACCCTCTACCTGGGCCATTTTCAGCGACAAAAAAGCGGCAGGCACAGTAGAACGAAAATATATTACTGATATTATTGCCAGACCGTATCCTCAAACCATTGCAGGGGATATCCACAGCTTTCTGTTCAACCACGCTACAAGAAGTCTAGATTTGAAAATTCATCCTGACAACACAAAAGGAGCGTCTACCATTTTCATCGGTGCCAACAGGCATTATCCAGACGGATTCTCGATTCTTATTGATGATGATGTTATCATATACCGTGACCCACTCAAAAATGTAGGCCTAGAAATTTATAAACTTCCCAAAAATGTAAATCCAAAAGATTTTATCTGGGATGAGTACACGCAGAGGCTAACCATTTTAAAATGGCCAGGGAACAGAACGGATTTACATATTCAAATTGTACCGGGAATTCGTGATTTTGAAGAATTGAAAAACAAGTAACAATCTGCGGCATAATACGCTCCTCCTAGTATGTATTAACATGCTTAAAGAAAAATGTTTAGACCTGAAAATAACTTTTATTTAAGAGATTAAATTTCCACTATAGTTTGATATACAGTAATTTAACAAAGGTTCTAGAAAACTCATTATGCTAAAATCTACACAACGTACTGCGCTTCTATGTATGGGTTTTCTGTTGTGCCTTGTATCCGAAATTTCTGCACAGCATAGTATGCAGCAAATACTGGGGAAACTTACCAGTCATACTACTAGGATTCCTGTTGAAAAAGTATACCTCCAGACCGATAAAGACAGCTACACCAAAGGGGAGACTATTTGGTTCAAAACCTATCTGTTAAACGGAACCACACATATCGCCAGTGCTATGAGCAGCGTGATTTATGTGGAACTGCTAGATGCAAATGAAAACATAGTAGCGCAACAAAAATTAGTTATGGAATCCGTAGGTGCGGCGGGTGATATTACGCTTTCTGATAAAATGGAGGTAGGAACCTATACACTGCGCGCATACACGAAATATATGCTGAACGACAAAGAACCAATTCTTTTTCAAAAGGAAATTTCCATTTCCGCATCGCAGCCCGAGTCGAATGGTAAGGGTGCTACGGAACTAAGGAATAATAAACGAAAGGATAAGTCTTCAAAAGCAGATTCAGAAATAATAAAACAGACCAAGCCTATTGTCCAATTCTTTCCGGAAGGGGGTGAACTCGTAACCGGTATAGAATGTGTCTTGGCCACAAAGATTACCGATGCTGAGGGTAACGGTCTCGCTCTAAAGGGTAAAATATTGGACCAAGATTGCCATTTGGTTTCCCTTTTCGATAGTTATGAATTTGGATTGGGCTGGTCCTCTTTGAAACCAGAACCCAATACCGATTATTATTTACACATTCCTATCGATGGAACAATGGTGAAGTACCCGGTTCCCCAACCTGTTGAAAAAGGTTATGCTTTGCGTGTCATGAACAGGGGAAGCCATATCATGATTACCGCTTCCACAACTATTACCAACGGCCTTCAAAACGCGATGCTCGTAGGGCACACCCGGGGTGATGTCATCTTCAAGCAAGTCTTGAAGGGCAATAATGAAAACAGCACTACCATAAAATTGCTTACTTCAAAGCTACAAGATGGAATTGCCCATTTTACCTTGTTCACCCCAAACAAGGAACCCGTATGTGAGCGCCTGACCTTTATCGAAAACCCTGAGAACAACCTGGATTTGTTCATAGAAACGAACAAATCCAACTATGGCTTACGTGAAAAAATGAGTGTGGACCTTGCCGTGGTTGATACGGATGCAAAACCCCTTGAAGGCGACTTTTCCATGAGCGTCTTTGCCAAGAGTGAAATGCAGGAAGGTACAGAGAACATCAAGAGTTGGTTGTTGTTGAACTCAGATCTGGGCAGTACTATTTCAAACCCAATCTTCTTTTTTAAAGAGGAGATCAACGGCCGGGAGTACCTGTTGGACCTGTTGATGCTCACTCATGGCTGGCGGAGGTTCACCTGGAAGTCAATTTTGAAGGATAGCGTCCGCAAAGAAATAGCCTTTCCTCCGGAAAAGGGCATTATGATAACGGGTACGACAACAGCCTTCAACAATAAATACAAGCCTAAAAAAACACTTGCGACCTTGAATATTGTTGCAAATGAATTGATACAAGAAAAGAGAGTGACCGATACCTTGGGTAGGTTCAGTTTCGGGCCCTTTGTTTTTAAGGATAGCATCACGGCAGTGTTGAACGCGAACAGCTGGCCCCTATTCAAAAAGAGAAAAGACCGATTCTCCATCTATCTGGATTCATATTTCCCTGAAGTAAAGGTCAAAAATAACGAGGAGATAGATGGTGGCAGTACAAAAAAGGTAACTAATACCGTTACAAAATCCTATCCTAGTGTGGTGAGGCAAAAAGCAGTGCCCGATTTCGAATACGACCCCGATGTCACTTATTTGAACGAGGTAGTTGTAAAGGATAGAAAAATAAATAAGCAAGCCCTACTTGATAAAAAACTCAACGCTAGAACAATATATGGATATCCATCAACCAGACTTATGCCCGACTCTATTCCTGGTTTGGGGAATGGAGTGGTTAATGCTTTCAATGTTTTAAGGCGTGACCCCAGTGTTAGGGTTCTTGGTACCTTTCCAAACCAACAGGCGTTTATCAGACCAATATTTGGCGAAGCAGGCGGAGCTCCACCTCTTTACTTACTAGACGGCACACCTGTATCCGCAGGTCAAATTCAAAGTATTCGGGTTACCGATATTTTGTTCATAGATATACTAAAGGGTGCGGATGCATCGATTTATGGGGGGCGGGCTGCTGGTGGCGTAGTGGCCGTTTATATGAAAACAGGTGAATTTACCGAGGAAAAACCGAAAGAAAATTCAAATTATATCAACGCGACCATTCCCGGTTTTTACAAGGCGAGGGAATTCTACAGGCCCAACTACGCAATTGAAAAACCTGAACATAAAAAACTGGACTACCGCAGAACGTTGCACTGGGAACCGAACATTGAGCTAAAGGATGATTCAGTCGCCAACTTGAACTTTTACACGGGTGATATCGAAAGTGAATACGTTATACGTATCGAGGGTATTACTACTGACGGTAGACCGGTGAGCAAACTATATAATTTTAATGTGGTAGACCCGAATTAGGTATGGAATAATAAAGCAATCAACTTTAGCACTGTTTTTTATCATAGCGCCTATGTATTCAAGAAAAACCTACAAGGTATTCAACAAGTAGATTATCACCCTAAAAGTAACACCTAACTACATTTCTACCACGGTACTAGATAAATAGCCAATTCGGTGCGCCTTAACGATAAGCTTAGCCCCGTTAGGCAAATCAAATGGTTTTTTATAAACGGACCAAGCCGTTGGCATAGGTGCATCGGGAAAGAGAATTTTATACCCTATGGAGGCACCTGCTGTTGCAGAGCTCAGTGAGACAGCCCCATCGGTTGCGCTTATCACCGGGTCAGCGGTGACGGGTTGTTTTTCCGCGCCTTTCCATAATTGACTTAACAGTTCCTTTTCAGGCAAATTGGGCTGGTCTCCAATTTCGGCAATCCAATGATCCATTTCATTTTGGAGCTCCTTAAGCTTCGCGGCATATTTGGGGTCGTTAGCCAAATTATGCAACTCGTACGGGTCGTTCAGACAATCGAATAATTCCTCTTGATCCTTGGTCTTGCGAAACCACTGCATTTGAACACTATCCAGTTCGCCAGCATCGCGCAAACGCAATAACTCCTGCATGGTCGGTATTTTTTCCCGGTAATCAATAGGCAAATAATAGCCCTGGTCCGGCCTGTAATTTCGAATGTACTTAAAGCGTTCATCACGAACGGCACGTATAGCATCGGTATACCCATCGAAGCGATCCGCAGCCGCATGAATATATTTTCGTTCTTCACTGGCTTTATACTTACCTAAAAAAGCTTGCCCCTGGATATGTGCCGGTGGATTGGTTCCCGTAAGGGATAATAGTGTAGGTGCAAAATCAATAAAACTGACCAATTCCTCATCTTTTGTTCCTGCGTTCGTTTTATTTGGAAATCTTACTATCAGAGGCGTGTTTAAACCAGAATCATAAATCAGCCTTTTTTCCCTAGGTAAAGGACCGCCATGATCTCCGTAGAAAAATATGATGGTATTTTCCAATAGTCCGTCTTCCTCCAACTGCTTTAAAACCGCCCCAACCTGGGCGTCCATTTCGACAATGTTATTATACAACTTCCACATGTCCCTGCGAACGACTTCCGTATCCGGCAAATAAGGTGGAATGGTAAACTTGGTATCTCTGGATAAATGTTTTGGCGTTTCCGCTTCGGACATTCTGTTTTTGGCGTGTGAGCCTTCAAAATTTTTCCACTTATAATCCCTATCTCCGGAATGGTAATGTCTGGTTTCGATTTCCCTAAGGCCATAGGGCTCGAACAATCCCGATTCATGCGTATCGGTAAAATTCATCACCGAGAAAAAAGGTTGCCCTGCTCCCCTATTTCTCCAGTGCGCATACGGACTACTCTCGTCCCAGGCCGTCATGGGTGCTTGAAACTGATAATCAGTCTTATAATTGTTGGTACAGTAATATCCATTTGCCCGTAACAGTTCGCTTATCATTTTTACCTCTGGTGGTGGTACAGCTCCATATTTTGGTAAACCGGTAACTTCAGTATAGCTGGTGGTACGCATATGGTTGGCACCAATACTGGACGGATACATTCCCGTAGCAATTGCGGCCCTACTAGGAGCGCAAACGCCAGAAGTAGAATAGAGGTTGGGATACACCACACCTTCCGCTGCCAGCCGACTTATATTGGGCGTCACGATGGTAGAGTCCCCAAAGGAAGGAATATAAGCCCCCATATCCTCGGTCACCAACCACAGAATATTGGGCCGTTCGGGGAGTACGGCTGCAGCTTTTTCTTTAGAAACATCCTTCTCTTTTTTGGTTTTCATATTACATCCTACAAGCAGTATTACTAATAGAAAAATTGAAGCGAATGAATTTTTTAAACGAAGAAAAGAATCTGTGACCATAGTTATTTTGTAAATTAACATGTATTACAATATTAAGGGTATTTCTTCTTAGGCGTACCCTGTACTATACTGAAAACTCATGAAAAAAGCCAATTTAGCCTTGCAAGACGCTCACAAGAACATCCTACGTCTAGCATTAGTATTAATCTGTATATTTCAAGGCAGCCCCATTTTTTGCCAAATTGAATTACCCACTTTCTTTGCGGACAATATGGTGCTACAGCAAAATGAAACGGTAGCTATTTGGGGGCGTGACCTTCCTAATACCGAAGTAAGCTTAAAGACCAGCTGGGGAGAAAGCAAAACAACCAAAACTAATTCGGAAGGCTCTTGGAAAACCCAATTAAAAACAATTAAAGCTTCTTTTACGCCTTATGAAATAAAAATTGAGGGAAGTACCACAAGAACCTTGAAAAATATATTGCTTGGAGAGGTTTGGTTTTGTTCCGGACAGTCGAATATGGAAATGCCTATAAAAGGTTTGGGAGCATCACCTGTAAACGGTGCCAATGAATTTATCCTAAATGCAAAAAACCCGAACATTCGCTTGTTCAATACAGAACGAGCCGGCAGCTTGGAGCCCGAAAGTGATGTTGTCGGTACTTGGGAAGAGGCAAATGGAGCATCGGTTTCTGACTTTAGCGCCATTGGTTACTTGTTCGGTAAAAAGTTATTCGAGCAACTACATATTCCCATAGGTATTATTGAATCTTCATGGGGCGGCACGCGCATTGAAGCGTGGCTACCGAAAGATTCCTTGTCCGTTTATAGCAATGTGAAAATTGCGAATACCTTACCCGAAGACCCAAATCAAAGAAAACAGCCCTCGCAGATTTTCAATGCTATGATACATCCTTTTCAAGATTATAGCATTAAAGGATATTTATGGTATCAGGGCGAAAGCAACAGGGCAAATCCAAAACCCTATAAACGCTACATGCATACATTGGTGCATGCTTGGCGCTCGCAATGGAACAACGATAACCTTCCTTTTTATTTCGTGCAAATTGCGCCTTATGCTTACGAACAACTGCGTAATACCGAAGCCACCAAGGCCGATTTAATTCGTGAAGCACAAGTATTAGCCTCCCTAGAAATTCCGCACACGGGATTGGTGGTCACATCCGATGTTGGAAAATGTGATGATATCCATCCCCCGGAAAAGAAAACTATTGCGGACCGATTGGCATATTGGGCCTTGGCAAAACAATACGGTTATGAACATATACGGTACGCAGCACCTGTATTTGATTTCATGGAGATAGAAACCAACACCGCAAAACTCTCCTTTAAATCCATACAAGGTGATGACACCATTAAGCTGTCTAGTTTTGGCGCAAAACTTACGGGCTTTACTATAGCAGGAAAGGATAAGATATTTTACCCTGCCAATGCCACAATAAACCGCAATGGGACCATAAGCGTTCATAGTATAAAAGTACCAGAACCCGTTGCTGTTAGATACGGTTTTGAAGATTGTTTTAATGCTAGTCTGTACGACCTAGCAAAAATACCGGTATCTCCTTTTAGAACGGATAGCTGGTAATTGTTCAGGACAGAACAGGATGGATAAAACCCCCTCTAAACCTATGTTTGGTTGTACGAGAAAAATAATCGGCATGGCACTTTATCTATCGTCGATGCAATCCACTTTAAAATAGTTATTTTGATGAAAATGAGACTTTTAGCCCTAGCTTTCCTTTGTTTTTCCAGCAGTTTAATACGAGCGCAGAAAAAGACCCAGGAAACAAAAAAACCTAATATCATTTTTATTCTTACCGATGACCAACGCTTTGATGCGATAGGATATGCGGGGAACAAATTGATTACGACCCCTGAAATGGACAAACTGGCCAAAGAGGGCACCTATTTTAAAAACGCCATGGTCACCACACCAATTTGTGCAGCAAGTAGGGCCAGTATACTTACCGGACTCTACGAACGAACCCACAATTTCAACTTTCAAACAGGGAATATCCGGGAATCTTATATGGCGGATTCTTATCCAAGAATCTTAAAAGAAAATGGATATAAAACAGGTTTCTTCGGAAAATACGGAGTACGCTATAATGATTTGGACAAACAGTTTGATGAATACGAATCTTATGACCGTAATAACGGGTATAAGGACAGGCGTGGATATTATTATAAGACCTTGGGCAAGGACACCGTACACCTTACCCGCTACACTGGCCAAAAAGCATTGGATTTTATAACAAACGCCGATGGTGACGAACCCTTTTGTCTTTCCCTTAGCTTCAGCGCCCCACACGCGCATGACCCAGCGGAGGACCAATATTTCTGGCAGCAAGAGTCGGACGCCTTATTACAAAACATGAGCATGCCCGGACCAGCCCTGGGAGAGGACAAATATTTTGAGGCGCAACCAAAAATTGTACGCGATGGCTTTAATCGCTTACGCTGGACATGGCGCTACGATACACCCGAAAAATATCAGCATAGCGTAAAAGGCTACTACAGAATGCTCTCGGGAATAGACCGAGAAATTGCAAAAATCAGAGCAACACTTGAGAAAAAAGGATTGGCAGATAATACCGTTATCATCCTTATGGGAGATAACGGCTACTTTTTAGGTGAACGTCAACTGGCGGGCAAATGGTTGTTGTACGACAACTCCGTCCGTGTGCCACTAATCGTTTTTGACCCAAGACAAAAGAAACAAAAGGATAGCGATGTATTGGCATTGAACGTTGATGTGCCCGCCACTATTCTCGATTTAGCAAATATTCCAGCACCTGAGGGATGGCATGGAAAAAGTTTGATGCCCATAGCCAATAACAGAACAAAAAACTTTGAACGGGATACCGTTTTAATAGAGCATATTTGGGATTTTGAGAACATACCCCCAAGCGAAGGCGTGCGTACCAAAGACTGGAAATACTTTCGCTACGTAAACGACAAGACCATTGAGGAACTTTATGATTTAAGCAAAGACCCTCAGGAAATCAACAATCTTGCGAAAGACCCTGCATACGCAAACAAAATGGAGGCTTTTAGAAAGACTACCGATGGTTTAATCGCAAAAAATAGTGATACCTACCGAGCTGCTCCGACCGACCTTACCGTAGAATTGATACGCTCTCCAGAAACCGAAGTGGAAATCTACGACCTACAACCGGAGTTTGGTTGGACGGTTCCACTTGGAGCTAAATTTCAATCAGGATATCAGATTTTACTGGCCTCTAGTAAAGCCAGTATCGATGCCAATAACGGCGATGTTTGGGACAGTCAACGTGTGGGCTCAAACGCATCTACCAATGTGGAATATACCGGAACGCCGCTGGAAGTTGGAAAAACCTACTATTGGAAAGTCCGTATCTGGGACCAGGACAACCGATTGGTGGACTATTCCGAAACACAACAATTTACGACAGGCAAAAGCGATAGTTATATCATATCCACCGAAAACAAATTCATAACTACCAAAGTAAAACCAAAGGTATTTGAAAAACGGGGTGATTTCTATTTTATAGATTTTGGAAAAGCTGCTTTTGCGACAATGAATTTCTCTTACGAAGCCAAAACACCGCACACCTTAACCATAAGGGTTGGTGAAATGGTGAATGACAAGGGGAATGTAAATAGAACTCCTCCGGCAAAAAGTAATATTCGCTATCAAGAACTAAAGGTTGATGTAAAACCAGGGCAGACGCAATATCAAATAGAGGTACAGAAGAATGAACGCAATACCAGGCCCAATCAAGCCGTACCACTTCCAGATGGTTTTCCACCATTGGTGCCTTTTAGATATGCCGAAGTAGAAGGAGCGCAAGAACCAATCTCAGCTGAAGATTTTGAACAACTGGCCTTTCATACCTACTGGGATGAAGAGGCGAGTGATTTTGCAAGTAACAACGACATCCTGAACCAAGTTTGGGACTTATGCAAATATTCCATTAAGGCAACAACCTTTAATGGCTTATATGTAGATGGGGATAGGGAACGTATTCCTTATGAAGCGGATGCCTACCTGAACCAGTTAAGTCATTATACCACGGATAGGGAATTTGCCATGGCAAGACGTACTATAGAGTATTTCATGAAAAACCCAACCTGGCCAACAGAATGGCAGCAGCATGTTGCATTGTTAATACACGCAGATTTTATGTACACGGGCAATACCGAAGTCATAGAACGCTACTACGAGCCACTAAAACACAAGACACTTTTTGAACTATCCAATGAAGATGGCTTAATAACCTCAACTAAGGTAGATGCAGAATTTATGCGTAAACTAGGTTTTCCTGACGGATATAAAAAACCCTTGACTGATATTGTAGATTGGCCACCGGCGAATTTCAACCGCAGTACAACCCCTGGGGAACGAGACGGTTTTGTCTTTAAACCGTACAGCACCGTTATCAATTCTTTCTTCTATGAGAATATGAAGATTATGGCGCAATTTGCAAAAATACTGGGCAAAACTCAAGATGTATTGGATTTTGAGCTGCGGGCCGCGAAAGCCAAAAAAGCGGTAAACGAACAAATGTTCGATAAAGAAAGAGGTATTTATGTAGATGGTATAGGTACGGACCATGCTTCGTTACATGCCAATATGATGCCGTTGGCCTTTGGTTTGGTTCCTGAGGAGCATTATGAGTCTGTTGTAAACTTTGTGAAATCTCGTGGAATGGCCTGTAGTGTATACGGCTCTCAATTTTTGATGGACGGGCTATATAATGCAGGGGAAGAAGATTATGCCTTAGACCTCTTAGTGGATACCAGTGATAGAAGTTGGTACAATATGATACGTATAGGTTCTACCATCACTTTAGAAGCTTGGGACAATAAGTATAAGAACAATCTAGACTGGAACCATGCGTGGGGTGCCGTACCTGCAAATGTAATTCCAAGGGGACTATGGGGTATAAAACCAAAAACGCCCGGATTTGGAATTGCAACCATCAAACCACAAATGAGCAAGCTTAAATCCAGTAGTATTGAAGTGCCTACCGTAAGAGGGACTATAAAAGGAACCTTTACGCATAATGGACCTCGACTTCAGACGTATGAGATAGAAATACCCGGTAATATGGTCGCGGAGTTTTCTTTGAACAATCTAGACGGTAAGGACTTTATTCATAACGGCGAAAAAGTACCATCTGCTTTTGAATATATCAGGTTAGACCCGGGTAAACATACCATTCAATTAAAAATCAATTCATTTTAAACACTTACCATTAGCTATAATCTGCGGTACCTATGAAATCATTTAAAATTTTACTTTTAAATCTTGTTTTCATCGGTGCTGCTTCGTTTATGGTCAATTGTGATAAGAAGACAGCTCCTTTAATTGACGGAGAGCTCAAAAAATGGCATCGCATCACCTTAAACTTTGTTGGGCCACAGACCGATGAACTTTCGGAGGTGAATCCCTTTTTAGACTATCGGCTTGATGTGACCTTTACAAACGGAGATACGAGCTATGTAATTCCCGGATTTTATGCCGCCGATGGAAATGCTGCGGAAACCAGTGCTACCAGCGGTAAGATATGGCAGGTACGTTTTACTCCTGATGCCGTTGGCGAATGGTCGTACACAACATCCTTAAAAAAAGGGGACGAAATTGCGGTTGCCGATAACGCAACAGGTGCCGAATCTGGCGGATTTATGGACGGACAAACCGGAACTTTTACCATTACAGCATCGGATAAATCGGGACGGGACAATAGAGCAAAAGGACGCCTACAATACATTGGGGAATCCTACTTGCAGTTTGAGGAAAGTAAAAAGTATTTCATTAAACTTGGGGTAGATGCACCAGAAAATTTATTGGGTTATGCTGATTTTGATGCAGCGACCAATGTCCTCGATTTTTTAAAGGAATGGCAACCCCATGCCCAAGATTTTACAGCAGATGCACAAGCCTTTGTATGGAAAGAAAACAAAGGAAAAAATCTTTTGGGTGCGATTAACTATCTAGCCGCTGAAGAACTGAACGTCTTTTCTTTTTTGACTTTTAACGTGGATGGTGATGACCGTAATATTTTTCCTTACCTCCTGAAAAAACCGGTAGCGGAATACGAAACCTACGCCAGCAATAAAAAGAATTTGGAGGCATGGGAAAACTTCTTCCATAAAACCAGATTGGATGTTTCCAAGTTGGACCAATGGGAACGTATTTTTGAATATGCTGAGACCTTGGGTATGTTCCTTCATTTTAAGACCAATGAAACGGAGACCGACCATCTCATGGACAAAGGTGTTTTTGGAACAGAAGGAAAATTATACTACAGAGAATTGATAGCCCGTTTTGGCCACCATCTCTCCATGAACTGGAATCTAGGGGAAGAGAACGACCAACCTACCGAGGAGGTATTAAAAGTCGCCAACTACATTAAAAAATTAGATGCTTACAGCAATCACTTGGTCATGCATACCTTTCCCAACAAGGACGACCGATACAATGATTTTATCGGCGACCAATCTCCCTTGACAGGGGCATCCTTACAGTTGAGCGACCCTGAATTTAAGGACGTAAGTCCTAGGGTTCTTAAATGGCGTGAAAAATCAAATGCAACTGGTAGAAAGTGGGCCTTATCCGTAGACGAACCCGGCAAGGCCAATATTGCCCTGTTACCTGACGATGAAGACCCAGAACATAATTTAGCGCGGGGAAACGCCCTTTGGGGAACCCTGCTCGCAGGTGGTTTTGGCGTAGAATGGTACTTTGGCTATGCTAGCCCCAACTCCGACCTTACCTGTGAAGATTTTAGAAGTCGGGATTTGTTCTGGGACCAAAATAAACATGCCCTACATTTCTTTGAAAACTATATTCCTTTTTGGGAAATGGAACCGGCCAACGAACTCATCGCTACAGATAGCGGTTACTGTTTTGCCAAAAAAGGAGAAACCTATACCATTTATCTGTCTATGGAAAAAGAAACGACAACCCTAGAACTGGGCACCTCGGGTGACGAATTTTCCATCGCTTGGTACGACCCAAGAAATGGCGGCGATTTGCAAGAGGGTTCTATACAAAGCATAAAAGCAAAAGGAATAGTTACTGTAGGATATCCCCCATCCAACAAAAATAAGGATTGGGTCATCCTGATAAAGAAAAAATAACAATGCTCGAACAAGTACATTTTGCAATGAAATCAATATTTAGCTTATTCCTTCTGCTAATTTTAGGAGGCTACCAGCTACATGCCCAAGCATCAAAATTAAACCTCCCCATTATTGATGAAACCAATATTTTTAAAGAGAAAAACGGTATCGTTGCGGTAGAGGCGGAATACTTTTACAAACAGACCAAAACCGATACCCGAAGTTGGTATCGGGTAAATAAGCACGAAACTCCAGATAACGTAGCGGACCAAGACCCAAACCATAGTACGGGTGCAAGCAATAATGGCTATCTTGAAATTCTCCCGGATACGAGAGTAACACATGATGACAAACTCATTCACGGTGAAAATTTTTCAAACGAGCCGGGTAAACTTGCTATAGCACATTATCGAGTAAAAATCGATACCCCTGGTCGTTATTACATATGGGTAAGAGCCTACAGCACGGGTGGTGAGGACAATGGAATTCATGTGGGGCTTAATGGAACGTGGCCGGATAGTGGTCAGCGGATGCAATGGTGCGACGGAAAAAACGAATGGACTTGGGCAAGCAAACAACGCACTAACGAAGAACACTGTGGCGTACCTTATAAAATTTATTTAGACATTGACAAAGCCGGTATTCATGACATTCAATTTAGCATGCGTGAAGATGGGTTTGAATTCGATAAATTTCTATTGACCAACGACAAGAATTTCATCCCAAAGGATATGGGTACCAGAGTGGTCATCACGTGGCCGGAACCTTCGTATTATGAGGCCATCAGCACCTCGGTGGTCGAAAATAAAACCTTGCCCGTGGCCGATTTTCCCGTAAAGGGCACAGGCTACTACAAGGACGCGGGCGGACGTTGGTTGGCCATCAATCCTAACCAAAGAAAAGAGGCCAGCACCACAACCGATTTCAATTTTAAAAGTGACCACTATGATGTGGTTTTTATAGGCGTGGGAGAAAATGACGGACAATCCACTTTCACCATTTTAGTAAACAATAAAGAATTGGGTTCCTACTCACCGGCACTCACACAAAAAATGTTTGCAGAAGGCGAGAAATCAAATACCGTTTGGGAAAATGTATACCTAAAAAAGGGGGATAAAATTACCGTACGTTCCAAGATAGGAAGTGCCGACGGAAAAGAATATGCCAGAGCGCGTTGGGCTGGTCTTATTTTTGCCCCAGTGGGAAAAGGCAAAATCGTAAGTGCCGCATCAGGAATTCCCGTAGCTAATAAAGCAGTGGCGGCACCTAAAATAAACCCACCAAAAGGGCGTATCGCCATTGTTGCCGATGGTAATTCCCCCGATCCGGACGATTTGGGTGGAACGGCAGTTTCCATTTCGTTATTGAAAGCATCGGGACTAGCCGATAGGTTGGTTCATTATTCCCATAGCTGTGATTTGGAACGAGTAGAACGTATATCGGAACGGGCGGAACGAGAACGTCACGCATTAATGCAAACCGCATCCGATGTCACCGCAAGACGCTGGGGAGGATTTGATGACCTCACCTTCTTTGATGCCAAATGGCAACAGAAAGAAACAGTGACCGATTTGGCCAAAGCTATCAACGCATCTACTGCCAATGACCCCCTTTGGATTATAGAGGCCGGAGAACCCGATATCATTGGTTTAGCCTTAGATGCTAGTTCCAAGAGCAAGCATAAACATGTAAAAGTGGTCACGCACCATTCCGCAAACGACGACGCCGGAGATTTCTACACCTGGCAGCAAATTTTAGACTATGGAGTAGAAGAGGTTCGTATTCCGGACCAAAATGTAAACTTAAAAGTGAACCTCGAAAAATGGGATTGGGCAAAAAATCATCCAGATCCACGAGTGCAATGGGTCTGGCTACAAGGGAAAATTGCAGAGGTAGATGATGTGGTAAAATTCCAAAAAGGAAAATGGGACTGCTCCGATGCCGGTATGGTTTTGTACTGGATAACAGGAGCTACCAACGGTGGACTGAAAACAGGCGGAGTCGAGGATGTAAAAAAACTGCTTTTGGATTATATTGAAATGAACTAAGAACACTTAAGAATAATACGGTTAAGTCATGATAAAAAGAACAGTTTTTACCTTTATAATCGTTCTCCTGCTAGCACTTAACGGTACCGCCCAAGAACGCGAACGCCCGTTTATATGGGTAACTACCTCAGAACGAAATACTATTCTACAAAAAATTGAGGATAACACTTGGGCAGCGAAGTATTACGATGGATTAAAGAAAAAAGTTGACCAACAGATAAGCGAACATCAAAATGACCCTCAGGCTTTTTTGAGAGGAATGCCGTTGGATTGGGAGAAAGAAATAAATGGCAATATCCCACCTCTAACCTACACCACTACGGGCAAAAAAGGGAAACACGAAAATTTAGACAATGCCAGTGATGAAGAAATGGCCAACTTTAATATGTTGTCGGATTATCTCCAAACCGCTATTGATTGTGGCGTACTCTACTACCTAACTCAAGAAGAAGCCTATGCACAATGTGCTACGGATATTCTTCACACCGCAATAAACGGACTCATACAATTGAAACCGTCCGACTGGAAACCGAGAGGAGGCTGGTTATGTCCGGATGATATTCTTAGGGAATCCAGGGTCATCGGGGAAAAATATCCTATTGCATATGATTTTGTAGCACCCTTTCTTAACAAAGGGGGCATGGCTTACGATATCGGAAAGAAAAAGAAAGTTGATTTCCCCATGGAAAAAGCCCAAACAGTATTTAGAACCTACGCTCAACTCGTGATAGATAACGGAATGGTCAATTCCAATCACCCCGTATTAGAATCCAATTGTTTGGTGTACAATACGTTGGCTTTGAATGATTTGAAAAAACGAAATAGCTTTTTGGAATATTACTTGACAAAAAACACATCCAATCAGGATGCGCTCGCTAAAGTGGCTGAATTTTATAAGAACGAAGGTGATATTTGGCCAGAATCTTCGCAATACACCAATGATGTTGCTGAGCGTTCTACGAAATTGATGTTTCTTTTGACAAAGTATGACCCAAACTTAAAATTGGGTAGAACTTATCCTAATATTCCGTGGGCCATACAAAGACTAGATTATTTGGTGAATCCCAATGGAGAATTGTTGTTATGGGGTGATGGCCACCGCAAATACAAAACGCCCTATGAGGCATTTGAACTGGCATACAATCTTGGTAAGTTAGATAGCGTGCCCGGGCTCGAAAAGCAATTTTCAACTTTACTGGGAGCGGCCATGAGCGAAGGAAAGTATCATCGTGAAGGTTTAGAGGCACTACTTTGGTTTCATCAAGATTTTGAAAAAAATGATATTGAAATTAACTTACCCAGAACGGACGAACAACCCCATGCCGGTATATTTCTGCAACGCAATTTAAGTAGTACAAATAATCCTGATGACGGGTTAATGTGCTTTGTTGGTGGAGCTTCCATGGTGCATGGCCATGCTTCTGGAATGTATATGGAACTATACGGGGAAGGTGTAGTACTGGGAGTGGACAATGGTCGTGGAAAGTACGCCCAAGACATTCATGAAAACTATTCGAGAATTTTTGCTGCGCACAATACCGTTATTGTAAACGGGGCTTCACAGGGCGAAGGTGAATGGGTAAACTTGGGAATGGAGACGGTAACTTTAGCATCTATGGAGCCCATGCCAACGCAAGAAGCCGTATCCCCTAACTATTCATTTACCACTACCAATTTTTATGATGGTGGCGGAGACAAAGCAGAGGCAGAACAACAAAGAACTATGGCTTTGGTTCGCACATCGCCAACAACCGGCTATTATTTGGATATTTTTCGTTCTAAATCGGCCCTGCCGAACGAATTTCATGATTACCTCTACCATAATCTAGGGGAATCACTCAATTTCTTAAATGAAGACCTCATCCTAAAACCCGAACCGCAACGGTACATGGCAAATGCCAATGGCGAATGGAAACGAAATCGCATTTTTAGAAATCCGGGATGGCACTTTTTTGAGGACGTAATGACTTCCAAACCCTATAACAAGGACATTCAAGTACTTTTTAAGTCGGAAGGTTTTCAGGGCAAAAAACGTTATATGAAAATGTTCATGCCCGGTTTTGCTGGTCGTACCTATACGAAGGTAAAAGCACCCAAAACATTCGAGGCACCTGCTCCCTACGATGAAATGCCTACACCCACCTTGGTCGTGCGACAAAACGGCGAGGCTTATACCAAACCCTTTGTTGCGGTATACGAACCCTTTGCGACCAGTGAAACTAATGGGTCGGTAATAGCCGTTGAGAAATTGGAACAGAACGGAATCCTTAAGGGTGTCAAAGTAACGAGCTCTGTTGATGAAGAGCAGCTTGTACAGTATATCATTACCAGTACGGAGAACGGTTTTCTTTCACTGCCAGAAAAAGACATGAGCTTTCAGGGCCACTTTGCCATTATTACCTACGATACGGATGACAAGCTAAAAGATATCTACATTGGGAACGGTGAACGCTTGGAAGTCGACCAACATATTATAAAAACCATGAATACAGATTCAAGAGCGGGTTACATTAATTTTTCAGCCGATACGCCCAGTATACGTGGAAACATAAGTTTGATGCCTAAAGAATAAATTATATGAACTTAAGAAAAAATGCGACTTCGTTCGCTGCAAAAATCACCTGTGGTGTGCTTTGCTCATTGTTGTTACTTTCCTGCAAATCGGGACAAAAACAGGAAACCAAAAACCAAGAAAAGCAAAAACCCAATATCCTTTTTATCGCCGTGGATGATTTAAGACCTGAGCTTAATTTTTATGGCGCGGAACATATCAGCTCCCCAAATCTTGATGCGCTTGCAGCGGAGAGTTTGGTTTTTGACAGGGCCTATTGCAGTGTTCCAACCTGCGGTGCATCCAGAGCAAGTATTCTCACAGGAACTCGCCCTACGCGCTACCGTTTCTTGACCCACGACGTTAAAGTGGACGAAGAGATACCGGAGGCCATTACCCTACCCGAGCTTTTTAAAGCCAACGGATACACCACCATATCCAACGGAAAAGTGTTGCATCATAAGAACGATAGAAAAAAAGCATGGGACGAAATCTGGCGGCCTGAAAAAGGAACCGTAAATTATTTCACCGAAGAAAACAAAAATCTGATTGCATCACCTGAATCACGTGGTAATCCTTTTGAAACCTCCACGGTAGATGAAAATGAATATTTAGATGGTAAGATTGCCGCCAAGAGTATTGCCGACCTCAAAAAACTAAAGCAAGACGGTAAACCCTTTTTCTTGGCCATGGGTTTTATGAAACCCCACCTACCCTTTAATGCACCACAAAAATACTGGGACAAATACCCTATTGAAAACATTACCCTTCCTGAAAGTTATGTACAGCCCAAAACTACGCCGTCTAAGGCATTCCATAAGTTTGGGGAACTCCGCAACTACCACAGCGTTCCTCAAAAAGGGCCGGTTACGGATGAAATGGCAAAAAAGCTTATCCAAGGGTATTTTGCCTGTGTAAGCTTTGTTGATGCCCAAATTGGTAAGGTACTGCAAGAGTTGGAAGACTCGGGCATGGCAGAAAACACCATTGTTGTCTTATGGGGCGACCACGGTTGGAATTTAGGAGAACACCAACTATGGTGCAAGCATTGCACCTTTGAAACGTCCTTACATAGTCCGCTTATCATTAAGGTACCGGGCAAAACAAAAGGAGAGCACACGGCTAATATCACAGAGTTTATTGATGTGTATCCTAGTCTGGCAGAATTAGCAGGGTTAGATGTTCCTGAAAATCAATTGGAAGGAGAAAGTTTTGTGTCCCTCATTAACGGCACACCTGAAAAGCGACAAAAAGACTATGCCGTTTCTAAATTCAAAGATGCGGTTACGCTAATACAAGGGGACTATTTCTATACCGAATGGACAGACAACGAAGGAATCGCCTATGCCAGAATGTTGTTTGACCACCGTACCGACCCTATGGAACTGGACAACCTAGCGGAAAAAGAATCACACCAAACTATCGTTAAGGAAATGGCTGCTGCACTTCGTGAGAAATGGGGTGCTAATTTTTTGGTGAATACGGTTGCTCCTGCTAATACACACTAATTAGAATTCCGTTCGTTAATAAAACATGCAACAAAACTCTATTGAATTAAAAATCCCCGAGCTAAAAACTCGGGGATTTATTATTACATCATAAACTTAGACTTCCAAGACTCTTCATAAGGCTTGCCCCAATGTTGCATCGCCTCTCTATTGTACATGATTCCTGTTTTACTGTCTATTTCAAAGTTTTGGTTGATGCGTGAAGATACGTTCGCATAATGTACCATGGCCATTGAAATGTTGGCATCGTCTATAGGCGCCATTGCCTTTTCCTTGCCCCTAATGGTCTCAAAGAAATTCATTACATGTATGGTGGACATATCACCACCGCCACCGAGCGCAACTCCGCCTTCTTCGCCTCCGCTGGACACTTCTTCAATCAACTTCCCTTTTCTATCGAATAATTTATAATGGCCACGATTCACAAAAACGGTCCCCTCGGTACCGTAAACAATCACTCCTCTACCACTTCCGTAGGTATTATAAGCATTCCTGCTTTTACCGTCCCATTCTATTTGTTTGTTTTTGTCAAAAGTAAATTTCGCCATCATGGTATCGTACATTTCCCAGCCATCGTCCACAAAATGTCTTTTGGTAGCATCGACCTCTACTTTTTGGGGAAAACCAACATCAAGCGCCCAACGAGCAACGTCCAATTCGTGGGTGGCATTGTTGCCCATTTCTGCCGTACCATAATTCCATCCGTACCAATGCCAATTGTAATCCCAGGTTTCGGAAGTATACTCCCTGTGCACCGCTGGTCCCTGCCACAGGTTCCAATCCAGACCTTCCGGCACGGCGGCTGCTTTTTGGTGCGGTACCTCGCCACGTCCATTGCTGTAAAAAGCAACCGCTTTGTAAGCATCGCCGATGGCGCCTTCATGAATCTTTTTTACAATCTGTATGGTGTGTGCAGAGGAACGTTGTTGATTCCCCATCTGCACCACTTTACCGTATTGTTTGGCTGCGTCTACAATCATCTCGTTCTCCTCCATGGTACAGCTACTCGGCTTCTCTACATATACATGCTTGCCCGCTTTCATGGCCATAATGGACCCCGGGGTATGCCAATGGTCGGGCATAGCGTTAATGAGTACATCGACCTTATCATCTGCCATCACCTTAAAAATATCTTGCTCCAGTTTTGGCTTATAGTTGATATGTTTTTCAAAGTTACCGGCCGCTTTGGTCATTTGGCTCTGCTTGGCATCGCATAAATACACTAATCTAACATTACTTTTCTTATGGGCGATGGGCGCATAGAAGGCTCCTAGCCTACGCCCTAGTCCGGCTATGGCCACGTTCAAACGGTCATTAGCACCGATAATATTGTTATAGCTTTTGGCACTCATGGCCATGGAGGAGGATGCCGCCAAGCCAACACTGCCCAAAGCTGTTTTCTTTATAAAACTTCTACGATTTGTCATTACTCTTAGTTTTCTGTTTTTATTTTGATATTTCTGAAAGAAACGAGGTCGCCATGGTCTTGGAGAAGTATATTACCCTTTTCCAACAACCCAAAATTGGGCCAGTCCTTATACTTGCTTTCGCTTACCAATTGTAAAAAGTCTTCGCTACCACGCTCGTATTCCAAAATCTTAACACCGTTTAACCAATGTTCCACTTGGTTGTTTTTGGATACGATATGTGCTGTATTCCATTCCCCTATCGGATGCATATGTTTACTGGTGTCCGCCTGAATTAAATCATAAAGGGACCCGACGGTTCTACTACCCTCGTGACTTCCCAATTTCGCATCGGGATGGCGTTCATCGTCCAAAATCTGAAACTCTAATCCTATGGAGGAGCCTTCACCCTTATTCAGCTCGGTATCTACGTAATATTTGATACCGCTATTGGCACCTTCGGTTATCTTAAAATCGACCTTCACTTCAAAATTATCATACATTTTCTCGGTAACGATATCGCCACCTGCAGTAGATTCGCCACCGCCACTAGCAAGCACGCTTAGGACACCATCCTTAATTTCCCAGCCTTTTTCGGGAAAGGTTTCCAACTTGGCACCTCTCCAACCTTTGGTAGTCTCACCGTCCCAGAGCATTTCCCAACCTGCCTTCTTTTCATCGTAGGTCAGTTGGTTTTTTGTAACCACCGGAGTTAAAGGAGACGGTGTACTGTACTGCGCTAGATTCTCGGTAATGAATTCAATATTCCTCCATTTGATTTCCACGTCGGGCTTTCCGTTTTTCCCAATACTATGTACTTGCAGGGCTATAAATCCTTCTGCCGTCATATCGTCTATAACATAAGCCGCTGGCACCTTATTGAGCCATGTTTTTATAGTGTCACCAATGGCCTCGATACGAAAATGATTCCAGTCATTGGGTTTGTAGGCTTTTTGCGCCGCAGGATTATCTACAAGCGGATTCAACCACTTTCTTCTTTTCTCATCGTACAGACCGCCACTCCATGCTCTTTTGGAAGGGTCTATCTCTACTTGATAGCCGTGTACCATACCATCTCTGTACCAAGGCAGACTATTACTTCTTATCTGCACGCCGGAATTAGACACGGAATCCGTCTTAAAATCCAGCTCCAATATAAAATCCGAATAATTTGAATCCGTTGCCAAAAAGGTATTGGGTGTATTGGCGACGGTTGTACCAATAATTTCACCGTTTTCAACTTTGTAGGTAGCCTCCCCACCGATGGTATGCCAGCCGTCTAAGTTCTCTCCATTGAATATGGGTGTAAGGTGGTCCTTACTGGTATCCTCACAACTGGTTGACCCTAGCACTATTGAAAGTACTACAATAATCTTAAACGTTGGTAGGGAGGTAAAAAAGTGTCTTTTCATTTTATATCTAGTTTATGTTTTAAAATTACAGTTTACACAGGTTAAACCGTCCTGTACTGCCCCGTTACATTTCAGCGAATGTTGACGTCTATAAATTCTTGACCGTAATAGACAATAGTTGAACCCGCTAAACACGAAGTTAGACGACTTGAATATAAGAAAAGTACACCATATAGTACAGGATGGTACATTTCAACGCTTGGTTTAGTTTTAGAGAGGAATCTTGGTATATACCATTTCAAATCACGAAAATGAAAAGACGCTCTTTCACTCAACTCACGGCGATGGCCGGCTTGAGTTTTATATTACCACACTATGGGTGCAAGAATAGTAGTCATAAATCACCTAATCATGCGGAGCTCAAGGCCTTCGGCGAATCCTCTTTGAGCTTGTTGACCACTTGGTGCGATGCGATGATAAGAGACCAAATAAATGACCCTAATGATTCGGTTATGCATGGCGCTTTGTACTGCCATGCCTGCGATTTAATTCACGGTAGATGCCCTGATGCCGTATATCCCTTTTTATATATGGCCGATACCACTGGTGAACAGAAATATCTGGATGCCGCAATTAAGGTGATGGACTGGTCCGAAAATGTGGATAAACCCGACGGCAGCTGGACAAACATGTTGGACCCAAAATCTTGGAACGGTACTACTGTTTTTGGAGCCATTGCTCTTGGAGAGGCATTACACCACCATGGGCATATTTTGCCAAACGACATTAAGGAGAAATGGGAAAAACGTTTAAAACGTGCCATTGAATATGTGTACCAAAAATTTGATATGCACTTTAGCCATATCAACTATAGGTTCACGGCAATCTACGCCCTGTACTTTTTAGGAAAGCACTTTAACGAAGATAAATATATTACAAGAAGTAAAGAGTTTGCGGCAGAAATACCAAAATGGCTTACCGAACCCAACAAACTACTTTTTGGTGAGGACAAACCGGATAACGACAAAAGCGCAAAAGGTCTATACCCTATTGACTTGGGCTACAACGTAGAGGAGACATTGAATGCCATGGTACAATATGCGGTACTTGAAAAGGATGAGGAATTACTGGAATTACTGACGCAATCCTTGAATGGACATTTAGCGTTTATGCTACCGGATGGTGCTTGGGACAATAGCTATGGAACGCGACAGAACAAATGGACCTATTGGGGCAGCAGAACTACGGATGGGTGCCAACCCGCCTTTAGTTTAATGGCCGATAGAAATCCAGCTTTTGGAACGGCCGCCGTTTTAAGTACGGAACTGTTGGAACGCTGCACCGTAAACGGACTTCTAGCAGGGGGGCTGCATTATACATCACATGGTGTAAAACCCTGTATGCACCATACCTTTGCACATGCTAAAAACTTGACCTTTGTGCTGGATAATATGGAACAACTGCAGCAGGTAAATAAAAAAACACCCTTACCTAGAAGTACCCAAGATGGCGTGAAACATTTCCCGGAATTGGATGTTTGGTTGGGTGCAAGAGGCCCTTGGCGAAATACCGTTTCTTCTTACGACCAAATTTGGAAAAAACCCTACTCTGTAGCTGCAACAGGCGGGTCCTTGGCCGTACTATGGCATGAAAAAGTGGGTCCCGTATTTACGGCCAGTATGGTAGAATATATAGAAGTGGAACCCGCAAACCAACAACCGCAACCGGGAGAGGATTTTTGTCTTACGCCACGAGTAGAACGTTATGTAGATGGGGTGCAGTTTACGAACGTACAGGATTTAAAAGCCAAAGTTTCGGTAACGGATACCGACGGTGTAATTGATTTTGCTATTTCGACCGCCCTTACCAATCGGGAAAAAGAAACCCTAAAAACGGATGGAGATTTTCAGTTAAACTATAGTATCGATTCTGATACCACCACCATAAAGGCCTTGCGCACGGGAACCGCCGAAAATGGAGACGCCTTGGTGCTTCCCGTAATTTCTCCGACAGGGGAAAAAGTAGTCATATCCTCTGAAAACCAAATTAAAATCCATAAACCAGAAGGCATTGTGACTATCACTTCAAATGTACCTATGCAGATTAAAGAAATGGAGAAAGAACGTATCTTCAATCAAGTTCCCGGTATGGAGGTAGTACCCATAATGGTCAGTTTTCCAGAGGGAATAAAAGAAGTTATCTGTACCCTAGCCATCATTTGATGGTGCAACCTAAAAATTGCAAAGTTTAAATTGATACACAACCCATACCGATAATAACACATTATGAATTTTAAGTCGATCATACAACATAGCATTCCCCTTCTAGCTATCTTATTCTTCACCTCTTGCGCACCGGAAGTCATTGAAAAACCAACAGCTTTGACCTTATCAGAAGGTTTTGAAAACCCGATGGGATTTTACGATGCTACGCCCACTTTTTCTTGGCAACTACCGGTTGCTAAGGACGTATCCAGTCAAACGGCCTATCGCATAGTTACTGCGAGCAGTCCGGATTTGTTACCGGAAAATGCAGACCTTTGGGATTCTAAAAAGCAGGAAACGAGTCAGTCTACATGGGTTAATTACAATGGGAAACCCTTAACATCCCGTCAAAAAGTATATTGGCAGGTAAGGTATTGGAATCAAGATGGCGCGCCTTCTGCATGGAGCGAGACACAGCACTTTGAATTGGGATTGCTGAACAATAGCGATTGGCAAGCCAAATGGGTTGGACTAAATACCGCAAAGGATAGTGTCAGGGGACGTGGAAAAGTATTAATCCACAAACCCCAATACCTAAGAAAAAGCTTTGAAGTACCCGATAAAGTAGCATCCGCTAGATTATACATCACTTCCAAAGGTGTTTTCGATGTTTCCGTGAACGGAACAGATGTTTCGGATGACGTAATGTCTCCTGGCTTTACCACATATGATAAGCGCATAGAGACCTTATCTTACGATGTGACCGATTTATTGGTATCCGGACAGAATGCTATAGGTATAGAATTAGCAGCTGGTTGGTATTCTGGGAGACTATTATGGGGCAACACTCCTTGGGACAATACCATTTCACCAAAGATATTGGCTCAATTAGAAATCACTATGGGTGATGGCTCAAAAAAGCTTATACTTTCGGACAGTAGCTGGAAGGGAATGACCAACGGCCCTTTAGAATTTGCAGAAATCTATGATGGGGAAATCTACAACGCCAACTTGGAGCTGCCCAATTGGACCACAGCTGATTTTGATGATGCGGATTGGACTTCTGTAACGACTTCCGAAATTGATGCCGGCGTGAAGCTAGAACCCAAAAGACATACCGCGGTAAAGGATAAAATCAAGCTAACGACAAAGGAAATCACTAAAAAGGATGGAGCGGTCATCTTCGACTTAAAACAGAACATGGTGGGCGTTCCATTAGTTCAAGCACCTATGAAAAAAGGCGACACGCTTAAAATAAGGTTTGCCGAGATGTTATCCCCGGACGGTACTTTTTACACTAAAAATTACAGAAGTGCGCATTCTACGGATTACTATATTGCCGCCGAAGATGGTAACATTACCTATAAACCTAAGTTTACTTTTCACGGTTTCAGATATGTAGAATTGAGCGGTTTTGACCCGTCCAAAGAACCCACTAAAGATTGGGTCACCGGTATTGTGCAATATTCCGATTTTGATGAAAACGGCACTTTCACCTCATCTCATGACAAATTAAACCAACTACAAAGCAACATTGTTTGGGGTCTACGTGGTAATTTTTTGGATATCCCTACGGATTGTCCACAACGTGACGAGCGTTTAGGATGGACAGGTGATGCACAGGTATTTGGCCCCACCTCCATGTTCAATTCGGATGTGTACAAATTCTGGGCCAGTTGGTTACAAAGTGTACGCGAGGCACAATTGGAAGATGGTGCCATTCCTTGGACGGTACCAGACGCCCGCGGTAATAAAATTGCAAGTTCTGGCTGGGGAGATGTATGTACCATTATCCCTTGGAAAATATATAGACGTACCGGGGATATTGGGTTTTTAGAAGCTAACTATGAAATGATGAAGAAATGGGTAGCACATCATGAATTGAAATCGGAAAACTATATATCTAATATGATGTCTTTTTCGGATTGGTTACAGCCTTTTCCCGAGAATGGCGACAATAGGGGCGATACCTCAAAAAATTTAATTGGTACGGCATTTTTTGCGCACTCGGCCAAACTAACCGCCCAAACAGCCGCAGTATTAGGCAAAAAAGAGGAGCAGGCTACGTATGATGCTTTATACGAAACCGTTGCACAAGCCTTTGATGAAAAATACTTTGACGAGACCGGTAAAGTGAAGGAAGTACCAGAAACCCAAACCTCTTATCTGTTGGCATTGGCCTTTGATTTGCTTCCCGAAAATAAACGAAAAAATGCCCAGGCCAATTTATTACGAAAACTAAATGATGCCGACAACCATTTACGCACCGGCTTTTTAGGAACACCGCTACTATCGGAAGTTTTAGATGAAATGGGCGAAATAGATTTAATGTACAAACTACTTTTTAATGAAAGTTATCCCTCTTGGTTTTATTCTATCAATCAAGGCGCTACCACTATTTGGGAGCGTTGGAACAGTTATAGTAAAGAAGAAGGATACAACCCTAAGAGCATGAATAGCTTAAACCATTATGCATACGGAGCCATTGGGGAGTGGATGTACGAGCGTATAGCAGGTATTGCACCTTTGGAGGCAGGTTACAAAACCATCAAAATTGCGCCACAGTCCAACACACCACTTACATCTGCATCTGCAACGTATGAGACGCCCTTTGGACAAGTGGCATCTTCATGGACTATAGAAGACAATTTATTTACACTTAAAACTACGATTCCACCGAACACAACAGCAACAGTAATTTTACCTGGAGATAAAGAAAAGGAACTCCTTTTGGATGGTGCCCCAATTAAAAATAAAAACAGCGTACAGCTCATCAAAACGAGCATCGATTCCTTTGAACTACTAGTAAGACCCGGTACGTATAATTTTCAAACCATACTGAAAACTAGATAGGACTATGAACAAATGGAACAAAGCACTACTAGGGCTTCTACTATTGATATTCACGGAACCGCTAGTTGCCCAATCCTTACCCCATCCTGTTATATTTACGACCGCTGATGAAAGACCCCAACTATTACAAACTATAGCTACGTATGATTGGGCCCAAGCCATGGTTGCCGAGTTGCACGGGCGAATAGACAGCATTGCCGATGTGCATAAAAAACGGCCCCAAGCCTTTCTTACAACACTGCCCCCCTTTAGTTTTGACCATGGCGGTCACAGTGAGCAGGAGGCCACGTTCTTGGCAAATGCCCATAATAGAGTTTTAATGATAGCCTCTGAATCGGGCATGCTCTATTACATCACAAAAAACGATAAGTACGCCCAACTATCCGCAGATATATTAATGGCCTATATTGAGAAGCTCGCGCCAGAAACCCCACAGACGACCACCATTTGTGGCAATGAATTTTATGATCCCAGAACTACATATCCTCATTTTGCTTTGGCGTACGATTTCGTATACGACTTCTTAAAAAAAGAAAATACCATGACCTACAGCTCAAAACTGAAAAAACAGGTCCGTTTTGATAATGCCATGGCGCAAAAAGCATTACAGCATATGATAGGCAGTGTATTACAAGAGTACGGAAAACCGGATAAGCATGGCCAAAGGGTCTCCAACCATCCCATACTTACGGCGCCTGGAGCACTTTTTATGATACTTTGTATTGAAAATGATACGGAGCGGGAACGTCTTTTCAATATTTTCTGGGAGGAAGGCACCGCACATCAAAACTCCTTTAAAAATACAATTTTACCCCTATTTTCCAATCAGGGACTGTGGCCAGAATCCCTGAGTTATGGTTTTATGCCCATCGTAAGTATGGTACTGAACATCGTAGACCGCATTAAACCGGAGATGGAAGTTACCAAAAGTTCAAAACATATTTTTAACGGTAATTTCCTATATGATTATTTACGGTATCCGGATAGGCGATTTGTACGCTATGGCGATTCTAAAAGAAACAATGACTTTACCGAAAACAATTACAGGTATGCCCTACATATTGCAGCTCGCCATGGCTATACCGATATAGCGCAAAAGGCACAATTGGCATTACATCAGGCGTATGAGGCAAAAGGCGGATACGACCCGAACCTTAAGAGCACATCACCATACGACCAATACCAACATTTACAATTGTTTTGGGGTATAGATGTTCCCAGACAATTGGAGAGCAGCATCGATTTCAACAAAAAAACTGTGATTATAGAACATGCTGGAGTGGGGCTGCAAAGGAATGCTGTAGACAAGAACAATGAATTATATGGCCTCTGTGGTATCATCGGTGGCGCCCACTACGTTCATTCCCATGTCACTGGGATTTCCATGGAACTCTATGGCGCAGGTTATGTGATGGCTCCCAATGCCGGCCTACCGCCAACCGTCCCGGAAAGACAGATACCCCTTCATGAACATTATTTTAGGTTGTATGCCGGTAACAATACGGTGGTAGTAAACGGAACTTCACATGGGTTGGACGAAGGCTCTTGGAAACGCAGGGCCAACGTCTGGCAGAACACCGTGATGAACGTTGCCGCGGAGCCCAAACATTTGCAAGACGGTATTGCAGAGGAATTCAGTTTTGCGACGCAGTTTTTAGACGATACCGTCAACAATGCCAGGCAAGAACGCACGCTAAGCACCATTAGGACCAGTGAGACCACAGGATATTATTTGGATGTTTTTCGTTCCAAGTCAAATGGCGATAATAACTTTCATGATTACCTCTATCACAACTTGGGGGATGCCACGTATATTTTGGATGGGAAAGAGCAGGAATTACCTCTGAAACCAACGGACCGTTATCAAAATGATATTGGGGATACCGTTAAATCTCCGGGTTGGCGTTATTTTGAGGATACCATGACTACTGAGATGACGAAGGAAGGCGTCAAAGTGCGTTTTGATATCACATACGACGACCGATACATGCACCTTTTTATACCTGAGGGTATTTCAAGGGCCTATACAAAAGCCTTGGCACCTCCAACTAGAGAAGCCAAAAATGGGTATGTAGATAAAAAAACACAAGTGTTGGCAATACGCCAAAATGGCGAAGCTTGGGAAAATCCTTTTTTAGTAGTTCTGGAACCTTCACTAGAGAAATCATCAAGTGTTCAAAAAGTGGTGCCGTTGACCGATGGGGTCACAACTATTGGTGTGATTGTTCATTCACAGATTGTTGATGCCGAAATCACGGATTATATCATTTCACTGGACACTGAAAATTCAAATTATGTAAATGAATCTTTGGGCCTTGCCTTTACAGGGCGGTTTGGTATCGTTCGAGAAACCAAGAAAAAAGAAGGCGTGCAAATGACCCTCTACATTGGTGAAGGCGAGCGTTTGATTTGGGGCGATAAAAAATTGGAGGCCGATGGGGCAGGAAAGGGTATACGTTATTTCAATTATAAAAAATAGCATGGAGCAAAACCTTTGGATACCATTATTGTTATTGTTTCTGATGCTGGGTTGTAAGAAGTCCGTCGAACCAAAAAATGTGCTGTTGATTTTGGTCGATGATTATGGATACAACGACATGAGTTTTAGAAACAACAGTTTCTATGAAACTCCGAGTATTGACCAATTGGCAAGCGAAAGCACCGTATTTAAAGAAGGTTATGCCAACTCTAGGGTCTGCAGCCCTTCCAGGGCCAGTATCATGACGGGGAAATTTACTGCACGGCATGGTATTACGGATTGGATAGGAGCGCCAGCAGGGGAGGAATGGCGAAAGAAAAAAAGGTTCAACCAGCTGCTGCCACCAGAATATTCACGTCAGTTGCCCTCAGAGGATATTTCCCTGGCAGAAGCTTTAAAGAAACAAGGGTACACCACTTTTTTTGCGGGCAAATGGCACTTGGGTAGCAAAGGCTCTTGGCCAGAGGACCATGGATTTGACCACAATATAGGTGGTTGGGACTCCGGTAGTCCAAATGGGGGATTTTTTGCCCCTTATAACAATCCAAATCTAAAGAACGGACAGCCTGGTGAAAATTTAAGTATGCGGTTGGCAAAAGAAACCGTAGCCTTTATGAAAGACAATACAAAGCAGCCCTTTTTTGCCTTTTTGTCCTTTTATGCCGTTCATGCACCCTTACAGACCACCCAACCAAAATGGAACAAATACAGGGATAAGGCAGTGGCCAGTGGGTTGGCAGAGGCGGGATACGGAATGGAAGCAGTGCTGCCCATACGCCAGGTTCAAGACAATCCCATTTACGCAGGACTGGTAGAAAGTATGGACGATGCCGTGGGTCATGTTTTAGATGCCCTAAGGGAAATGGGCTTGGAGGAAAACACCATGGTGGTATTTACCTCAGATAATGGTGGCGTGGCTTCTGGGGATAATTATGCCACATCCAACCTTCCGTTACGTGGGGGTAAGGGCTACCCTTTTGAAGGGGGCATCAAAGAGCCCTACCTAATAAAAATTCCTTGGCTGGAAAATCAGACGGCAGAAACCGACGTGCCGGTTACCGGAGCCGATATCTATCCCACCATTTTAGATGCAGTTGAAGTGGAATTGATACCTGGACAACATCAAGACGGAATAAGCCTTCTTCCGCTGATGGGCGGATTGCCCGCAAAGGAGAGAAGTTTAATCTGGCATTATCCACATTACGGAAATCAAGGTGGGCAACCTTCCTCCATCATTAGAAAAGGGAAATGGAAATTGATTCATTACTATGAAGATGGTCGGGACGAATTGTATGATTTGGAAATTGATATTTCCGAAAAAAATAATGTTGCCGGCAAGCACCAAGAATTAACCAGTGCCCTGTTAGCGGAGCTTATGGATTTTTTAAACGGAGTAGATGCTAAGTTTCCTAAACAAGACCCGCTTTACGATGCTGAAAAGGAACGGGTTTATTTAGAGCGAATGGCTACAGAAAAGCGGAAAGCTTTGGAGCAACAACGTTTGGAAATACTACAACCCAACTTTCAACCCAATGCAGATTGGTGGGGGAGTCAAACCACAAAAGATTGATGATGTACAAATCGGTATGCTTAAAATATTGGCTATGCTTCCTCATGCTGGGAATGGTCCTCCTATCATGTGATAAAGCAAATAATACCTTGCCAAAATCGCTTATTGAAGATTTTAAAAATCCACCTAAGGCCTTTAAACCCATGCCTTTTTGGCACATTAATGGGGAATTGACCACCGATGGCATTCGTCAACAGATGAAAGATGCCAAGGAATTAGGTGGTTTTAGCGGCATTAGCGTTTTACCCCTTGCGCCCAAAAAAAATGGACGGCCAGGTACAACACCTAAGTTTCTTTCCAAGGAGTACTTGGAACGATTCCAAGATGTTTTGAATATCGCCGAGGAATTGGATATGGAGGTGATTTTATATGACGATAATGATTTTCCCAGTGGTATGGCGGGCGGAAAATTGGGCGAGCTATATCCCGAGCATACCATGAAACGCCTGGACAACGTAGAATCAACCGTCCAAGGTCCGGCTGTTTTAAAAGAAAAATTGCCCGATGGCGAATTGCTTGCTGCGGTGGCCATGAATCCAAAAACCTTGGAACGTCTTGACCTTAGTGAGTACATTAAAGACAATACCATCAATTGGCAGGTTCCTGCGGGCGAATGGAAGGTCATGTATTTTGTTTTAGTAAAGGATAGTTATCACAAAGCTTATCCCGTTGTCGATTATTTGGATACCACTGCGGTGCGTAAACTAATGGAATTGACTTACGAGGTGCATGAAGAAAACTTTGGTTCCTACTTTGGGAATACCATAAAAAAAGTCTTTTTTGATGATGTGGGTTTTTGGAAACACCCACGAACCTGGACCGGTCGTTTCAATCAAAAATTCAAAGAACTCAACGGTTATGACCCCGAACCCTATTACCCTGCACTTTGGTACGATATAGGACCAGAAACGGAATCGGTACGTCATGCATTTTTTAAAACGAGGGCCGAACTATTGGCCGAAGGGTTTCCGAAACTGGTCGGGAAATGGGCCCAAGAAAACGGCTTGAAGGATACGGGGCACCCGCCAGGTAATTACGACCCCACCCCCATAGACATGAACGCCGATATTTTTAAGTTCTACAGGCATATGGCCATACCATTGACCGACGCCATCATTGGCTATCAGTTTGGTCAAAATGGGCACAAACTCATCAGTTCTGCGGCCGATTATTATGATAGACCCATGGTTTCCACGGAAATCTACGGCGCCTATAAGGAAGAAACCATGGATTCCTTAATGCTCTATCGCTCGGCGATGGACCTCTTCTCCCGCGGTGTAAATTTTGTAGTGCCGCATGGCCTCTGGTACCATCCGGAACAAGTTTATATTTCCCCTTTGGTATCGCCCTACAGTGAAAAATTGGCCGCTGCATTACCCGGCTACTCAGAGTTTGTAGGCCGCGCTTGTATGTTGTTGCAAGGTGGAAAACGAGTTTCGGAAATAGGGGTTTTTTATCCGTTTGAAGAATTGGCGGGCTGGTACCGATTTGAAGACCCAGCTAACCCTCGGCAAGGGTTTTTTATATCCCCAGAAACTAATTATATGGAAATCAGTGGAATGCTCACCAACGATTTACGGCAAGATTTCACCTTTATCCACCCCGAATTCTTTTTAGGGGACAAATATGCGCTTCACAACGGTGCCGTAACCCTAAGTAATCTTGAAAACAAACAAACTTATAAAGCCCTTATCCTAACCGGTTGCAAAGTGATATCGGTAAAGACATTGGAAAAGCTAAAAGCCTATTATGACCAAGGCGGCTTGGTGATTTCCACAGGCCAACTGCCATATAAATCCTCCGAAATGGGAAAAGACGAGCAGGTAAAAACCCTGATAAAGGAGCTGTTTGGAGTGGATGCAAATGCCCCTTTGGATGGCAACCCGCACATAAACCAGAACAACTCCGGTGGCAGGGCCATTCATTTGGCAGATGCCAATGAAGCTGAGCTATCCAAGGCCTTGGTCATGGGCCTCACGCCCGATGTGGCCTTTTCTCCCAATCCAATACTTGGTTCGGATTTTGGCAAGTTCAACTACATCCACAAAATAAAGGAAGGTAGGCATATCTACTTTTTCTCCAATTCCAGTGATGAAGCCATCCAGACCGAAGTGACCCTCAAAGGTGATTTTAAGCTCTTTGAAGCGAATCCCCATACAGGGAATATCACACCAATTAAAAACTCAAAAAAGGTAAGTATAGAAAATCAATCCTATACAAAAGCCAGTCTGAACTTGCCTCCGGTGGGTGCTGTTTTTTGGATATCAAATGAAGACCTGAAATGAATATAATGAAGCGAACACTTTTATTGACTACCCTGTTTATAAGCCTTTTTAGCTGCAAACAAGATGAAAAGAAAGAAACAAAAAAAGCGAACACAAAACCGAACATCGTTTACATATTGACCGACCAATGGCGCGGTGATGCTTTGGGCTACGCGGGCGACCCCAATGTAAAAACACCAAATCTGGACCAGTTTGCCAAAGAGTCCGTCAACTTTACCAATGCCATATCCGTAGCACCCGTCTGTACACCGCACAGAGCGGCATTGTTGACCGGTAAATTCCCGACTACTACGGGCATGTTCGTCAATGACCTTTATCTACCCAAAGAAGAAGTGACCATGGCCGAAATTTTTAAGGGTGCAGGCTACAAAACAGGGTTTTGGGGAAAATGGCACTTAGATGGTCATGGCCGTTCTACCTATATCCCGGAAGAACGAAGACAAGGTTTTGAATATTGGAAGGGCTTGGAATGTTCTCATGCCTATAATAAAATGCCTTACTATGATAATAATGATACCATTTTAAGGTATTGGCCAGAATATTCGCCATTTGCCATCACGAAGGATGCCAACCAATATATGGCGGATAACGCCAATAGCGAACAGCCTTTTTTCATGCTGGTTTCCATAGCTACTCCGCACTACCCGCATAACAGTGCTCCCAAGAAATATAAGGAAATGTATCCGCAGGATAGCCTTGTGCTTCCTCCGAATATTCCAAAGTCATTGGAGCCAAGGGTTCGGAAAGAGCTGCAAGGCTATTACGCCCATGCAACCGCGACCGATGAGGCTATTGGGAATATGCTCAACCAACTAAAAGAGCTGGATTTACTGGAAAATACCATTGTGGTCTTTTCTGCCGACCACGGAGAGATGATGGGTGCCCACGGGGTAAGACCTTTTGTAAAACAACTGGCATGGGATGAAGCGCTTCGAATACCATTTTTAATTCGATATCCCCAAATTGATGCCAACGCGGGAACGGTAGTAAATGCCCCATTGACCACACCCGATATACTCCCCTCGCTCTTAGGTTTGACCGATATTCAGATTCCCAAAGACGTAGAAGGTGAAAATTTGGCCAATCTCATTAAAAATCCCAATCCAGATGTAGATAGAGCTGCACTGGCGATGGGCGTCGCTCCTTTTGGGGCCAATGTAAAAGACCCAGCCTACAGGGCCATAAAAACCAAGCAATATACCTACGTGAAAACCCCAGAAGGTGCCAGTCATTTATTCGATAATCTGGATGACCCGTTTCAAATGCAAAATTTGGTACATAAAACGGAGTATGCGAAAGTCCAGCAAAAGTTAGATGACGAATTGGTCGGTCAGCTCAATAAAATAGGGGACGAATTTGGTGATAGGGATTACTACCTTAAAAAATGGAACTACATTTTTGATAAAAAAAGGAAAGCCATTGATTGGTGGAGTTTTGATGAGGGAAAGGGTGTGGTACAGTCGCCTAAACCAGTTCAATAATTTTTAAGACCCAACCTAAGGTACGAAGTAACTAATGAAAATAGTTAAAAACACATACAAACCCTTTATAAGTATTATTATGCTGCTCTTGATGAGCAGCACAATCTTGTGGAGTCAAGAGGTGAAAAGGGTAGTGTCTACGGAATTAGAAGTGGGCTTCAAAAATCCACCAAATGAAGCCAAAGCCCGTACATGGTGGCATTGGTTGAGCGGTCATGTTTCCATGAAAGGAATTACGGCCGATTTGGAGGCCATGAAACAGGTAGGTATTCAAGAGGCACAACTGTTCAATGTGCATTTGGATATTCCCCATGGTCCAGTAACCTATTTAAGTGAAGAATGGCTGGAACTATTTCATTTTGCAGCGAAGGAGGCAAAGCGATTGGACTTGGAACTAGGATTTCATAACGGACCCGGATGGTCTTCCAGCGGAGGGCCTTGGGTAACGCCAGAACAGGCCATGCAGACCGTGGTATTCAGTGAAATTGAAGTTGAAGGTAGACAAAGCTTTAATAACCAATTGCCTCAGCCGCAAACCAAATTGGGGTACTATCAAGATATTGCCGTGCTGGCTTTTCCAAAACCTAAAAAAGACATCAAAATAGACGGATTGGATTACAAAAACCTATCCGAGCGTATTCGGAATCACCTATTGCCCGATGCCAAACCTATTGATGAGGCGGCCATTGTAAAAAAAGAAGCAATCATTGAGCTTACTTCAAGATTTTCTGAAGACGGAATTCTGGAGTGGAAAGTACCCAAGGGCGATTGGATAATTTTGAGGTTAGGGCACACACCCACCGGGATGAAAAACCGCCCTGCACCGGAAGACGGTAGCGGTTTGGAAGTGGACAAAATGAGTAAAAAGGCCTTGGACGCTTACTGGGCAGCGGGTATTCAACCCATCATCAACAAATTGGGCGATTTGATAGGTACTACGGTAAATAATTGCATTATTGATAGTTACGAGGTGGAAACCACGAACTGGACCCTTGGTTTTGATAACGAATTTAAAAATCTAAGGGGCTATGACCTCAGCTCGTATTTACCCACCTTGGCCGGATATTACGTAGATAGCGGTGAAGTTACGGAACGCTTTTTATGGGATTTCAGAAGAACCATTGGCGACCTCATTGCTAAAAATTACTATGAGCATTTTGGAGAATTATGCCGTAAAAACGGAATGAAATTTTCCGTGGAGCCCTATTGGGGTCCTTTTGACAATATGCAGGTGGGCGCCACCGGAGATATTGTAATGTGTGAGTTTTGGAGCGGTGGTTATCCGTTTTTTGACTCCCCAAAATTTGTGTCCTCCATTGCGCATTTAAATGGTAGTCCCATCGTGGGGGCAGAATCTTTTACGGGTATTGGCGGGTGGAACGTACATCCCGCCATGCTAAAATCCATTGGTGATAGGGCCTGGGCAGAGGGCATTACACGATTTATCTTTCATAGTTATGTGCATCAACCTTTTGAGGTGGCACCGGGTTTCGCCCTGAGCTATCACGGTACCGAATTCAATCGCCTAAATACGTGGTGGAAACAGAGCAGTGCTTTTATGGACTACATTGCTCGTTCGCAATTCTTATTGCAGCATGGCAAAAGCGTTGCCGATGTCTTGGTGTTCACAGGCGAATCTTCACCAAATACAGCTTTCTTAAAACCTGAAATCAAAGCGCTGGGCTATGACTATGATTTATTGGGCTCCAATAAAATAAAGGAGCTTTATGTTAAAGATGGAAAAATCTACACCGCCCATAGTGGTCCGTATGAAGTTTTGGCACTGACCGATAGCCAATGGATGAAAGCGGAGACCCTGCGCAAAATAAATGGCTTGGTGGCAGATGGGGCAACTGTCATTGGCACCAAGCCCAAGAAATCCCCAAGTCTGGAAGACTACACAAATGGAGATACTGAAATTGACCAGCTCGCCAATGCCCTTTGGGAGCGTGGAGCCGTAAAAGCGACCTCCATTAAAGCCTATTTGGAACAAACGAAAACACCGCCCGATGTAAAACTGGAAGGTGATGATGTATCGGACATCAGTTTTATTCATAGAACATCAGAACAAGCGGATATGTATTTCATTGCCAACGCACGAAAGGAAGGACGAGAATTTATTGGGCGTTTCAGGGTTGCAGGCAAACAGCCCGAACTTTGGAATACGGAAACAGGGGTTATTAAAGAGGTACCGGTCTTTCAACAACATGAAGATGGCACCACCAGCGTACCCTTAAGATTAGGAATGGAAGAGGCTGTTTTTGTGGTGTTCCGAAAGCCAATTACAAACGGACATTTTTTGGAAACCAAGGCAAACTTGGAAAAACCCAGTTTAGTCCCACTCTCCAATCTAAGCATTACCAAAGCGGAATACGGAACATTTTTACAAGAGGGCTTGGTAGATATCACCGATAGGGTATCCAAAGCCATAAAAAATGGAACATTGGACTTTCAGATGTCCAGGGGGTTTTGTGATTGTGACCCTGCCATGGGCTATAAGAAAAAACTTCGGATGGAATATAGGATTGGTGAGGATACTCATATTTTGAATGCAGAGGAACGCGAACACATCCATCTAGATGCCGGAGATAAAGAGTTAAAAATCTTGAAAGCGGTATTTGGCAAATTCAAAGCCGAAACCAAAGGGGTACCCGGAAAGTATAAAATCCATGATATCACCTCAGAGATTAAAGCGATGGTCGCCTCAGGGAATATTGATATTCCTATACGGGACGAATTAATAGGGAACAGGCCCCTTGACGGAAACAATACAGCCTTACGAATTACCTTTTCCAAAGATGGGGAAGAACAAACCCGTACCATCCCAAAAGGCGGCATGCTTAAATTATCAAAAGATGTTCCCACAACAGAATTCATGGTTAAGGATAAAAAAGTGTACTGGGCCACACCCTATCCCGGCACCTTGGCCTATACTACCGTAGATGGAAAACAGAAATCGGTCGTAGTAAAATCCGTTCCCGCTCCTATGGATTTATCAACGGATTGGGATGTTAGCTTTCCTATTTCCAAGCGTGCGGAAAAAAAGACCACCTTTTCAAAATTGCAATCCTGGACCACATCTGCCGATACATCCATTCGGTATTTTTCAGGAACCGCTTCCTATAAAAAACAGTTTCAACTTCCTAAAAAGATGCTGGGTTCGGATACCCGTCTATGGTTAGATTTGGGGAGTGTAGGCGTCATTGCAGAGGTAATCGTAAATGGTAAAAATGCAGGTATCCTGTGGAAAGCACCTTTCAGGTTGCCTATTGACAAGTATGTTATCCTAGGCAAGAATACTTTAGAAATAAAGGTTACGAATGTGTGGCCCAATAGGTTGATCGGTGATGAACAACTACCGTTGGATTATGAACGGAATGGTAAAAAACTAAAATCCTTACCGGAATGGTTGACCAATAACACCAAAAGGCCCACGGATCGGACTACATTTTCCTCCTGGAGCCATTGGGAAAAGGACGATACCTTATTGAATTTCGGACTTTTGGGTCCAGTGACCCTGATTCCCATCAAACTAAAAACGCTGCAGCAATGATACCAACCCTAAGAAATACACCCATTAAAATGAAAATGGCAAAATTTGTTATGGCCGCAATGGCATTATTCTTAAGTAGTTGCTCAACGCCCTCTGAATTGGCGGTGACCGACCTAGAATGCGAGTACAAAAACAACCCCTTGGGCATTGACAACACACAACCTAGATTGAGTTGGAAATTGGTAGCACCCAATTTTGAAAGAGAGCAAAAACAAACGGCCTATCAAGTATTGGTCGCCAGCAATATAGAGGCTTTGGATAAGAATGCGAGGGATATCTGGGATTCTGGAAAAGTGTCAAGCAATCAATCGGTCAATGTGGTGTATAATGGCGGGTCATTGCAGTCTACCAAAACCTATTACTGGAAGGTAAAGGTTTGGGATGCAGTCGGTAATCCAACAGCTTGGAGTCCATCGGCCAAATTCTCCATGGGCTTATTACAGCCCGAGGATTGGCAGGGCGAATGGATCTACAAAGAAGGTCAAAATAAAAAAGACCACAACTGGTACAGAAAGAATTTTACCTTGGATACGAATCCAGAATCAGCATATATCTACGTGGCCTCTTTTGGGTATCATGAGGTCTATGTGAACGGCAAAAAAGTGAGCGATGCGGTGATGAACCCTGTGTTGTCCTATAAGAAAAAAAGACTCCCGTACCTTACCTACGATATTAAGGAACACCTAACAAAAGGCGACAATGTCATTAGTATTTGGCATGCCGCAGGTTGGGCAAGATGGGGCAGGATGAAAGAATATTATGATTCTCCTTTCGTATTTAAGGCCCAGGCCCAAATTGAGACTGATACCACGAATTTAACTTTGGTGACCGACGATACCTGGAAATGCAAGAAAAGCTATAGTTCATACATCGGTTCTTGGGATATTTTGGATTTTGGCGGTGAAATCATTGATGAACGTTTACGTGAAGATGACTGGAACACCGTAGGTTACGATGATGATGATTGGGCCAATGCCGTGGTATTTGATAATGACAACGCTAAAGAAATTGGCTTTACCGATATCAATTTAGGCCCAAAAGGAGCTATTCGCGCTCCCAGTACGGATGCCAATCCGCCCACTACCAAAATCACGGCAACCCTGAGCGCTCAAATGGTAGAGCCACAGGTGAGGTTCAAAGAAATAAAACCCATTGGCGTTGCGAAGAAGGAAGATGGCAAGTATATCATTGACATGGGCGAAAATTACACCGGCCATTTTGAAATGAATTTGTTCAATGGAAAAGAGGGTGATACCATCACCTTTGAGGTTGCCGACCATAAAGAAGTAACGTCCCCTTGGGAGCAACGCAGCCACGACGTTTTTGACAAAACCGGTGGCAGGGCCATTCATTTGGCAGATGCCAATGAAGCTGAGCTATCCAAGGCCTTGGCCATGGGCCTCACGCCCGATGTGGCCTTTTCTCCCAATCCAACACTTGGTTCGGATTTTGGAAAATTCAATTATATCCACAAAATAAAGGAAGGTAGGCATATTTACTTTTTCTCCAATTCCAGTGATGAAGACATAGAGACTCAGGTAAGGTTAAAAGGCGATTTTACGTTATTTGAAGCAAACCCACATACCGGCACTATTTCACCCCTGACCAACACAACAAAAGAGACCCTACAAAAAGAAGTAATTACCAAGGCCAAATTGACCCTACCTGCGGTGAGTGCCGTTTTTTGGAGATCAAATGAAATACCCAAATGAACACAAGACCTAACACCATAGTCGTTTTGCTGCTCGTTCAGGCGCTTTTGCTCTCCGGGAACAGTTTTCTGTTGGATCGGTATAATGAACCATCTCCGCAGTCCGATGTAATCGAAGGCTTCAAAAATCCGCCCAGTGAAACCAAAGCGCGAAGCTGGTGGCATTGGTTGAGCGGAAATGTTTCCAAAGAAGGCATTACGGCTGATTTGGAAGCGATGAAGAAAGTGGGGATTCAAGAGGAATCATTATTTAATGTTCAATTGGATTTTCTACAGGGGCCGGTTAGTTACCTTAGTGAAGAGTGTTAGACTAATTTCGTTTTCCGACCTAAGAATCCGAACGGCTTAGCTTAGAACAGGCATTCAACAACGGTTCGGGTTGGTTGTCTGCTCGAGCACATTGTCTTACCGAAACGCATAGCATGCAAACAGCGTTTTTAGTGAACTTGAAGTCAAACTTTCAGAAAAATTACCAAGACTAGAAATCAAATTTGACTACTATAAATACATTACTCTTTTGGCTACATGACCTGGTATTCATCTTTTAGATGTTGGTTTAAATAAGTTGAATCAAGGCATTGTACAAATAAATGATAGGGCATTGTAACAGACTATTAATAATATGTTTTAACAGCATTTAGGAATTGGGCCTATTATTATACCAATCATTCATATTCAGGACTATCCGTACCGGGTATTTTAACAACGGAACATTTTACTGAGCAATAATTATCTACAGCAAGTTAGAAGATGAATTTTACTTAATTGTTTGCTATTTCTCAGCATTGAACTCTCCTTTAAAATTTAAACCTATCGTTCTGAACAAAGCGTTAAGAAGTGCTCCTTTACAAGAATATCTAAGGTAGTTTTCTTTTGAATAAAAAGTTTGAGTCCGGTTTGGCCTGCAATTACGGTACCGCCTCAAGTGCTATGGTATAAGATGGAGAGGTTACCCAGTTGGGGGTGGGGCGTTACTCTCAGCAATTAGTCTTTTTTGGTTAAGACTGAATTATGATTTTATTAAAAAGTCCTCCAACCTAAAGTTTCCGAGATTCTTCTAGAATATTTTAATACATAAAAAATATGTTTCTTTTTTGATAATAATTCATAATCGGTTTTGTGCATACCCCTGATCAAGGTATAATTATTGATCGAAGAAAATCAAAGAGTTTTAAGGTTACTCAAAAGTCATAACCTCATTTTTTTCTTCCTAGACCTCCTAAAATTGCAGTTTCACAACAAATATTTTCCTTAGAGGAACATAGCTTTAGTTTTGCGGCGTACAAACATGCGGTAGTGTTAAACAGTGCAAAATGAATACATCTACAATGAAAATTAAAGAAAAAAATAATAGGTTCAATAAGAAAATGACAACGTCTTTAATTAGATATAGGGTAATTGATAAAAGAATTTTAGTGCTATTTTTATTCCTATCCGGAATCACATTCGCACAGACTAGGGTTGCAATCGGTGACCAATGTAACTGTGAGGTAATACAAGGCACGGTCGTAGATGCGCCAGGTGCTACAAGTCCAAGCGGGTCGGATCTTGGCGATTTGTATGTAAATACCAATACGGGAACCATCTATTTTTGGGATGGCACTTCTTGGGAATTGACTTCTACCGATTCCAACACGACCAACGTAGGCCTGAGCGATGACGGCACCAACCTGATATTAACGGACAGTGACGGCAACACCGTGACCATGCCCTTGGCGGACATCGCCGCGGCGACGGATACCAACACGACCAATGCGACCTTTGAGGTGGTAGGCTCCGATTTGGTGATCACCGACAGTGACGGTGGTACGGTAAGCGTACCCGTAACGGATATCGCCGCCCTCGCAGATACGAACACGACCAACGTAGGCCTGAGCGATGACGGCACAAACCTGATATTAACGGACAGTGACGGCAACACCGTGACCATGCCCTTGGCGGACATCGCCGCGGCGACGGATACCAACACGACCAACGCGACCTTTGAGGTGGTAGGCTCCGATTTGGTGATCACCGACAGTGACGGTGGTACGGTAAGCGTACCCGTAACGGATATCGCCGCCCTCGCAGATACGAACACGACCAACGTAGGCCTGAGCGATGACGGCACAAACCTGATATTAACGGACAGTGACGGCAACACCGTGACCATGCCCTTGGCGGACATCGCCGCGGCGACGGATACCAACACGACCAACGCGACCTTTGAGGTGGTAGGCTCCGATTTGGTGATCACCGACAGTGACGGTGGTACGGTAAGCGTACCCGTAACGGATATCGCCGCCCTCGCAGATACGAACACGACCAACGTAGGCCTGAGCGATGACGGCACAAACCTGATATTAACGGACAGTGACGGCAACACCGTGACCATGCCCTTGGCGGACATCGCCGCGGCGACGGATACCAACACGACCAACGCGACCTTTGAGGTGGTAGGCTCCGATTTGGTGATCACCGACAGTGACGGTGGTACGGTAAGCGTACCCGTAACGGATATCGCCGCCCTCGCAGATACGAACACGACCAACGTAGGCCTGAGCGATGACGGCACAAACCTGATATTAACGGACAGTGACGGCAACACCGTGACCATGCCCTTGGCGGACATCGCCGCGGCGACGGATACCAACACGACCAACGCGACCTTTGAGGTGGTAGGCTCCGATTTGGTGATCACCGACAGTGACGGTGGTACGGTAAGCGTACCCGTAACGGATATCGCCGCCCTCGCAGATACGAACACGACCAACGTAGGCCTGAGCGATGACGGCACAAACCTGATATTAACGGACAGTGACGGCAACACCGTGACCATGCCCTTGGCGGACATCGCCGCGGCGACGGATACCAACACGACCAACGCGACCTTTGAGGTGGTAGGCTCCGATTTGGTGATCACCGACAGTGACGGTGGTACGGTAAGCGTACCCGTAACGGATATCGCCGCCCTCGCAGATACGAACACGACCAACGTAGGCCTGAGCGATGACGGCACAAACCTGATATTAACGGACAGTGACGGCAACACCGTGACCATGCCCTTGGCGGACATCGCCGCGGCGACGGATACCAACACGACCAATGCGACCTTTGAGGTGGTAGGCTCCGATTTGGTGATCACCGACAGTGATGGTGGTACGGTAAGCGTGCCCGTAGCGGATATCGCTGCGGCAACGAATACTGATGACCAAACCCTGACTTTGACCGGAACGGATTTGAGCATAGAGGATGGCAACACGGTTAACCTAAATGCAATTGCGGATGGTGATGCTTGGGGAGTTGATGGAGAAGACCAAGCAAGTGCTATAGGTAGAACAGGTAACGTAGGTATAGGTACAACCGCACCCACCCAACGCCTAACGATAGATGGTAATATTACAACCGTACAAGATGGGCAAAGAATTCTTTTTCCGCACAGTAATGCTGTAGATGGTAACGATGGCACTATTGGTTCTGGTGCCTTTGAAGAAGGTTTAAACATTGTGGGTACACAAACCGTAGCAGGCAATGGTAGAAGAATTACCACATTTGGCGATGTAGTAAACCAAAATAGTGTGGGTATCGGTAATGTAGTGCCTACAAGCGCTTTAGATGTAAATGGTACAACTAGATTAAGAAATATACCCGCAGGTGAAGCTGCAGATGGTATTTTAACAACAGATGCAAATGGTAATATTAGGCAACGTACATTAGCAGAGGTTGCGGGTGCTGGTTCAGATGGCGATGCTTGGGGTGTTACTGGAGAAGACCAAGCAAGTGTTATTGGCCGTACAGGAGATGTAGGTATTGGTATTGCTGTACCTACACAAAAACTACAAGTAGACGGTAACCAGACCTTTACATCTGATGGTAACTTCCTAAGATTTCCCAACACTAATCAAACTGATGGTAATGACGGTATTATAAGTGCTGGTCTGTTTGAAGAAGGACTTAACATAGTGGGGGTTCAAACCGTAGCAGGCAATGGTAGAAGAATTACCACATTTGGAGATGTAGTACACCAAAATAGTGTAGGTATTGGTAATGTAGTGCCAACAAGTGTTCTAGATGTTAATGGAGATGCTAGAGTAAGAAACATACCAGCAGGTGCAGCTGCAGATGGTATTTTAACAACAGATGCAAATGGTAATATTAGGCAACGTACATTAGCAGAGGTTGCGGGTGCTGGTTCAGATGGCGATGCCTGGGGTGTTACCGGAGAAGATATAGCAAGCAACATAGGTCGCACAGGTAATGTAGGTGTTGGTACAGCTACTCCAAGAGCCGGTTTAGAACTTTCTAAAGCACCAGCTATAGGAGCAACCGTAAGACCGCTTACAGAGGCTGTAGATGTTGCAAACTCTGGTAACTACAACTATGTTTTATCTAATTCAGATAATGCTACAGTAGGTGCGGTTTCAGGGTTTTCATCAGAATTTGGTGGCTTTAATACATATTTACAAGCTAGAGGTTTTGCTGCAAACGGGCCTGCCTATAATTTACTGTTCAACCCAGTAGGGGGTAACGTAGGTATAGGTACAACCGCACCCACCCAACGCCTAACGATAGATGGTAATATTACAACCGTACAAGATGGGCAAAGAATTCTTTTTCCGCACAGTAATGCTGTAGATGGTAACGATGGCACTATTGGTTCTGGTGCCTTTGAAGAAGGTTTAAACATTGTGGGTACACAAACCGTAGCAGGCAATGGTAGAAGAATTACCACATTTGGCGATGTAGTAAACCAAAATAGTGTGGGTATCGGTAATGTAGTGCCTACAAGCGCTTTAGATGTAAATGGTACAACTAGATTAAGAAATATACCCGCAGGTGAAGCTGCAGATGGTATTTTAACAACAGATGCAAATGGTAATATTAGGCAACGTACATTAGCAGAGGTTGCGGGTGCTGGTTCAGATGGCGATGCTTGGGGTGTTACTGGAGAAGACCAAGCAAGTGTTATTGGCCGTACAGGAGATGTAGGTATTGGTATTGCTGTACCTACACAAAAACTACAAGTAGACGGTAACCAGACCTTTACATCTGATGGTAACTTCCTAAGATTTCCCAACACTAATCAAACTGATGGTAATGACGGTATTATAAGTGCTGGTCTGTTTGAAGAAGGACTTAACATAGTGGGGGTTCAAACCGTAGCAGGCAATGGTAGAAGAATTACCACATTTGGAGATGTAGTACACCAAAATAGTGTAGGTATTGGTAATGTAGTGCCAACAAGTGTTCTAGATGTTAATGGAGATGCTAGAGTAAGAAACATACCAGCAGGTGCAGCTGCAGACGTTGTTGTTACAGCAGATGCTAATGGTAATATACGCCAGCGTACTGCGGCAGAAATTGTAGCTGCTAGTGGCGTTAGTGGTGCAGATGGAGACGCTTGGGGCGTTACCGGTGAAGATATAGCAAGCAACATAGGTAGAACAGGTAATGTGGGTATAGGCACAACAACACCAAGAGCTGGTTTAGAACTTTCTAAAACACCAACAATAGGAGCAACAGTAAGACCACTATCTGAAGCTGTAAATGTTGCTAATTCAAGTAATTATAACTTAGTGCTCTCTAACTCAGACAATGCTACAATAGGTGCCGTTTCAGGGTTCTCGACTGAGGCTGGTGGGTTTAATACCTATCTACAAGCTAGAGGTTTCGCTGCAAACGCGCCTGCTTATAATCTACTATTTAACCCATTAGGTGGTAACGTAGGTGTAAATAATGCAAACCCTGTCTCACCATTTACTGTGGGAATTACAAGCAATGGCTCTAGGTTTGCGGGAGATGTGCGTGTAGGTAATGCGAATGGTGACACACGTGCAGCGCTCGTAGTTGGAGAGGATTCGGCTAATAATGGTTTTATTGTGATGAACTCTAGTAATTCATCTGCTTTTGGTCAAGAAATTCAAATGATAAGTGGCGTAGATAATGCCAACTCTGATTTTATGCGCATGAGGTCTACTAATTTGGATGTTTCCATACAAGGTGCTTTAAGAAGTGGAGTTGGTGATGATTCAGAATTTAATCTTGTGGCAAGAAATAATATAGTGACCTTATCAGGGGACAGCAATGGTGGTGGTTCAGCAATAAACTTTGTAGGTAACGATATAGGAATCGATAATACAAACCCTACTGCCTCTGTAGATATAAATGGTAATGCAAGAGTGAGAAACATACCAGCAGGTGTAGCTACAGATGGTATTTTAACAACAGATGTAAATGGTAATATTAGGCAACGTACACTAGCAGAGGTTGCGGGTGCTGGTTCAGATGGCGATGCTTGGGGCGTAACGGGCGAAGATCAAGTGGCGAACATCTCTCGATCGGGGAATGTGACCATCAGCAATACCAACCGCGAAGCCCTTACCATACAAACCCCTGATAACTCCGCCTCTAACGGTATAGCCTTTCAGAACTCAGGCGGTTCGTACACTTGGAATATGTTCAGGGAGACAGCAGTTGGCAACGATGCGAACTTAGTCTTTTCCGGGGGGCAGATAGGTGCCAATCCCTCAGATTTAACGGAACGTATGCGTATTAATGCCAACGGAAACGTGGGCATTGGAACTTCGGCCCCTGCAGCCAATCTTCAGGTAGGTTCAGGTACCCCATTGGGTATTTTACAATCACCTGATTTATTGGTTATCGATGACGACCCTGCTGCTGGTTCAACAGCATTGATGCGGGTTGAAAAAGGATTAAGCAATGCATCCATTTTGGCTACTGAAACCTCATCACGTATTGCAACGGTTTCATTTGGTAGTGCCGAAAATCCTTCGACGGAACTTTTTTCAAGCCAAGCACAAGGGGCAGGATTGAGAATTAATGGGGGAAACCAATTTAGGGAGTTTTCGATTTCAATCAATGAAAATGATTCAAGAATTGAAAGTAATTTTGGTTCAGGTAGTACTTCGGATTTTGGATCTATCAACTTCCTCAATCAGCAAATAGGGTTCAATACCAATACCCCCACTAGAACCTTAGACGTTAACGGACAGACCAGAATACGTGGCTTGGGAGCAGGATCTGTACAATCAGATGCCAACGGTAACTTATCCGTATCCTCCGATATTCGTTTAAAAAATGTAGTCGGTAATTTCAAAAAAGGGTTGAACGCCCTCAGAGGTATCAATCCGATTGCTTACCAATGGAATGAAAAATCCGGCTTGGAGCAAAAAGGTACTTATATTGGTTTCAGTGCGCAAAATGTACAAGCAAACATCCCCGAGGCCATAAGCAAAGACGAAAAAGGTTATTTGACATTGGACAACCGACCCATATTGGCGACGATGGTCAATGCTTTAAAAGAATTGACTGGCCAAATTGACACGCTCAAACAAGATAATAATGATTTGAATGAGGAAAATAAAAACCTTAAAGAAGAAAACGAGGCTATCATGGCTCGTTTAGATGCCATAGAGGCCATGCTTAGAAAGGCCGATAAATAAAGAATGGTAAACTCCAAGGTATGGTTCAAGTGTTACTGGATTCACTTTTTTTAGCATTCTCCACTTGTTCCATTAAGGATTGAATAAAAATTTAAATAAACAAAAACCCAAATATTGAAATTCAACTACCTACATCTACTATTCTTTGTAGTCCTCTTTTGGTCTATTCCAGTAAGTTCACAATTTATCTTGGATGCACCAAATACAAGGGATGAAAGCAATTATCGTTGGTATGAGGCTTCAGATTTAAGTACGGTTTTGGGAACCGATTCTTTTTATGAGGTTACACAACCTGGGGTCTATTTTGCCACTTATGATGGTACGCTCTGCGGTTCCAATGCTACAGGATATTTCATCGTGACAGATTGTAATGACCCAGAAAACCAGGTTATTCTGGACATCACCGAAAACATAAACGAGGTAACTACAATAAATTGGAACGATCCCTCACTTTCAGGGAGCGAGCCAACGGTGACCGCAACGCAAACGGTTGAACGCTATGTAGCTACTATCACCAGAGCAGATAATCCAACTGTACTACCGTCGTTTACGGTGGTATGTATTGCTTCCTTGAATTCTAATATAGATTCGGATAATGATGGTATTGTTAATCTATTTGAAGATTTAGACTTGGATGGGGATAATGACCCAGCTACGAACCCCACCGATAAAGACAACGATGGCATACCCGATTACTTAGATATTGATAGTGACAATGATGGTATACCTGATAATGTCGAAGCTCAAAACGTAGCAGACTATGTTGCCCCTAGCGGTATTGATGCCAATAATAACGGTCTTGATGATGCTTATGAAAATAATGGTAATTTAGGTCTGGTTCCAATAGACACGGACGGTGATGGTATACCGGACTATGTAGATGATGATAGTGATAACGACACTGTTCCAGATAATATAGAAGGACACGATTTTAATCAAGACGGTGTGGCCGATGTATCGTTCAGTGGAAATGATACCGATGGAGATGGCCTAAACGATGGATTCGAAGGAAATGAAGTAAACGATAATGACGTCAATGATGATATTGACGATCCTCAATCAAGTCTACCCGATACCGATGGAGATGGTATACCCGACTTTAGAGACTTAGACGATGATGGCGATGGTATCAATACCCCAGATGAAGATATTGACAACAACGGTGATCCTACCAACGATGATAGTGATAACGATGGCAGGCCAGATTATCTAGACCCAAATGGCCCTGTCTTCACAGATCCAAATTTTGAAGACATCACCATTATATGCGGTGATCCTATTCCTCCCATAACTGATTTAGGCGATGTGGGCGGTTGTACGCCTCCTCTAGTGGAGTTTTCCGAAGAAATCCAAATGGTTGATGGAAGCGACGACTACAATATCGAGAGAATTTGGATGGTTTCTGACTCCTGTGGAAACACGGCGAACTTTACACAAACCATATTCGTTCTACAACAACAATTGGCTGAAATACAGATTGAAATTTGTATTGAGGACAGTCCTGTTGACTTATTGGATTATTTGCCTGAATCTTTTGATCCCTCCGATACATTTACTTTGTTTCAAGAAGGAACCCAACTCAATGGAAGTACTTTTGACCCTACAGTTCATGGAATAGGTGATTATACCATCTCTTATACATCCTCTGTTGATACTTGTAGGTATGAAGTAGACTTTATTGTAACGGTTGATCAGGATTGTGCTGACTGCGGAATCGTATCTCTTGAGGTGTCCAAAGCGGTGACTGCAAACAACGATGGCGTAAATGACTTGTTCGAAATCAGGAATAACGAGCTTTGCGATTATACTTTTAATGTAATGATTTTCAATAGATGGGGCAATAAGGTATTTGAATCACAAAATTATCAAAACGATTGGGGTGGTTCTTCACCTGATAATGCTGTCTTTAAATCAGACAGCTTACCTACAGGAACCTATTACTATATCGTTAGTATTAACGAACAGCCCAATTTTGAACCCTTAAACGGATTTATATATCTGAGTGTGGATTGATTTTGAACCCGAATTATCCTGTGGAACTTTCTAGTAGATTTTTTACTTCACAAATCGGTTTAAGAAGATAAAGGAATTTCAACTTTCAAAAAAGCTGCTAGGTTCGGACAGCTATTTAGTATTGGATTTAGGTAGTGTCGCCATAATGGCCGAAATCATTATCAATGGTAAAAACGCAGGGATACTTTGGAAAGCACCTTTCAGGTTGCCTATTGACAAGTATGTTACCCAAGGCACTAATACCTTAGAAATTAAGGTTACGAATTTATGGCCAAATAGGCTCATAAGTGATGAAAACCTGCCAATGGATTATGAACGGAATGGTAAAAAACTAAAAACCTTACCGGAATGGTTGACTAAGTATACCGAACGGCCCACAGAGCGGACTACATTTTCCTCTTGGAGCCATTGGAAAAAGGATGACCCTTTGTTGACTTCGGCACTATTGGCCCCGTCACCCTCATTCCGATTAAAATAAAAACACTGAATTAATGACCCTAACTTACTTAAAAAAGTATATCAAAGTTATTGTACCAAAATTCATTATTTTAAATAGAAAAGAGAATTTGTATAAATACGATAAAATGATACGAATACTACCTATACTCCTAATCCTACTATGTGTGGCATGTACCGGTAAAAAAGAGGTGAAAGCTCCAAATATCCTCATCATCAATGTAGATGATTTGGGATGGAAGGATGTGGGGTTTATGGGAAGTCAATACTATGAAACCCCCAATATAGATGAATTGGCTGGTCAAGGCATGATTTTTACCAATGGCTATGCATCCGCATCCAATTGCGCACCAAGCAGAGCCTGTTTAATGACGGGGCAATGGACACCACGTCACGGGGTTTATACGGTAACACCTTCCGCCAGAGGGAAATCTGAAGACCGAAAATTGATTCCCACCAAAAACACCCATACCCTAGCGGCCAAACACAAGATATTACCAGAGGTTTTACAGGAAAACGGATATACCACTTGCCACGCTGGCACATGGCATTTGAGCGACAACCCTTTGGAATATGGTTTTGATATAAATATTGGAGGTGCCCACAACGGACTTCCGAAAAGTTATTATCCACCTTATAAAAATGTGGCTATAGAAAAAGGGAAGACCGAATACCTCACGGATTTAATTGTTGAAAAGGCCCTCAACTTCATTGACACGGTTCAAAAACCATTTTATTTAAACTATGCTCCTTATGCGGTGCACGTACCCATTATGCCGGTGGACAGCATTGTTCCCAAATACGAAAAGAAGTCGCCCTGGCAAGGACAAGAAAATGCTGAATATGCCTCAATGGTCGATAATTTGGACAGAAACATTGGTTTAATTATCGGTAAACTAAAAGAGAGGGGGCTTTATGACAATACGCTAATTGTATTCACCTCCGATAATGGCGGCCTGTACGGCATCACCAAACAAAAACCTTTACGGGCAGGAAAGGGCAGCTATTATGAGGGTGGTATCCGAGAGCCTTTTTTCTTTGTGTTCAACAAAAAAATAAAGCCTGGGACAAAAAGTGCCGTTCCCATTACCAATCTGGATATTTTTCCGACCGTATTGAAGTATGCACAGGTTGGGTCCCAGTCCCTTCAATTAGATGGTAAAAATTTGGCAGCGGTATTAGAGGAACGGCAAACTACCATGGAGCGTCCTCTTTTTTGGCACTTCCCCGTTTATTTACAGGCTTACAATATACATGATAATGAAACCAGAGACTCTTTGTTCAGAACCCGACCAGGCTCCGTGGTTCGAAAAGGTGATTGGAAACTACATTATTATTTTGAAGATGATGGGATGGAGTTGTATAACCTATCCAAAGATATTGGGGAGAAAAATAATCTAGTCACCGCCCATCCCGAAAAGGCAAACGAATTACTGGAACTGCTTAAAAAATGGTGGGAAGAAACCAATGCCCCAATTCCAACGGAGTTAAATCCTGAATATAAAACTGAACTATAGTTTAAAGAGATTCTGGACTGCTAAAAAATATGAAGGTCTTGTAAAGAAAGGTGTAGCTAAAAATTCAAGACTGCCATTATTTCAGATAATGCGAATATCTTCCTTTTAGTGATGTAAGTTGAGATAGGTAATTCGGTTTAGACGAGACCTTTGCTTTACTGATTTTCAAACTCCCCCCTAAAATCCATCAACATATTCTTGATGATTTCTTTTGGATTACCGTCGGATAAGCTCTCAAAGGATACATAGCCTTGGAATCCCTGTTTTTTTATCATGGTCGCCATCTTTGACATATCGGTCGGTCTTTTGACTTGGTCGTGATATACATGCTCTTTGATAAACCAATACTTGGCATAGGGTGCCAGTTTTTCCGCCTCGGCATAGGGGTCATCTGTAGTGCGTAGGCCGGATATATCCAAAATAAGCCCGAACCACTCGGAGTCTACCCGCTCAAGAATAGCGATAACTTCATCTGCCGTAAACAAAAACTCATTATGGTTTTGTAGCGTGGCAAAAACGCCAACTTCTGCACCATACCGGGCACATAACTTGTATTCTTCCACCAACCATGCTTTTACTTGGTCCTTCGTGTAGCCGTCGGGAAGATTCCTGCCCGTGAAAATTCGCAAAATGGTGGAACCTATCTGTGAGGAAACGGCCAACCAATCTTTAATCATTTGTCGGTCCTTTTCTCTTGCTGCCACATCTGCGGTAACAAAATTATTTCGAACGCCGGTCCATGAAATGTTCAAACCTAGTTCCAACGCCCGTTTTTTTAAAGCAAAAATTTCCGCCTTGTCGGGTAGGTTTGGGTAGCTTGAAAAATAGTAGGAAGTTAAATCTACCGCATGAAGTCCAATATCCGCAGCAAACTCCATCATATCGAAAAAATCCATCTTCCCGCTTTTAAACTCATCATTGAACGAGTAGGCATTAACGCTGTATTGCACACGTTGCAGCGTTGAAACAGGTTTTAAACTATTACCGGTTGAGGCCCCAAACAAGGTGGGAGCCGCAGCAAGGGCGGGTACCATTGTTAATTTACGAAGGGCGTCTCTTCTACTATTTTTCACGGTCTTGGTTTTTAGTTATTTAAAAGGTTAATTACCCTGTTCCAAATTTCTTCGCTTACCTGCATCCCGTTTTTTTCATTTTCGATTTTATTGGAAAGGGATTTTTCTCCGGGATAATACGTTTTCCCATCTGGACGGGTTGGTGTAATATCCTTTGTATAGGTAATGATTTCTTCTAGCAATTGTTCCTGAATGTTAGACTGGTGAAATGTTGTAGGGTCAATACACATAAAAATTTGAGATACCCCGTACTCATGTTCTTCCAAGCCCAACTTATAGGTAGACCTCCCTCCGGATAGTAGCGTGGCAAGCATATCCAAGACTATGGACAGGGCAGAACCTTTCCAATAACCAATGGGGAGTCCGCTTTTGGTCTTTAAAATGTCCTCCGGATTTTTGGTAAGATTTCCATGTGCATCAAATCCGCCATCATAGGGCAGTTGTGCTCCGCTAAGTTGGTACTCGTTAATTTTACCAAAGGAGAATTGGGTCATGGCCATATCCAAAACAATGTGTCCTTTTTTTCTTGGAATTGCGATTACCAAGGGATTGTTTCCCAATCGTGACTCCTTCCCGCCCCAGGCCGGCATATTGGGCTCGGTGTTGGTAAACATCATACCGATGCAATTTTGTTCCGCGGCCATCCAACCATAATAACCTGCCCGCATCCAATGGTTGGTGTTCCGTAATGCCACCAATCCCATTCCGTTTTCTTTCGCCATACCAATGGCTCGTTTCGTGCATTTTATCGCGTTGAGTACACCTGAACCCAAATTGCCATCCCACCGTTCTATGCTACCAAAACCTTCCTCTTTTTCAGCCTCAGCATCTTTACGGACCAAACCGCGTAGCAGCTGTTCAATAAAGAAGGGTACTCGGTTAATGCCGTGGGAATTTACACCATGCAAGGTGTTTTCGGTATGTACATGCGCCAATAATTTGGCCTTTTCTGAAGAAAATCCGTATTTGCTAAACAGTGTTGTCAGCACTTCGTTCATTTCTTTAGCTGTAATGTTGATAGTCAATTCAATTAGTATTACGGATGAAACTAAATTATTAAAAGTTGCTAATACGAACCATGCTAGGGGCTTTGAAGATAGCTAAAATCTGTAAGTCTAAAATACTCGTCCCAATTACAGGACTTGTATCTTCATGCTATCCCTTATTTCTTAAAATGTCTCCTATACCATTTACATAAGACGCACGACTAGCTTCTAATCTAAAGTAGTAAACCTTAATTGATGTTTTAAAGAATCTTTTTAGAACAAAGAATACATCGTTATTTTCCGCTATGTCAACCATATAGTACAGGATACCCTACCCCTTTCAAAACTGTATTTTAGTCCGTGAGGGATTATAGACAATGAAAAAGCTAATTTTAGGTGTTCTCACAGTGTTGACGGTGATACTTTTTTCCTGTGAGGAGAAAGGTGAAAATACCCGGAACCTTGCCCAAGAATTTCTAAATCCACCGGCTAGCGCCAAGCCCAAGACGTGGTTCCATGCCATGAGCGGCAACATGACCAAAGAAGGACTCACCAAAGATTTGGAATCCATGGCCGAGGTTGGCTTGGGTGGGTTATTATTATTCAACGTTACCCAAGGCATTCCCAATGGACCTATAAAATACAACTCGGCCGAGCATCATGAAATGATTGACCACGCAGCCAAAGAGGCAGAACGCCTTGGTCTTTCCTTTGGCGTACATAATTGTGATGGTTGGTCTGCTAGTGGTGGCCCCTGGGTGTTACCCGAAGAATCCATGAAAATGGTGGTTTGGAGCGAAACGGTTACAGAAGGAGGAAACATCAGTCTCAACTTAAAAGAACCTACAAAAAGAGAGGGGTTTTACAAGGATATTGCTGTAATCGCCTACCCCGCCTTAGATTCAGAAATAGACGACACTACAAATACCCCGGTAATTACAGCATCTGATACATCGTTGGATACAGCCCTTATTTCTGATGGAAAAATAGATGCCGAATCTACTCTAAACGCGAAGAAAGACGAATCCCTATGGGTACAGTTTACCTACCAAAAGCCCAAAACCTTACGGTCCGCCAAAATCATTTTCAACGACCGTCATAGTACGGCTATGCTGCAAATCAGTGCGGATGGCATCAATTTTATTGATATACGAAATCTTTTTAAGGTGAGGACGGGAAAAGGAGAATGGGCCATCAACGACCATTTTGAGGGTGTTACTTCAAAATATTTTCGCTTAAAGTTTAATCGTACCACCACCTTAAAAGAAGTACAGCTGACCGCAAATTATTTTATAAACAACCCTTTGGGCAGAACGGCAATCGCCAGAACCGAGGACAAGAATTTAGCTGATATAGGTTCTCCGGATAGCACGATGCTTATAGACCCTTGGCAAATAAGAAATCTTTCGAATCAGATGGATGCCAAAGGTGTCCTAAAAACGGAACTGCCAAGTGGCAACTGGACCATAATGCGCTTTGGTTATACCTCCACGGGTGCATTTAACAATCCCGCCTCTGACGAAGGTCGTGGCTTGGAAGTGGATAAATTAAGCAGGCCGCCTTTTAAGAAACATTACGATGCCTTTATTAAAAAGGTGGTGAACAATGCTAGTCCTGTAGCGCCTAATGCTTTGCAATATATTGAGATTGACAGTTATGAAATGGGAGGCCAAAACTGGACTGATGGTTTTGCCAAAATCTTTGAGAACGAAAAAGACTATGATTTTATTGAAATGCTTCCCTTAGTAGCGGGAAGATTTATTGGCAATCCTGAAATATCAGAGGCCGTACTATCCGATTACAGAAAGGTAATTTCCGACCTCATGACCAAAAACTATTTTGAGTATTTTACGGAGCTGTGCAATGCAGACGGACTTAAAAGTTACATAGAACCTTATGGTTTTGGGCCTTTAAACGATTTGGATATTGGCGGCGTAACCGATATTCCCATGGGGGAATTCTGGATGAACCGCCCTATCACCCAAACCGAATCTGCCGTGTCTTCTGCCCATATTTATGGCAAACCTGTTATATCTGCAGAATCCTTCACCTCTAACCCTACCATCAACTGGAAAGGTCATCCCGCCATGGCAAAAACTTCTGGAGACTTAGGGTGGACCTACGGCATCAACGAATTCATGTTCCACAGATTTGCGCACCAGGCCAATCCTAATGTTGCCCCAGGAATGACCATGAACCGTTGGGGTTTTCATTTGGACAGAACCCAAACCTGGTGGGAAAATGCCGGAAAAGCATGGTTTGACTACATTGCACGTGGCTCTCATATGCTCAGGCAAGGGGTTCCAGTATCGGATGTATTGATATACGTGGGAGAAGGAGCGCCAAATTCTGCCTATTACAGAGACGATATTTCCCCGGCCATACCAAAAAGCATCAATTTTGACAACGTAAATACCGATGTACTTTTAAATAGAATCGCCATTGAAGAAAAGGAATTGGTACTTCCCGAAGGCACATCGTATAAAATACTGCTGCTCCAAAATAGCAAAACGATTTCCCTGAAAACCGCAAAACGCATACTGGCCATTGCCAAAAGCGGGGTTCCTGTTTACGGAGAACTTCCTGAAAAATTAGCAGGCTATAAAAAAACGGAGGAAGACCTGAAAGCTTTTGACCAAGTAGTGTCCGAATTAAAAACTTTGATAAAATCGGTTACCGAGTGGAAAAGGGTTTTGACAGACCAGAACATTAGCCCAGATATGCGGTTTCTCAATCAAGAAACTACCGATTACGCACACCGAAAAACCGCTACGGAAGACATCTATTTCTTTTTTAATCCAGATACCTTAGAAACGAAAACATTCCATGCCCAGTTCCGAGTAGGCCATAAAATTCCGGAACTATGGAATCCAATGGACGGGAGCATCACCAAACAAGGTCAGTTTATAACAGAAAATGGCAACACTACTACGCAGATTCGGTTAGATGCAGGAGCATCTATTTTTGTGGTGTTTCGGGAGGATGCCGATACCGTTCATAGCGCAAAAGAACACAAGGAGCATCTCAACCTCAGCTTATCCAAGGAAAATATCCTTAAAGCAACTGCGACGGAAAACGGCAGTTATTCCGTTCCATTGACCTCTGGGGGAAGTTGGGATTTTTCGGTGACCGATATCCCGGCGTCCCAAGATATTTCTACCATTTGGGAAGTAACCTTCAACCAAGAGCAAGGGTATGGCGGTACTGTACCATTTGACTCCTTGGTAGATTGGAGCGCTCACCCTAAAGATTCCATCAACTATTACAGCGGAACCGCGAGCTATAGCAAAACGATTGTGCTGAATGAAGAAGAAACAAAAAAAGGCACCAAAATACAACTGGATTTGGGCCAGGTTTATATTGTAGGGGAAGTGCTTGTTAACGGTCAACCGGTTGCCGTTTCGTGGATGCCGCCTTTTAGAGTAGACATTACAGATTACGTAAAAAGTGGCGAGAATCAAATTGAAATTCTGCTCACCAACCAATGGAGTAATAGACTGATCGGTGATGAACGCTACCCCGCAAATGATGGAGGGTACAAATTAGGACCGCATCGCGCCACCGATTTGACCATGCCGACATGGTACACCAACAATGAACCAAGGCCTAAAGGAAAAAGAACCACCTTTACTACAGCTCCTTTTTATAAAGTAAACGATGTACTGATGCCATCTGGATTATTAGGCCCGGTGCAACTGCATTTTTCTAAAACTATAACCCGTAAATAATGACTCACAATCGCATAAAATCAAATAAAAATTACTTTTTGCGCTGCATTGGAATTCTACTATTAGCAATCCTCGGTTCATGTACTGAGGAAAAACCAGGGCCTAACCTATCTTTTGAGCAGCTCTTATGTAATCAGAAAGAAACTCCTAAATCCATTGAAACTGAGAATCCCGTTTTTTCGTGGATTGTTGACGCCGAAGGGTTCAATAAATCACAATCCGCCTATCATATTTTAGTGGCATCTTCTGAAGAAAAATTAAACGAGAACGATGCCGATGTTTGGAATTCCAACAAAGTACAAAGCACAACATCTACATTTGTACCCTTTGCCGGCACTAACCTTAAAGCCATGCAGCGTTATTTTTGGAAAGTGAAAATTTGGGATGAAAACAACAAGGCATCCAACTGGTCCACTACCCAGCATTTTGAAATGGGCTTAATGAATCTTGACAATTGGGGTAACGCTAAATGGATTACCCTAACAGAAGATAAAAGGATCTCGCCACACCGTTACAGGGAATACAAAACCGGTAAAATGGCAAAACCCATTATGGTAGAAGGTTTTGCGGCCAGTTATTTCAGAAAGGAAATAACCGTAGAAAAAGAAGTAGAAAAAGTACAGGCCTACATCTGTGGACTAGGATACTACGAACTCTATTTGAACGGGGAAAAAGTAGGCGACCACGTGCTGGACCCTGCACCATCCAATTATTACAAGCAGGCCTACTATGTCACCTATGACATAACAGAGGCTATTAAAGAGGATAAAAATGCCTTTGGTATTCTTTTGGGCAATGGTTTTTACGGACAGAATATCTCTTGGAAAAATGACCCTGAATCTGAAAAGGACTTGGCATACGGCCCACCTACCGTAAAGCTACTGGTAAAGACCACCTATACCGATGGTACAACTTCTGATTTTTATACGGATAACACATGGAAAGAAAATACCGGTCCCATCGTATTCAACAACATCTACGGTGGCGATACCTATGATGCCCGCCATGAAATAAATGGATGGAACACCGTGGGCTACATAGATGATGATTGGGGAACAGCTACGGAAACAGTACCAAACATTACCAAAGTGAGTGCACAGCAAATACCGCCCATTAAAAAACTAAAAACCTTGGAGCCGCAAAAAGTGTTTAAAGGTTCGGATGGAGAATGGATAGTTGATTTTGGACAGAACATCGCTGGTTGGGTCAAACTAAATATCCAAGAAAAAGAGGGACAGCTTATAGAGATTACAAATACAGAGGCCTTATTGACGGACGGTAGTGATATTTTTCCCGGGTCTACGGGAGGCGGTGCCAACGGTATGCCCCAAATATACAAGTACATCGCTAAAAGCTCAGAGCCGGAATCTTGGGAACCAAAATTCAGCTATCATGGTTTTAGGTACGCCAAGATAAAAGGCATTTCCAAAAAGCCGGATGCCAATATGATTAAAGCGGTGCTTGTTGCTACCGATATTGACAACACCGGAAGTTTTTCCTCCTCGGACGATATCCTGAACCAAATGCACAGCATTAGTAAATGGACCATAGAAGATAACCTTCATGGTATTCCGGAGGATTGCCCCCATCGCGAAAAATGTGGTTGGTTGGGTGATGCCCATGCCTTTGCCGAGTATGCATTGTACAACTACGACATGTACGATTTCTATAAAAAATACATGGAAGATATCCGTACCCAAATGCGGCCCACCAAAGGGCATAACGACCCGGATATCAAATTTCAGGTGCCTACCATGATTGCCCCCGGTAAGCGGACCTCTACCTATGCAAAAATAGATTGGGGCGTTGCCACCATGTACCTGCCTTGGTACAACTATTTGTTTTATGGAGATGATGCCATCATAAAGGAGTACTACCCGGAAATGAAAGAACTGACCAATTTTTATTTGAATTTTAAAGGTGAGAATGGGATTATGCAAGACGGCATGGGCGATTGGTGTCCGCCAAGTTGGGACCGAAGGTTAAATCCCGGTGCCATGGAAACTGACCCGATTATTTCCGCCAATGCCTATTTCTTTGATATTTTAGGTGTTATGGAAACTTTTGCAAAAATGAATAATGACAGCACCTACGAAGCTCAAATGAAAATGGAAAAAGAAGCTTTAAAAAAAGCCTTCAACAAAGCATATTTAAAGCAGAAAGATGGCACCAAATATAAATGGTACCTGAGTCAGACCGCAACGGTACAAGCCTTACAATTTGGTATGGTGCCAGAAGGGGAGATTGAGAATGTAGTCAATGGATTAGTGCACGATATTGTTGAAGTAAAAGGAGGGCATCATGCCACGGGGATACATGGAAATAGATATATCTACACCGTGTTGGCAAAGCACGGTAAAGCAGATTTGGCCCATGCTATATTAACAACGCCGGACTTCCCCAGTCAGGCCTACCAAATGAACTCCGGATTCACCACATGGCCAGAACGTCAATTTGAGTGGGAAAAGATGGAAGGACCCACAAATTCTTTAAACCACCCCATGCATAGTGGTTTTGCAGCATATTTTTTTGAGACCCTAGGCGGTGTGCGACCCATTGCGGAACAACCGGGTTTTAAAGAATTTACGGTAAACCCAGTATTTCCTAGTCATCTCAAGAATAATGACATCAGCATTAGCACGCCTTACGGCACCATTAGTAACGAATGGACAAAAAATGGCACCGATTTTGAAATGAACCTTAAAGTACCCTTTAATACAATGGCGCGAGTATTCATTGATGAAAAACAAAAAGAGACCTTGAAAATTAATAGCGAGGACTGGAAAACATTTGCTGTTGGTGATGCAACGAACAATACCATACCCCTAGGTTCGGGAACCTATACCTTAAGTTATAAAAAATGAGAAAAATCCATCGTATTAAAATATACAGTTTCATCTGTTTTTTGACGCTAGGTTTTTCCTGTAGTTCAGACGCTAACACGGAAGAACCCATTGAGGAAATGATGGAAGAAATGGAAGAGCCGGAGGAAGAAGGCACAGACAACCCAATGAACCCAAATACCGATTTAGATGTTATCAGCTACAAGGAAAACGACGGAATCGTAAGTGTGGAATTTGAAACCGTAGAGGGCGATTTGGAATGGGAACGCGGAAACACCCTTGATGCTTTTGACGGCACCGGTTATTTACGTTGGAACAAAGAAGATAATTTTAATATGCCCGGAGTAGGCATTTTGGTCTATAAATTAAACATCTCCACTCCCGGAACCTACCAGTTTGTGTGGCGGTCCAGAATTTCAGAAGGCGATAGTCAATCTGAAGGAAATGACTCCTGGCTCCGCTTTTCCGATGCAAGTGATTTTTTTGGGCAGCGAGAGGGCAGCATCGTTTTTCCAAAGGGATTGGATAAAACCCCTAATCCGGAAGGCAGCAGCTCGGACGGTTGGTTTAAAGTGTATATGAACCGGGTTGGGGAATGGTTTTGGCGTTCCAATACCAGCGATAATGACCCACACAATATATTTGTGAAATTTGATACCCCCGGTATCTATACCATGGAAGTATCCGGACGTTCTAAGTTCCATGCACTGGACCGATTTGTTTTGTTTATAGAAGGAAAAACATTGACCGAGGCACAGAATGCAGAACGCAGTGTAATTGTACAACCCTAAAAAAGTATGGTAAAATCCTTAAAACAATTTTTAGAATTAAACATTTATGAAACAAATAAAATATCCAATCCTATTTTTCCTTTCACTTCTAACCGTTGGCCTAACGGCACAAAAAAAGAAGATGGACTACAAAGACGCTTCACTTTCTATAGAAGAACGGGTTGAAGATTTGCTGCCCAGACTATCGCTAGAAGAAAAAGTGGCCCAAATGCGGATTTTCCATGCCAATATCGGGGTAAAATCCGACGAAAAAGAGAGATTGGAACTATCGGATAGAGTCATTGAGAAATTAAAGCTAGGCATTGCCGGTATCAAGAATCCCGGAGAGCATATTTCTCCCTTAGCAGCCGCCAAACTGAACAACGAACTACAGAAGTATATCATTGAACATAACCGTTGGGGCATACCTGCCCTATTTGTCACCGAATCATACAACGGAGTAGACGCTGAGGGCTGTACAAAATTCGGTAGACCTATTACCTCGGCCGCCTCTTTCAATCCCGAGTTAGTTAACCGTATTTGGGACGTGGTAGGTAATGAAGCACGATTAAGAGGAATGCATATGTGCCATTCGCCGGAGGCGGATATTGTGCGCGACCCCCGTTTTGGCCGTATGTCCGAAGCTTTTGGTGAAGACACTTACTTGACCACTCAAATGGTGGTAAACGCCATAAAAGGCGTGCAAGGCGATTATAAAGGCTTAGGAGCAGGAACCCATATCGGTGCCGTTGCAAAACACTTTGCAGGTTACGGACAAGTGTTGGGAGGTTCTAATTTTGCCGCAGTTGAAATATCACCCAGAACCTTGATAGACGAAATATACCCTCCTTTTGAGGCAGCGGTAAAAGAAGCTAGAACCTTAGGCATTATGGCCTCCCATGGCGATTTAAATGGTGTAGCCAGTCACGGAAACCCAGAATTATTGACCGGGGTTTTACGCGACCAATGGGGATTTGACGGCTACGTAGTCTCAGATTCCAATGACATTGCGCGTTTATACTATTTTATGAAGGTTGCGGAAAGTCCGGAAGCTGCAGCCCTGATGGGGCTTGTTGCTGGTATCGATATTGATTTGTATGCCGAGGATTCCTATGCCTACTTGCCGGAAATGGTCAAGAAAGACCCTTCCATAGAAAAAATGATAGACCGTTCCGTACGACGGGTATTACGGACAAAGATGATTCTAGGGCTTTTTGACAACCCCTATGTTGACATAAAAAAGGTAGAGAAAACGGTCCGTTCTGAATCCTCATTGGCATTAGCGCAAGAAGCCGATTTAGAATCCATTATCCTATTGAAAAATGAGGCAAATACACTACCCCTAAAAAAAGAGAAACAGCAAATTGCTCTATTAGGGCCTATCTTGAACGAAACCACCAAAGCCGCTTTTGAATCGGTAACAGGTGACCAAGTAACTTTTGTAGCAGCACAAGGTTTTGAATTGACGGACAAGAATAAAGGCGTACCGAAATTACTTCCAACCAGTTCTGAAGAGATAAATAAATTAGTTGATATTGCCCAAGCCTCGGACGCCGTTGTCCTATTTTTAGGCGGTGATGAGTTTACCTCGAAAGAGGCCTTTTTCAATAATGCCTTGGGCGACCGGGCTACTATTGACCCCGTTGGTGCCCAAGACGAACTGGTAACGAAAATTAAAGCTCTTGGAAAACCCGTCATCGTTATTTTAAAACACAGAAGAACCTTATCCATCAACACGATATCGGAACAAGCTGATGCCATTTTAGACGCATGGGATTTAAGCGAACTTGGCGACGCCTCATTGGCAAAAATCATTTTTGGAGATGTGTCCCCGTCCGGGAAATCCCCCGTAACTATTCCTAGGTCCATAGGGCAACTTCCCTTTCATTACAGCATGAAGGAAATCAATAACAAGAAAGGTTATTTATTTCTGGAAGATGGTCCTTTATATCCTTTTGGCCACGGATTGAGCTATGGAACATTTGAATATAAAAACCTTAAATTATCGGACAGTACCATCACCCCTACTTCCGAAATAACCATTAGCGTTGACGTTTCCAACACCGGAAAAGTAAAAGCCAAGGAAGTGGTTCAATTCTATTTGAAAGATGATATTGGCTCCGTAACCAGACCGGACAAAGAGCTAAAAGGCTTTGAAAAAATTGAATTGGCCCCAGGGGAATCCAAAACCGTTTCCTTCACCATCAACCCAAAAATGCTCGAATTTACTGGATTGACCATGGAGAAAATACTGGAAACAGGAGATTATACGGTTATGGTAGGTACTTCTTCCAAAGAAGGGGTAACGGGGAAATTCAGACTAGAAAAATAAAAACGCACTAAAACGAAAACGATGAAAACGATGAAAAGATTACTGCTTATTCTACTAGTATTTGCGACAACCAAAAACATGGGGCAGCAGATGGACAACAAGGCCATAGAAACCGCCATGGTCAAAGCGATGGAGTGGCAAGAAGCGCATCCTATTTTTGCCCTTGCCCCAACGGACTGGACCAATGGTGCCTATTACGTGGGCGTAGCCAAAGCCCATGAAACGACCAAAAACCCTATCTTCTTGGCAGCTCTTAAAACACAGGGGTATAGAAATCATTGGAAACCATTGTATAGAACCTACCATGCCGATGATGTCGCTATTTCCTATTCATATTTATATGCCAATAGTACTCGGAAAAACTTGGTGGATTTAGGCCCTACCAAGGAATTTTTAGACACACATCTTTACGAACCCAACAAATGGAAAGATGGTACTGACAAAAACAAAGAGAAAAAAATTCTTTGGTGGTGGTGTGATGCGCTGTTTATGGCGCCCCCGGTAATTACCGAATACGCCAAACAAACCGGGGAGCAGAAATACCTTGATGCAATGCACAAGTATTACATGGAAACCTATAACTTATTGTTTGATAAAGAAGAACACCTTTTTGCAAGGGATACGCGTTACCAGTGGGGCGTTAACGAAAAAGATTTGAAAGAACCCAATGGTAAGAAAATATTTTGGGCCCGCGGTAACGGTTGGGTATTGGGCGGACTTGCCTTAGTATTGACTGATTTGCCCAAAGACTATGAACACCGTGAATTTTATGTAAATCTCTACAAAGAAATGGCCGCTCGAATCAAAGAATTACAACATGAGGATGGTCTTTGGAGAACCAGTTTGCTCTCGCCAGAATCATGGAATCACGGTGAGGTCAGTGCAAGCGGATTTTACACATTTGCATTGGCTTGGGGAGTAAACAATGGACTTCTAGACAAAGACGAATATGGCCCATCCGCAAAAAAAGCTTGGAATGCCTTGGTGGCTTGTCAGCAAGAGAACGGTATGGTAGGCTGGGTGCAAGATATTGGTGCCGACCCACAACCAGCCACGGCAGACAGCTGGCAGAATTATGGTACAGGCGCTTTTTTATTGGCCGGTAGCGAGCTACTAAAACTGGAACGATAAAATGCATACAGGCACCAAAAGCCTTCCGTTTTCAGTTTTTTTCTTGCTGATACTGTTAGGCTGTTCCTGTTACGGTCAAGAAAAGGAATCCTACATAAGCGATACCTTTACTATGCTTGATTTTGATAAACTTCAGAAGGTAAAACTAGAAATCAAAAATAAATCTGACCATTTTTTACCAGCCTATCAAAAATTGATGGCCGATGCGAAAAACGCTTTAGATGCGAAACCAACTTCAGTTGTTGAAAAAAGCAGAACGGCGGCTAGCGGCGATAAGCGCGATTATTTAAGTCTGGCCCCCTATTGGTGGCCAAACCCGGATAAAGAGGACGGCCTACCGTGGATACGCAGGGACGGGGAAGTAAACCCGATGACCCGAGGAGAAAATGTAGATACGGATGCAAAAAATCTATTATTCTATCATGTTAAAACACTTTCCTTTGCATTCTTTTTTTCAGGCGAAAAGCAATATGCCGATAAAACCAAAGAATTATTGCAGGTTTGGTTTATAGACGAAACCACTAAAATGAACCCCAACCTAGATTATGCACAGGGCATCCCGGGAAGGAATACCGGCAGGGGTTTTGGCATTATCGACTTTCATGGCATCCTGAACATTGTAACCGCTTTGGAAATTTTGAAGGTGGGGAATACATTGGAACCTGAAGTTGAAACCCCGATGAGAAAATGGATGGAGGACTATCTGCATTGGTTACAGACCAGCGAATTTGGAATCTTTGAAAAAACCCGTAAAAACAATCATGGCACGCTATACGATGTACAAGTCGTCTCCTTGCTTCTATTTTTAGATAAAACCGATGCCGCAAGAACTGTCCTAGAATCGGTAAGTGAAAATAGAATTCGGCATCAAATTGAAGCTGATGGGAGACAGCCACATGAATTGGAAAGAACTAAAGGCATGACCTATAGCATCCTAAATCTGTCCGGTCTTACCAAATTAGCCTTCCTAGGAAGAAAAGAAAGTATGCAAATCGATTTATGGAAAGATGAATCGGCATCAGGAACCCTAAAAAAAGGGCATGACTTTCTGTATCCCTATATGAATGAAGATAAAACTTGGCCCTACCAGCAATTAGGCAGTATGGACAAAGCGTTAGAAAGACTTCAAAAAATGTTCGCAGCTACGGGCAGCATGCTTACTATCCCATCCTATTGTAAAACCAATATTAGCTTAATAGAGAAGAATGACGTACTACACCTACTTTATCCCTGTTTCCCATAAAATACCTAACTTTAAGATTACAAATTTGATTGCTGCTATACTATGAAAGAGGACGTACCCAACCATCATAATTCCCGAAGAAAATTTATAAAGCATACGGCACTTGCTGCAGGGCTCATAAGTATTGTGCCAAGGCACGTTTTGGGGAGAGGTTTTATGGCACCTAATGATAAGATAAATCTGGGTTATATAGGCTTGGGAAAACAAGGTGGCATTTTAGCGAATAGGTTTTTGGGCAATACCGAAGCGCAAATTGTTGCTGGTGCCGAAGTTTGGAATTCTAAACAAAAATGGTTTAAGCAACTGGTAGAAGGCTATTATGCTCAAAAAAGGAATATAACCAACTACAAGGGGGTCACTACCTATTTAGAATACGGTGAACTCTTGGAACGAACGGATATTGATGCTGTAGTCATTGCCACACCAGACCATTGGCATGCCAAGCAAGCTATAGACGCTATGAAAACGGGTAAAGATGTGTATTGCGAAAAACCCATGACCAACACCATCAAAGATGGTAGGGATATGGTAAATGCCAAAGAAAAGTATGGCAGCGTAGTGCAAATAGGTAGTATGCAACGCTCATGGGCTAAATTTAAGAAAGCACAGGAAATCGTAAGTTCCGGCAAGCTGGGTGAGATTAAAAAAGTACTGGTTAATGTTGGTGACCCTTACCGGCCATATGACCTAACCGCGCAGCCTTTACCAAAAGGTGTAGATTGGAACCTTTGGTGTGGTCCTGCTCCCCTACTTGGTTATCATGAAAGCATTGCTCCTGAAATCGTAAAAACCTATCCCGCGTGGCGCGACTTTAAGGAAACCGGTGGTGGACGCATCGCCGATTGGGGAACGCACATGTTCGATATTGCGCAATGGTGCTTGGGTATGGACAAAACCGGGCCAGTATCTTTTATTCCGCCAAAAGACCCCAATGCCGTTCGCGGACTACGAATGTTCTATGAAAACGGAATCGAACTGGTACATGAGGACTTTGGTCGTGGATGGGCGGTACGTTTTATAGGCACCGAAGGGGAATTGGACGTAAGCCGTGGATTTTTGGAAACGCGACCCGATACCATTCTTTTACCAAACGGAGGTGACCCAAAAGAACTGTTCAAAGACCAGGGCAACCATTATCAAAATTGGTTGGATGCCATTAGAACACGACAAGAACCTATTTGCGGGGTAGAAACTGGGCATCGTTCCGCGACCATCTGTAATGTTGCGAATATTGCCTATGAACTCGGTAGACCTTTGGAATGGAACCCTGAAAAGGAAAAATTCAAAGGAGATTACGAGGCCAACAAAATGAGGAAGAGAAAAAAACGCAATTATGCTTAACCCTGAGAATAGTATCTAAAAAACTATGCAACGATTAGCCTTTAAAATGAAACTGAATCCAGGTCAGAAAGAAGCGTATACCAAACGCCATAATGAAATCTGGCCAGAACTTAAAAAATTATTAGAGGAAGCCGGTGTTAGTGAATATTCCATCTTCCTTGATGAGGATACCCACACCCTTTTTGCTTTTCAAAAGGTATCGGGTAATGGCGGTTCCCAGGACTTGGCGAACAATCCCATAGTGCAGAAATGGTGGGCCTTTATGGCGGATATCATGGAAACCAATCCCGATAACTCGCCCGTTTCGACGGCATTGGAAGAAGTGTTCTACATGGAATAATTCCTTCGTTAAAGTTCAATTTCCCCGTTTTACAAGCTTATTTTTTTACCAGTATGGCAACGATTTACTGACCAGTATAGTACAGGATGTGCTATTCCTAAAATAAGGCTAGTATTATACACGCTTTAGATTATAAAAAACAAATCACAAACATTTTAATATTAAACTAGGTAGTACAATGGGTAAACAATACAAAATCGCAGTAGTTAACGGTGACGGCATAGGAAACGAGATTGTTCCGGCAGGGGTATCGGTATTAAGTGCGGTTGCCAAAAAATATAATTTTGACATTACAACAGAATATTTTTCTTGGGGTGCAGGACATTATGTGAAACATGGGGAATTTATGCCGAAAGACGGTCTGGAAACTCTAAAAAATTTCGACGCCATTTACTTTGGTGCCGTGGGACTTCCCGAAGTGGACGACACCCTACCTGCAAAGGACTATACTTTTAAAGTACGAACGGAATTGGAACAATATGTAAACTACAGACCTGTAAAATTATTTTCAGGGGTGCAGAGTCCATTGCGTGACAAAACAGAAAAAGATATTGATTTTGTCATTCTACGGGAAAACAATGAAGGGGAGTTTGTACAAAATGGTAAAATATTCTATCCGGACACACCCAATGGTTGCGCAGTAGATACCAGTATGGTTACCCGTTTGGGTGTAGAACGCATAGCGCATTATGCCTTTAAATTGGCACGGAAAAGAAGAAAAAAGGTAACCAACGTCACCAAATCCAACACCCTAATTTATACCTTGGGATTTTGGGACAAAGTGATTGCCGAAGTAGCAGCCGAATATCCCGATGTAGAATACGGTAAAATGTATATTGATAATGCCTCCGCTAGTTTTGTACTGAAACCGGAATTTTTCGACGTCATCGTTACTACCAATATGATGGGCGATATACTATCAGACCTAGGAGGCGCCATCATGGGAAGTTTAGGTTTGGGCGGTAGTGGAAACATCAATCCAGAAGGAGATTTCCCCTCCATGTTCGAACCTATTCACGGTTCTGCACCGGATATTGCAGGGCAGAACATCGCAAACCCCATTGGCCAAATTTGGTCGGCCGCAATTATGTTAGAACATTTGGGGGAGCAGGAAGCTGCCGATACCATTGTGGCGGGCATTGAATATGCCACCGCGCAAGGAAACCTCACCAAAGACCTCAAAGGCAACGCTTCCACTTCGGAAATTGCGGAACGCATTGTTGGCTTTATCAATTCATAGTTTAGATGATGGACCTCATCGGTAAAAATGTGATTGATTTAACCCTCACCTTGTCTGACAAAATGAAAGGAGTTTCCATCACAGAGGCAAGAAGTTTGGCTAAAGATGGTTGGAACGCCAGCACCTTGGAACTCTACTCCCATGTGGGAACTCATATGGACGCTCCGCTGCATTTTGAAGTAACCCAACAAAGTATCGATGAGATTTCTGTTGCGCGTTTCATCTCGGAAGCTTGGGTGGTCAACTTATCACATATTGCCCCAAGTGCCATGATAACAGTTTCGGATATGTCACCTATTGCCAATAAAATTAAGAAGGGGCAAAGCCTCATCCTTCAAACGGATTGGAGCAAAAGAGTGGATACCAAAAGTTATCGCGATGAGCTACCCAGAATTAGCAAAGAATTAGCACTTTGGATGGGTAAAAAAGGTATTGGACTTTTGGGCGTGGAACCACCTTCTGTCGCTGATGTCAATAATCTGAAGGAAGTGACGGAAATACATACCATCCTGATGCAAAATGACATTATCATTGTAGAAGGCTTGACAAACTTGGATTCAATAAACAAAGAACAGGTGACCTTGATTGCCCTACCACTTAAGGTTTTACGGGGTGATGGTGCACCGGCAAGAGTTTTGGCCTTGGAATAACAACTATGGAAAACCAACGCATCTTAAAATCAATAGAAGAGGGCAACCTTTTAAAGGGTCAAGAGAAGGATATAGTTGACTATCTAAAAGAGCACCCCAAAACCATAGTAATTTTAGATGACGACCCTACCGGCACTCAAACGGTTCAGAACATTCCCGTGATAACCAATTGGGAGGAACCTATTTTGGAACAAGAACTTTTACAGAGTCCCGTTTTTTTTATCCTCACTAATTCTAGGGCCTTACAAAAAGACAAAGCAATAGCCCTTCTAACTCTCATCGGTAGGCGATTAAAACAACTAGCAGAAAAACATCATAAAAAGTTACTAGTGGTCAACCGTGGTGATTCTACCCTGCGTGGGCATTATCCGGATGAAGTAATCGCGCTATCAAAGTCACTTGGGTATAAAAATGACAAACACGTATTGATTCCCGCTTTCTTCGAGGGTGGAAGATACACCTGTGACAACATACATTACGTGAGGGAAGGAGACACATTTATCCCAGCCGCTAGTACGCCTTTCGCAAAGGATAACACCTTTGGCTACGACGCCTCAGACCTTACCGAGTATGCCATTGAAAAGTACAAAGGCAAGATTGATGCGACACAAATTACATCAATATCCTTAAATGAACTTAGGTCGAGTCCAGACTTTTCGGATATCAAAAAGAAGATAGAGCAACACCAATGCATTATAGTCAACGCCACGACCCATGCCGATTTAGAAACTTTTGCCCTGTTTGCGCTAAAAACCAATATTCCATTGGTTCACCGAACCGCAGCTTCTTTTGTCAATGCCATCATAGGTAAGCGTCCGGCAGCTTTACTGGAAAAAGATGCCCTAGGTAAAGCAAAAGGACAGGGAGGTTTAATTGTTATAGGCTCCTATGTGCCAAAAACCACAGCACAGCTAAACGTTCTGAAAGCAAAATATAAGGCGAGTTATATGGAGCTAGATGTTGATGAGATTTTTAATGATGAAAATTTGAACGCTTCATTAAAGAAGAAGGCGGAGCGTATAGATTTATGGTTGGGTAAGGGTGAAAATGTGGTACTTTACACCAGCAGAAAGGTTAAACAGGGAAGTACCAAAGAAGACAGTTTAGCTATCGTGAACAGGGTATCACAAGCGCTAACCACGCTCGTTGAACTTATAGGTCCTCAGCCTCGGTTTATTGTAGCGAAAGGCGGAATTACCTCAAGCGATATTGCCGTAAAATCATTACAAATTAAACGCGCAATTGTGATAGGTCAACTCATTAAAGGCGTTCCTGTTTGGCAAGCGGACGAAAATTCTAAATTTCCCGGAATCCCTTATATCGTTTTTCCCGGTAATGTAGGTACAGATAACGATTTGTATAACCTTTTAAATAGATTGGAATGAGCACAAAAAACCATTTCCCAAAGCGTTATTTTATGGTGGCCGGCACCTTTCTATTGGCATTGTTACTGTACATCGATAGGATATGCATTTCGGTAGCGAAAGAACCCATTTCTTCAAGCTTGGACCTTAGTGATAAGCAAATGGGTTGGGTTCTGGCAGCATTTTCCCTCGGCTATGCGTTTTTTCAGACTCCATCGGGTCTTATGGCAGACAGATACGGGCCTAGAAAAATATTGGCCGGGATTGTCACTATCTGGTCCGCTTTTACTGCCCTAACCGGTGCGGCATGGAACTTTAGTTCCTTACTGGTAGTTCGTTTTCTTTTTGGCGCAGGTGAAGCCGGGGCATTCCCTGGAATGTCAAGGGCCATTTACAATTGGTTTCCTTTAAAGGAAAGGGGGGTGGTTACCGGTATCAATTTTTCAGGTTCAAGATTGGGGGCGGCATTTGCACTGCCTCTAGTAGCTTGGATGATTGAGGATTTAGGATGGAGGGCTACCTTCCTCATACTAGGTGGCATAGGTGTAATCTGGGCCTCTGGTTGGTACATTTTGTTCAGGGATAGACCAGAAGACCATAAAGGTATCTCCGCAGCGGAAAAAGAATATATAATCTCGAACAGACAGGATAAAAAAGTATCCCTGACCAAAGAGAAAATCAGTTTTCGTCAGCTTTCAAAATCAAAGAACATGTGGCTAGCCATGGGGCAATATTTCTGCAGTAATTTTACGTTCTTTTTCGCCCTGACTTGGTTATTTCCACACATAAAAAAAGAGTATGGATTGGAAACCATTGAGGCCGGACTTTATACCGCCGTGCCCTTGATTTTTGGAGCTTTCGGTAATTGGTTTGCAGGTTGGTTAATAGATAGGATTTTTTCCAAAGGAGATTGGGACAAGTCTAGGATATTTCCTGCATCCTTAGGTTTTGGCTTAGCCGCCATAGGTTTGATAGGAAGTATATATATGGATACCGCTACAGGTGCCATATTGATGCTAAGCATCGCCATTTTTGGTGCGGATATGACCTTACCGCCCTCATGGGCCTTCTGTGTGGACATTGGCAAGAAAAATGCGGGGGCAATTTCTGGCACCATGAATATGGCCGGAAATATAGGTGCATTTATCACGGCACTTTTATTTCCGTATCTTTTGGATTGGACTGGCTCCACAACACTTTTTTTTATTGTTGGGGCCGCCTTAAATATCATAGCAATACTACTTTGGTCAAAAATGAAGCCAAGACGACATTTTACGACATATTAAATGAAAAGAAAAAGAGGCGTAGCGGTAGGTCTAGGGTATTTCAGTCAGTTTCATTTAGAAGCTTGGATGCGTATAAAAGAGGTCGATTTGGTAGCGATATGTGATACCGATATCGCCAAGGCTGAAGGCACTGCATCCCAATATGGCATACCACGATTTTATTCTGATATCAATGAAATGCTAGCCAATGAAAATCCCGATTTCATCGATATCATAACTCCACCTGAAACCCATTTGGAACTGTGTATCTTGGCCGCTGAAATGGGAATTGATATTATTTGTCAAAAGCCTCTGGCACCAGATTTAAAAGAAGCACAAAAAATAGCCGAAACCATTTCAAAAAATAAGGTTCGGATGATGATACATGAAAACTTTCGGTTTCAGCCTTGGCATCGGGAAATCAAAAAACTGCTTGACCAACAAACTATTGGAAACCAATTGCATAGTATCCACTGGCGTATGCGCATGGGAGACGGTTGGCAGAAAGATGCCTATATGAACCGGCAGCCTTATTTTCGAGAAATGAAACAGTTATTGATATATGAAACCGGGATACATCTCATTGATGTACTTCGTTATTTTGGAGGGGAAATCAATCAGGTGTTTGCCAAATTACAACGGTTCAATCCCAACATTAAAGGAGAAGATTCTGCATTGGTGCTATGCGATTTCTCACAGGGAGGCACGGCTATTATAGATGCCAATCGGTTTCATGAGAGTACCTGTGAAAACCCTAGATTAACCTTTGGTGAAGTCCATATCGAAGTGAACAAAGGCCATTTGCACTTACACCAAGATGGCCGTATTACCGTAAAGCGATTGGGTAAGCCTGAAACCGTACATGACTACCATTTTGAGGATAAAAATTTTTCTGGAGATTGTGTGTACTATACCCAGTTGCACTTTATAACACAACTAATTTCGAAAAAGTCTTTTGAAACCGATGTTCAAGAATACCTGGCGAACATTAGGGTATTGGAAAGCGTTTATGCATCCAATAGCAAAGGACATCCACTAATCGTGCAATAGGCCTTCCATTATTATCAAAATAGGACTTATACCCGCTCCAGTTTTACCGGATAAGTCCTGTTGGCGTTCCACTGACAAACGTATAAGTTTTCGTCCTCATCTACACAAACATCATGGCAGTGCTTAAAAATTGGCTCTTTTTGAAGCATACGTTCCAATTTTCCTTTTTTATAGGTTGGAGCGGTACCTCCGGGATTAGAAACCACTTTATTCTGTTCATTTAAAATGGTAACAAAACCAGATTTTGGACTGGTTCTGGTCGGATGCGTAGTCATATCCCCTTCCACAAAGTCGGTCTCTGAGGACCAACATACGCCCGCATACAATTGCTGACCATGTATTACGGGCCTACAGACAAAAGCACCGGGTAAAGAAATTTCTTCCAGATACCTGCCATCAAGTGTAAAACGCTTAAAACTATTGCTTGCACGCGAAGTAATCAACAAAGTGGGATTTGTCTTATCCCGATTATCGATACAAACTCCGTGGGCTGTCTGAAACTGTTCGTTTTCGGTACCCCGTCCGTTTCCTATTTTTCGTTTAAACTCTCCATTTTTAGTAAATTGTAGGACGTACTGTGAACCGTATCCGTCCGCAATATAGATATCCCCATTAGGACCAATGGCGGATTCGGTAGGTTTGAAGGTATCGTCCTTTTCATACGCTCCATATTCCGAAGGATGGCCAATCAATAGCAACTCCCTTCCATCCAATGTGGTCTTTATCATGGCCCCATCGGTATCACAGATAAAAAGAAAGTCTTCTTCACCATCGTTCCACAAAGAAAGTCCATGTCCCCCTTTGTAACGAATACCCCAACTATCCAACAACTTTCCGGATTTATCATAAATCAGGATATTGTTCTGGGTATGATCACCCACCATAACCAATCTCCCTTGAGAATCCATTACCATTTCATGGCAATTTTTAACCGGAGTGGTATTAGGGTCTAAATCGCCCCAAGCCTTGTGCACCCGATAGGTATAATCGCCATGACCAATAATGTCATCCGATAGTTTAGGTTTAGCACTATTGATATTGAAATGCGGCATTAAAACCATACCGGCACTTGCCTTTGCGGTTGTATTCAAAAAAGTCCTGCGACTTGTTTTAGGTGCACTCATGTGTAATTATTTAAATAGATTAACCAGCCTCGGTCATCGGCTTGCCGAACAAATCCAAAATAGGTTCTCCGTGACCGTCTGGCGTGGTATAAAAGGGCCGACCTTCAATGGTGTATTCCGTTTGGGGATGTATACCCAAAGCATGATATATAGATTGATGTACTTGATCTATGACCACAGGATTTTCTATGGAAGAGCAGGGCCTTTCGTCAGCGGTTTTACCATATATCAACCCTTTTTCGATACCCCCACCCCAAAGCAAGATAGAACTCCCGTCCGTAAAGTGGCGATGCATGCCGTAGAACTTTTCGTCCTCAATAATATCCGGTTGCCTTACTTGGTCTTTTACTTGTTCCCCCGGTCTACCTTCCATGATGGCATCACGGCTAAACTCACTCGCTAGAATGATTAAGGTCCTGTCCAAATGACCACTTTCATCCAAATCTTTAATTAGTTGGGCAACAGGCCTATCTATCAACTCCTTCATTTTTTTGGCTCGTGTATGTCCATTTTCGTGGGTATCCCAACCTAAAAACGGCTCATATTCGGTAGAGACACTGATAAAGCGTCCCCCGTTCATAGCCAATCTTTTTGCCAATAAACAGCCTAATCCAAATCTACCTGTATTGTACGTGTCGTAGACTTCTTTAGGTTCTTGGGAAAGGTCAAACACCTTGGCCTCTGGGGAGTTCAATAAGCGATAGGACTGTTCCATGGAGCGCATTAGGGATTCCCTTTGGTAATCACTCCCCTGCTCCATCAGTTTATTCTTGTTCGCCAATTCTTTGTACAATTTGTATCTGGCCTCAAAACGTTTGAGGGACATCCCGTGCGGAGGGCGTACACTTTCCAATCCGCCAGAAGGGTCGGGAATCAAAAAAGGTCCAAATTCGGAACCTAAGAACCCGGCGGAATGAAATGCTTTCAACTCCTCTGCCTCTCCCACGGTAAAACGTTGCCCCATACTAATAAATGGAGGAATTACCGGATTGGCAGGCCCCAACTCTTTAGCTATCCAAGCTCCAATATGAGGAGCCTGTACGGATTGGGGTGGCTCATAACAGGTATGCCAATGGTACTGATGCCTCGTATGGAGAATATGACCTAAATCGGCCGATTTATAGGAGCGAATGATAGCCCCCTTGTCCATAACTCCGGCAATGGATTCCAATCCTTCTGAAAATTCCAATCCATCTACCACCGTTGGTATTTTGGGAAAAGTGCTTAATATCCGCTTGCTTTCCACCCCTTTTTCAAAAGGCACATAGGCTTTTGGGTCAAAGGTTTCGGTATGTGCCATACCTCCTGCCATCCATAAAAGAATAACACTGTCCGCCGTGGCGGCTCGTCTGGCAACCTCTGGCGAACAGGAACTTAAGAAACTGGCTAAGGGAATTGTGGTTGTGGACGCTGCCAAACTAGCCGCTGTCATTTTCTTTATAAACTCCCTTCTTTGATTCTGTTTCTCCATGAATCGATACTTTTTAAATCTAATACAACTACATTGAAATTAATTTATAAATTGAAATTCCGGTAACATTAAAGTGGACCAAAATATATCCTGTACATCTTCTGGGTTAGGTTCATTGCCCAACACACCAAGCAGAACATCCTGCTCATCCTCTGATGGATTCCTCCCCAGCGTTTTCTGATATAGATGAGTTATTATCTTTTGACTATCATTTTGATATTTGTCAATCCAACTTTTAGCACCGTCGGCCAAAACCCCGTTAAAAAAAGCTCCGTTTGTTAGTTCTAGGGCTTGCAACAAGGTCGCTTGGTCGTCTCTTGAGGTCGTAACGTTCTCCCTGCTCGGTCTACCTAAAGCTTTCATGAACGGGTGTTGCTTCACCAAACTGGCACGGGCAAATACCCCATTTTGTTCCTTGAAGGTAAAATTGACCAAATCTCCCCAATTTGCAGTACCATAATTACGGACTTTAACCCAAGAACTATCATCGTATTCCAACGAAACCCAATCTTCCAATGGGGCTTCGGCCGTACTCTTCCAGGTGGTATCGGAATCAATTTGAATTTCCTTTTCAGTACCATAAGAAACTCTCAATGAAAATAGAGTGCCTGCAGGGTTGGCCAGAGTTCCTTCGTTTATACCCTCTATAGCGATAATATTCTCGCCAGAATTCAGGTACTTTTCAACCTTTAATCGAGTTACTTTTTCCCAATCGTTTCCCTCCGAGACTTTATTTCCATTAATATAAAGTATGTAAGAGTGGTCTACGGAAATTAAAACTTCCGCTATTTCTGGCGCTGTACTTGGTAACGTAATTGTTTTTCTGAAATAGCGCTTTCCAGGTTCTGGAAGAACGTTACGGTCAAATTTTATCTCAGGATGCCAAATACGTTTCGCCATAATCTTTTCATTGGCCGGATTATAGGCCACCGTATGATAAAGCGGTTCAATAATTTGACTTACAGCGTCGGAAAATTGTTCTGCACTCAATCGCCTCACCACCGGACCCTGAAAAACATAGTCACTTTTTAGTCCTTCCTGATTGTCATAGGTTACCGCCGGCAACTGATAAGCTTTTGAAGTCATAATGCGTTTTAATAAATGCTTCAAATCATAACCCGATGCCACAAAATCAGAGGCCAGCCAATCTAGCACATCAGCATCCCAAGGCGCATTATCCATTTCATCCAAAGGCTCAATAATACCCCGGCCCATCAATCGGTGCCAAAGTCTGTTGGTAATGGTCCGATACAAACGACCATTTTCTCGCTTTACCATTATTTTAGAGAGATTGAACAATCGTTCCTGAACGGTTTCACCAGCCACATTACCCAATTCCGGATACAAAAAATTCACTTTTGCCATCTTGCCTATCGGCTTATCGCAACGGTTGAGTTCCAGAACCGAATCTGCAAATATGGTCGCAAAGCCATAGGCCTGGTCCAAAGTCATATTACTTACAAAACTATTGTGACAAGATGCGCATTTGACGTTGGCACCCATAAGAGACTGCCCAATGTTTTGGGCCGCCTGCATCTCAGTACGTTGGCTGGCGTTGACCACGCCTCGCCATTGAATACCCTTGATAAAACCCTCAGAACTTGGCGAGGGATTTACAAGCTCCGCAACCATTTGGTCATATGGTTTGTTTTCCTTCAATGAGGTATACAACCAATCTGTAATCTGTTTTCTACCTCCCGTAATAAATCCGGTACCGCTATAGTCATTCCGCAAGAGGTCGTTCCAAAAACTCAGCCAATGTTGTGTGTAATTGTGCGTATCCGCAAGCAAGGTATCAATTAATTTTTCTCGCTTTTTAGCATCAGTATTCCGTTTGAAAGCACTTATTACATCGGGCCCCGGAAGCAAACCTATAATATCTAAATGAACACGACGTATAAAGACATCGTCGTTTACCACCTTGGACCAATCTACCCCTTCTTTCTCAAAGTAGGCGTCAACCAATTTATCTACTGGTTGCTTTTCCGAAGATTCTGGTAGCTCCGGTTCCTGAAGTGCCAGTTCGGCTTCAGGAAAGACCTTTAACGCCTGGTCGGACCAATGGGCTCCGTTTTCAATCCATAATTTGATAAGACTGATTTCATTGCTTTTTAGCACTTTGCCCTTTTTTGGCATCACCTCATCGTCATTGGGTGATAGCGTAATCCTTCGGTATAGTTCACTTTCCCCTAAATTACCCGCTACAACGGCCATACCCGTATCACCACCCTTGAAAACACCTTCCTTACTGTCCAGTACTAAACCTCCTTTTTGCTTGTTCTCGTTATGACATTGGTAACAATTGTGTGCAAAAATAGCCCTCACCTCCATATTTAGCTCATCTTGTTGATGCTGTGTTATGGAATCAGATGTCTTTAAGTCAGCTAGTAATGCTAAGCCTTTGGCATCGTCATAAGAATTTTGATTACTCGGGAGAACAGCGCTCAAATAATCCTCGCCGTGCGTTAAATTAGCACCTAAATGTCCTGCCACGGTCAATAGCCCAACCGTGGCGATGAAAGTGGCTCTATAAATTTTTAAATCCTTTAACTTCCCTTTGTTCGTTTGATGCAATAAAAAGGACGTGATGACCGCTAAAACCGCTGTGGCGATTCCGGTATATTGATGATTATCTACCAAATCCCCTGCATAGTCTTCTTGGGTGCGTAACAACCAACCGAACAATGCGGAAAGAACAGCGAAAATAGTTCCAATGTAGAGCATCCAACGAATACCTTCACGAAGCCCTTTTCTTTTTCCACCTATACTCAGCAGTTCCATAAATAGCGCCACCACTAACAGTCCAATAGGAAAATGCACCATCAAGGGATGAAACCTTCCTAGAAGCTGAAGTACCCAATTAAAATCTTCCATTAAAACCTCTCTGTTATAGTAAATTCTTTAGTTCTGAGCGGTTAAACCTTGTCCCAGAAAACAATCAATACTAATAGAATTTCTACTTGTTACCATCCTGTACTATACTGTCGTTCTCATGAGTAACCCCTCTATCTTACGATTACTATGTCAAAAAAATAACGTTATCTTGGCTATTGAAAACTATTTATCTCTTTTCAATAATAATGGCTCTTATCACATTAAAATGAAAAATATACGTATCACTTATTTATTTCTTTTGTTTCTTGGCACTTGCCTTATACATTCCCAAAATCAGGATTCGCTAAATGAATGGAAAACTATAGAAACAAATGGACTTCCTTTGGCACGGCATGAAAACAGTTTTGTCTCTATTGGACAAAATTTTTATTTGTTAGGCGGAAGAGGCCTAAAACCCATATCCATATACAATGTAGATAGCCATACGTGGACGACGGGTTCCACTCCTCCTATTGAAATTCATCATTTTCAAGGGGTTACATACAATAACAAAATCTATGTTATCGGAGCCATGACTGGAAAGTACCCTTATGAGACTCCCCTGCCGCATATGCTAATTTATGATGCTAGTACGGACACGTGGGAAAAGGGCCCTGAAATACCGAAAGAAAGAAGAAGAGGCTCCTGTGGTGTAGTAGTTGATGGAAATAGTGTTTATATGGTCAGCGGAATTGTTGACGGGCACAACAGCACACACGTGCCGTGGCTTGACCGCTATGATTTTAAAACGGGAAAATGGACAGTTTTAGCGGATGCACCAAGAGCACGAGACCATTTTCAAGCAGCTATTGGCGGTGGTAAAATTTATGCTGCTGGGGGAAGAAATTCATCCTACGCTACGAAGCAAACTTTTGAGCTCACCATTCCAGAAGTTGATGTTTTCGATATAGAAAGTAACATATGGACCACTCTGAAAGAAAGCGGAAATATACCTACCGAAAGAGCAGGTACTACTTCTGTTCTACATAACAACCAACTTATCGTTATTGGAGGAGAAAGTAGCAGTCAGGAAAGTGCTCATGACCATGTAGAGGCACTACATCTTAAAACGATGAAATGGAATGAATTACAACCGTTAAATAGGGGAAGGCATGGCACCCAAGCAATTGTACATAAAGATGCTATCTATATTGCGGCGGGTTGTGGTAATAGGGCCGGAAAACCGGAATTAGACTCCCTAGAGAAGTTGCCGTTAAAAACCAACTAGTACCTTTTGTAAGTGCGCATTTGAAGGCTGGAAGGATTATTAAAGGGCAACTCTGTTGCTAGTTTAGTGAGCTCTCCCGTAACCGAATCCCGTTCAAACACGATGATATTATTAGAAAACTGATTGGCTACCAATAAGAATTTCCCTGATGGGCTTATAACAAAGTTTCGCGGGTGTTTACCGTATGTTGGCACATGTCCCACTGCGTTTAAACTACCTGTTTCTTGATTAATTAAAAAAATAGAAATAGAATCTTCCTTAGGGCCACGGTTAGAGGCATACAAGAATTTTCCGTCTGGAGAAATATGGATATCCGCTGACCTATATATCTCTTGCTTCGTTGCGTAGGATTGATAATCCGCTAAAAATTCTAAATGACCGTTGTCATATGTGTATGCAGCGACCTTACCGCTTAATTCGGACACGCCATATCCGAACTTACCATTGGGATGGAAGGTAAAGTGCCTTGGACCACTACCTGGTTTTACGGGAATTTCTTTTGATGGCTGCAATCGCAAAGAATCGGCTTCAATGTCAGTTACCTTAAAGGCACGTATTTTATCGGCCCCTAAATCCTGTCCAAATAAAAACTGCCCATCAGGTGAAAAATTTGTAGAATGCAAATGCGCTTCGTCCTGCCTTCCTTTTACGATACTACTATCATTAAATTCCACTAGTTGATGATACGGTGCTAAACTTCCATCGGTTTCAATTTGAAAAAAGGAAATGCCAGCATCGGTGTAGTTGGAATTCACTAAATATTTTCTGTCAGGATGTAAAGAAAGGTGTGCGGGGTTGCGTCCTCCAGCACTTTGCACGTTAAGTAATTTCAACGAACCGGTTAAGGAATCTACGGCGAACGCAGCTACTTTTCCATGGGTAGGCAACTGACTTTCCATTACGGAGTAAAGATGCTTACCATCTATGGCAATTTTTAAGAATGATGGATTAATCAATGAATCTACTTTAGAGCGAAAGAAAAGTTCTCCAGTTGCATCGTCAAACTCATAGACATGTATACCATCACTTGGTGCGCCTTCAGTAAAGCTGCCAACAAAAAGTAAAGTTTTTGAAGGTTTCTTTACACAGGACATGAAAGAAGCGATTAGAATAAGTGATAAAACGATATACTTTCTCATAAGGAATAGGCTTCATTAAAGCTAAGTTAGTATTAAAACAATTGTCACAGCCATAACAAAGGATAACGCACTGGCATATTTCGGATTATTTCTGGGGTGTTAAAATCCGCTTCTAAATTGTTCCATAACACCAAATAGGCCTCGTTTTTAGTGGCCATACCTCCAAAAAACAAGAATGGGTGCCGAACAGGCCATTCCTCCCAAAACATAACGTCTTGGGCATAAGGCCATTTTGTTTTATCCGTTACATATGGAAAAAGAAACGAGATGCCTTTTAGAATACCTTTATTATCATTTGTTCTATAATCAAATAGGTTTTCCTCTGATGATGAAAGTACTTGACATAATGCGGTCATCACATCCAAATTAAAAAGAGAATATCCGTAAGGCTTCGTGCGTTTCAATTCTAAAGGAAAAGAACCGTCTATGTCCATTTGATTGGGCAGTAATACCGTCTTATACATTTTTATCGCGTAATCGGTTTGTTCTTCATTACCAACAAGTTCTGCAAAAACCGCTACTTGGAGTGCCCAACAGACACTATGATTATTTCCATTATCTCGCTCAGCTATGCCGTAAGGGTGGGTAGTTATCCAATCTAAATATTGAGAAAACCAGCTTTTGATTCCCTTTAATTCCTCCATGGATAAAACATCGGTATCGGCTATTGCCATAACGGCTTTGGCAACTTCTAATAGATGAATGGTATCTATAATTCCAATACCCCTACCGGTAACCCTTCCCATTATGGCTTGCCCGAAAAGAAGGTTTGGATTCATTTTAGTATCCTCATCTAAAAACCACGCTTTTAGATGTGGCAACAGGTAATGGGCATATTTTTTATCACCGGTGATAAGATAAGCTGAGCCTAATGCTCCTGAAATCTGACTGAAACGAATCATAGCCTCTCGGTGCGCGGTAAAATTTTCAGGATTGGTCATCCCGTCCTTTCTCATATAAGGTCCTTTGGGATTCTCGGGGTCTGGCCACCAATAGTCGCCCTCGGAATAAAAATCGTTCTTACCACCGGCGCTACGTTCACAAACAAAAGCACTTACCGTAACAGGTTTTAATTTAGAATAATCATTGGCAAGCTTCAGAACTCTTTTCTTCTCTTTATCAAAGATTACATTTTCATGATTTGTCTGTGCGCTCCCGTACGCAACAAACAATAGTAAAAGCCAATATCCTACATATTTCATACGCTTAATTTACTTAAAATGCCATGATTGCATAACACAACCACGGCATTCACCTAACAACTCAACTCGTAATTATTTCTCAATGGTTAAATAGGTTCCTTTAAAATTTTGGTTCAGCACCATTACCTTTAGGGCATCCTGCGTTTCATTGGGTATAATTTCTATAGATGCCTTCCCGTTGGCCATACCGATAATTTCACTTCCGGTAGGTGTTCCTTGATGCTTTAAACTTCGTCCACCCTCTAAGGTTTGAAAGTACACTTTATCCTCATAATCCAAACAGCGCAAGCCATTTGCATCCACAGCAATGGCCGTGACCAAATAATTTCCATTCTCCATTTTTTGCGCGGAAAGTTCTAAACCTTTAGCTGTTTCATTTTTTGTATATCGGTAATTCAATAATAACGAATCCGTTACCATAGTACCGTTTTTATACCTTGCCTTTGCGATAAGTTCATTAGCGCCCTCGATAAAATTTACGTCCCAAGTTAAACCTGATGCAGGGAATGCTGTAATATCTTTTGACCTAAGACCCAACGATTTTCCATTATGGAATAGGGTAACTTCATCGCAGTTGCTAAAAACACTAATGGTCCTTGCTAAATCTTCAGGGCCCTGGCGTTCGGTCCATGTATGTGATTCAATATAAGCAAAAGGTTCTTTGCCCCAATAACTCTTAAATACGTAGTAAGCATCCTTTGGGTTACCCGAACGATCAACCAATCCTTTTTGGTTCATGTACGGAATATCATTTTCTGGACGCAGAGGTGTACCAAAATCTTTGAAGGCCCATTGCGCGTTACCCACGAAGGTAGAATCGGTTTCCGTAATTCGTAAATGCCAATCAAAAAGATCTACCATATAATTCTCGCTCCAGTCGCCAATTTGAGCGATGTTAGCAACTTTGGTTTGTACAATGGCTTCTTCCCAACCGTCAGAGTTAATAACGCCCTCTCCTGTGATAGGGTTTTCCGTATGCCTTCCTACGTGGCTAGAGCCCCCGTATTCCGCGTGCAAAAAACTTTTGTATTTGGGCTTGTAGGTATCCAAAGCCTTTTGATAACTTTTATAACTACCCGAATACCATCCCGACCAGATAGATGGTGAGAAAACATCCACGATATCTGCGCCTTCATAATATTTACGTATCGCCGTTTTTCTATTCGGGTCTAACTCGTGGGCTATGGTATTCAATTCGGTCAAGAAAGTGTTCATTTTACCCGTATCATCTCCACCTTCAAAATCTGGCAACCAATACATTTCATTCCCTAATGACCAAATAATGATGCTCGGATGGTTATAGTTTTGAGTAATTATTTCCTTTAGCATATTCTTGGTATTGGTCTGCCAAACAGCTTCTCCTAAACCACCTCTGCACCAAGGCAATTCGTCCCAAACAAGTAGTCCTAGCTCGTCACATGCCTTGTAAATTTCTGGATCTTGGGGATAGTGTGCCAACCGAACAAAATTGGCTCCCATCTCCTTGATCATTTCCATGTCCTTCCTATGAAGTTCATTGGACATGGCCGCTCCTACTCCAGCATGCTCTTCATGACGGTGTGTTCCTCGCAATAAGACGCGACGTCCATTTAAGAAAAACGGTCCGTTTTCTACAAACTCGAACCAGCGGAAACCTACCCTATCGGATACTTTGTCCATCTCCTTTTTTCCCTTTTTCAAAAAAACATCGATGGTATATAAGTTCGGATTATCAATATCCCAAAGTTTAGGTTCCACAATATTCTCTATAGTAATCGTAGCAGAGCCCCCTTGAACAAGACCCGTTTTTGAAATGACTACATTCCCATCTGGGCTTTTCAAAATAATCTCAACCCCATACCCTTTTAAATCTTCTTTTGATTCTATGGGTACAGCAATTTGCAAGGAAGCTGATTCCTTAGATACTTTAGGTGTAGTTACCTGTATCTTTCCAATAGCCGTACTAGGTTTGGTCTTAAGCCAAACATCCCTAGTAATACCACCATAAATAAAGAAATCGCTCTTTTGAGAAGGAATGATATCTGGATTGTAGCCACTATCGACTTTTACGTATACTTCGTTTTTTCCCTTTTTGATATAGGGGGTAATATCGATTTCAAAACCAATATATCCCCCGATGTGGTTTCCTGCTCTTTGACCGTTAACAAATACGGTAGTTGTGATATTGGAGCCTTCAAAGTAAAGGAAGTATTGACGATTATTAATAATTTTTTCGATTAATACATCCTTTTTATACCAACTTATCGACCTTCGGTAGCCCGGCTCATTATCGGTTACATCTTCACTGTTCCAGGTATGTGGTAAGTTTATGTTTACCCAATTCGTCTGTGCTTTAGCATTATTCAACTCTTCTGTTGCATGCTCAAGATAAGACCAATTTTCATTGATGACCTGCGCTGTTCTAACTTCTGCTTGACCAAACATATTGATGCAGCCTAGTAACACAAGAACAATAGAAAGAATACTAAGATTAAATTTCATTTTAAACTTTTAATAATGATAAACAAGCCGATTTTAAGGGGCTTTTGGTATGGTCTATTAGGGCCTATGGATATAACAATTAAGGGAGACAAAAAGCCATATTATAATTGCTAGTTTAACCTCGAAATACTGTTTTGTCTTAGCAAGGCCTCTAGAAAATAATAGTCCCCATAAACAATAGGCTCATCCATCTCATCTTTTTTAGGCCAATTTCCCGTACTATGATCTAAAATGAATGGTGCATTTATACCAGCGTCCAAAACATATTCCTTCGTTCGTAAGTTATCCAAGACCTTATCCGCATATTCCTTATATCTAGGGTCATCATCATATTTCATAAGCTCATAAAATGCAGAAGCTATTACAGTAGCGGCGGAAACATCCCTAACCGCGTTTGGAAGAGCTGGGTCGTTAAAATCCCAATATGGTATACCATCTTCTCTTAAATTTGGATGACTTAAGTAAAAGGAAGCACTAGCTTTGGCCTGTTCTAAATAGTTCACATTTTTTGTATACCTATAGCACATGGTAAACCCGTAAATACCCCAAGCTTGGCCTCTAGCCCAGGCGGAATCGGCATTATATCCTTGATGGGTGACTTTATCCTTTACCTTCCCAGAAATAGTATCGTATACTACCACATGATAGCTGCTATTATCTTCTCTAAAATGGTTCTTCATTGTTGTGTTGGCGTGGGATATTGCGATTTTGTGATAGGTACTATCTCCAGAAATCCGAGTAGCTTCGAATAACAATTCCAGATTCATCATATTATCTATAATAACCGGAAATTCCCAAATATCCTCGTTAAAATCCCAAGATCGTAAACTTCCAACGGTTTCATTGAAACGCGTAGATAAGGTTTTTGCGCTCTCAACGACAATTTCGTCGTACTGTATATTTCCTTGAACCTTCAATCCCTGTCCAAAACTTGAAAACACCTTAAAGCCCATGTCGTGCGTGACACCATTAAATTTCTCTCTTTCCATAAAAATGGTCCAAGCCTTTGCACGCTCTTTGTAATCGTTATTTCCCGTTAGTTGATAGAGCTGCCAAAGATTACCTGGAAAAAAACCACTGGTCCAATCCTTGGAAGGTACTTTTTTAATAGTTGTTGTCTCGGCAGTATAACTTCTTGGAAACGCTAGGGAATCTAGAGGGTACGTCAGTAATTTTTGATAACGAACCTGTAGTAGGGAATCTATCGTTATAGCACCGGTGTTTTTATCATCTTTGCCATCGGTTTTGCACGCACTAAAAAGCAATACAAAACCAATAGCTAAGACAACATAGCTAACTCTGTTCATTCAATTTTTTTTGAAAAACTCCTTTAAGTTTTAACATAAAACTTAAAGGAGTTTGGTAAGTGATTAGTATCCTGGGTTCTGTGGTTCAAGGTTCGGATTTCTTGCCAGTTCGTCGGCGAGAATGGGGAATAGGTAATCCCTGCCCGGGTCAAAGTTTTCCTTTAATCCTTCCAGTCCCGAGGCCCCGAATACTTCTGCACCCAATTGTCTTCTGGCAATATCGTACCATCTCTTGTATTCAAAAGCAAGTTCCCATTTGCGTTCTTCTAGGACCATGTCCCTAAAGTCTCCCTGCGACATACCTCCCGTTACATCTTCCGGAAAAGCGGAACCGTTACCCGCTCTTGCCCTTGCGCGCACCCTGTTCACATAACCTGCCGCCTCACCGGAACCCGGACTGGTCTCGTTCAACGCCTCTGCGGCTATCAAGAGTACCTCGGCATAGCGCATCATCATGTAGTTCTGCTGGGACCCCCTACCGTTACCGGTGGAAGTGACCCCCGTACCACGGGTATACTTGGCGATATGCGGTCTGTTCACGGCTCTGCCCGCCCCGCTTTCCTTAAAAACGGTAAAGGGCTGTACCACACCGTCAAAAAGCCCGATGGTATCCAGGCTTACGGCCTTCCTATAATCGCGTCCGTCCCATGAATCGTATACGCCCAGTGCCGGAACTCCTACGGACCAACCTCCTCCCAGGCCATACTGTTCGTCGTCACGAATGCCCGTAAGTGCGGCCTGATAGTCCCTACCGTCGTCCCCGTTACTGGCCCCTATGAAATCCAATACAAAGATCGGTTCACTGGAACCGTCGATCTTAGTGGCGTCGAACAGATCCTGAAAATCGGCTTCCAGACCTAGCCCATAGGCACCTTCGTTGTCTATAACCCCTTTGGCCTCCGTGTACGCGTTAGCATATTCTCCCATGGTCAAATATACAAGTGCCAAATAGGAATGTGCCGCGGATTTTGCGGGTATGGATCTTGCCGCCTGCGTATCGGGCAACCACTGCTTAGCGAATTGAAGGTCTGCGATTATGTTGGCATACACCTCGGCAGCAGGAGTTTTACTGATACTACTTGCAGCTGCAAGATCAGTTACTGTTTCTGATATGTACGGGATGTCCCCGAATTGCCTTACCAAATGAAAGTAAGCGAAGGCTCTTGCAAAATAGGCCTGTGCCGTAACCGGGTTCTTGATGGACTCGTCCACGTCCACGTCCTCCGCACCGGCGATAGCTTGGTTGGCGGCGGCTATGATCTGGTAGACCCTAAGCCAGTACCCGTCGATCATACCGTTATCCGCTTGCACGGTGAATATGTCGTGGTCGATTCTTCGTTGTGATGTGGTCGGGTCGCCAAAAGCTACCATATCACTTCGTAACATAAGGGTCAAGGACATTTTCCTTCCCCAGAAATCTTCGTGGGTCATGTGGCCAAAAGCGGCGTTTGCCGCAGTTTGGATATCATTGGTAGATCGGAAGAAACCGTCCGGGGCCAATAGCCCTATCGGTTCTTCCTCTAGATCGGAGCATCCCATGATCGACAATGCAATGAACGCGAATAAAAATTTACAAGTTTTCATATTGATTTTTTTTTTGTTTTTAAAATTTTAAATTGACACTGAAGTTAACGGATCTTACCGTTGGATAGTTACCAAAATCGAAACCGTTGGTAGTATTACTGGCCGAGCTGTCCTGGCCTACCACACCATAACTTACCTCGGGATCTAATCCGGAGTAATCGGTAAAGGTCAACAGGTTCTGACCACTGATGGAGAACCTAACGTTGTCCATACCTATTCTATCGGTTACCTCCTGAGGCAGGTTATACCCTAAAGCTATGTTTTTTAGTCGAAGATAACTACCGTCCTCCACGAAACGGGAAGTTATCTGCTTACCTCTCAACCTAGCTCGTGGTATATCGGTATCCGTATTGGTCGGTGTCCAAGAATCAAGGATAGCCGTCGTAGCGTTTGAATCTCCGTTGAACAACTGCACATTGGTGAGGTTCATCACGTCCCCTCCGAAAGACCCCTGGAAAAAGATGTTCAGGTCAAAGTTTTTGTAAGAGAAGTTGTTCGTGATACCCATGGTCCAATCCGGGTTGGGATCACCGATTATGGTCTGGTCGTCCGTAGTAATATCACCACTACCGTCAAGATCGGCGAACAATTGATCCCCTACATCACTACCGGCAAGTAGGGCCGTACCTTCTGGCAATGCACCTCCTTGATATACGCCTTTGTAATCAAAGCCCCAGAAAACACCTACCGCTTCACCTTCCCTTAGGACATGCGTACGGGGTACGTTGAAATATCCGGGGGAGGCATCTTGGAAAATATCCTCTCCGTTCAATAGTGTAACGAATTCGTTCCTGTTCCTGGACCAGTTGAAATCGGTCGTCCAACTGAAATTATCGTTCACTATGTTCCTTGTGTTCAAGGTAATCTCGAACCCCTTGTTGTTCACCTCACCTACATTTCTTAGACTGGCCGCGGTAAGAAAACCTAAAAATTGTGGTTGGCTCGTATCCTCGATGATAAGATCCTTCGTATCTATATTATAGTAGTCCAGGGAAAGGGAGACCCTGTTGTTGAAAAGTCCCAGGTCAAGACCCAGATTCGTCTGGAAGGACGATTCCCATTTCAGATCGGGATTGGCAACTTGATTCGGCGTTACGTTGATCACCGTGGTACCGTTGATCGGTGTGAATACGGAACCGAAACTCGCCAAGGACTGGTATGCCGCTATCGCCTGGTTACCGGTAACACCGTAACTGGCCCTTAATTTCAGGTTGGATATGGTTTTGTGATCCTTCAGGAAATTCTCGTTGGAGACTTTCCAGCCCAATGCACCGGACGGAAAAATGGCATATTTTTCATTTTCGGCGAAGTTGGAGGCTCCATCCCTTCTTACGGTCGCGGTAATCAGGTACTTATCGTCATAATCATAGTTCAATCTAGCGAACTGGGACTGAATCTCCGTTTCCGAGAAAGACGAAGTAGGGATCAGCTGAACTGCGCCCGACTGTAGGTTGAAATAGGAAAAAGAATCGGATGTAAAACCGGAAGCACCTGCGGAAAACCGTTCCGTTGTCGTCTTTTGGTAGGAGTAACCCGCTAAAAGGTTCAAATTGCCCTTACCTATTTCCTTGTTATAGGTCAAATAGTTCTCGCTCAACAGACTTGTTCTCTTAAAGTTCTGTACCGTGGCCCTGCCCCCGGTACCAGCTCCGGCGGTCACCACCAAAGTGGATGGTCTAAAGACCCCTTCCGTACCGTTGGCGGTACTGAGACCGAACGTTGTTTTAAAGGCCAGGTTCTTGACAATATCGTAATTGGCATAAAGGTTGGCCCTGTAATTATCCGTCTTCGTCTCGTTGACCCCTTCCGTTGCAACTGCAAAGGGGTTGTCCACGTTGTCGCCTACCGAATTAATGGTATTTACGCCGTTAGCGTCTTGAACGGGCTGATCGGGAGCAAACCTGAAGAGTAGTGAAATAACATCGTCCCCACCTCCGTTGGCGGTCTCACCGGTGGATTGTGTAGGAACACCGTCCTTGGAACCCCTACTTCCAAAAAGGTTGAATCCCAGTTTAAGCTTATCCGTTACCTGCGCATCGATATTGGACAGAAAGGATACACGCTCGAATTCCGAGTTCACGATGACCCCCTCTTGTTTAAAGTAAGTGGCGGAGGCATAGAAGTTCACTTTATCCGTCCCTCCCGAAAAGGAGAATTGATGGTTCTGTGTACTTCCCGACCTGTACAGTAGATCTTGCCAGTCCGTATTGGCGCTACCCTGCACATAACCGGGATTGATGGCCTGTTGATAGGTAGCGAACTGGTCCGCGTTCAACAGATCCAGTTCGTTCGCCGTATTCTGAACGGAATAGTTGGTATTGAACTCAACGGACAGTTTGCCCTTCCTACCTTTTTTGGTGGTCACCAGGACCACTCCGTTGGAACCCCTTGAACCATAGATCGCGGTTGCGGAAGCATCTTTCAGGATCTCTATGGATTCGATATCGTTGGGTTGGGGAAAGACCGCCCCCACAAAACCGTCGACCACTATCAGTGGCGCACTACTGGCATTGATAGAGGTGTTGCCCCTGATCTGAATATTGATAGGGGCACCGGGCTCCCCACCGTTGTTGGACTGTACCACCACACCGGCGGCACGTCCCTGTATCGCCTGCGCCGCATCGAGCACAGGGAAGGCGTTCAGTTCCTCCGATTTTACCGAGGATACCGAACCGGTAATGTCGCTCTTCTTTCTGGAGCCGTAACCGACCACCACCACTTCGTCCAGTTGAGCGGAGTCTTCCGCGAGGACAACGTCTATTCTCGTCTGTCCCGTAACGGTTCTGGAAACAGTGGTAAAACCAAGTGAGGAAAATTCCAGTACGTCCCCTTCGCTTACCGTGATCGAATAGTTACCGTCGAAATCGGTAGAGGTTCCTGTCGCACTGGACGTAACGACGACATTGGCCCCCGGAACGGGAACGTTGGCCTCGTCCGTAACCGTGCCGGTTACTGTATAGGTCGATTGCGAAAAGCCCACCGAACTTGCCAGCAAAAAGGTAAAGAACAATAGTGCTCCTAACCAATTGTTTTTTCGTTGTTTGAACATAAGTTTTAAATTTTGAGTTAGTTTGATTATTCATTAAAAACACAACTAAAGCGTTTAAAAAATTCATAGGTGCTTGAAAGTATCTATGAGTGATGTATGGCTATTAGCATGACTCAAAATTAAAGGAATACGGATTATTAAAAATACAGAACTAGGGGTACAATAATCCCAAAACCCCTATTTAGACCCTATAAAATCGAAGAATTAGTTTAAATCGAAGAATTTTTCTGAGAATTTCTCAATATAAGCTGTAGGACTCAAACCAAACTTTTTATGAAAACACTTGCTGAAATATTTTGGGTTTTTGAAACCTACTTGATATCCTATTTCTGAAATATTCAGATTACCTTGCTCTAGTAACTGCACAGCACGTTTCATTCTAATTTCTTGAATAAAATCATTGGGAGTAAAATTTGTCCATGCTTTTATTTTAGTAAATAACAAGGTCCTGCTCACACCCAATTCCGTGCTAAAAGTAATAATATCAAATTGATCGTTAGAAATATTATCCTCAACAATCTGTAATGCCTTTTTGAGTAATTGCTCGTCAATTGAAGAAATTACTATCTCGTTAGGAGTAAGACTTTGCTCTTCACCAAATTTTGTGCGCAAGCGTTTATTAGAATCTATTAAGTTCTTAATACGTAATTTGAATTCCTTAATATTAAAAGGTTTACTTATATAATCATCGGCACCGCTTTCTAAGCCTTCAAACTTATATAAAAGCGAGGTCCTTGAGGTAAGCAGTATTATAGGTATATGACTGGTCTTGATGTTTTCCTTGATTTTTGCGCACAGTTCGGTCCCGACCATCTCGGGCATTATCACATCCGATACGATTAAGGTAGGAACGTACTTCATCGCCTTCTTTAAAGCTTCACGACCATCACCAGCTTCCATAACGTTATAAGTATCCTTCAAAATATCTTTAATGAAATTACGTAACGGCAAATTATCCTCTACTATTAGCACAAGGTCTTTCTCCTTATCCATGGCTAATTGTTCCGAACTTAAAAGAATTTCCTTAGACGGTGTATGTGATAATTGGGAAGTATACAAGGCTACATCGTCACTAAATTTAAAATCCTCTATGATTTCTTCCTTAGCAATATGTTCATTACCCAATTTTAACGCAACCCTAAACGTACTTCCAGTTCTTGAGTCACTTAAAACAGATATCTCTCCTTTGTGCAATTCGATGATTTTTTTTGCGATGGCAAGTCCAATACCGGTTCCTTTATTTTGAGAGGTATCCCCTTTTATATAATCGGGAATTTCAAAAAATCGTTCAAACACCTTATCCTGATATTTGGCGGGAATCCCTGGCCCGGAATCAACAATATCAATCACGACCTGGTTGTGACTCCTTTTTACCTTAATAGCTATTTTTCCGCCTGCGGGGGTATATTTAAAAGCGTTGGAAATAAGGTTATAGAAGACTTGTTCCAATTTAGGGCGATCATAATACACTAAAACCTGTTCTTCGTCGGTTTCAAAAGTATATTCATAATAATTGCCTTTAGCAAACTCTGAAAAGGACAGGAAAATTTCTTTCAAGAATTTTATAAAATTCCCTTCGGCAGATTCTAGCACATATTTTTTATGTTCAAGTTTCCTGAAATCCATAAGCCTGTTGATGAGTTGCAGCAGGTGATTAGCGTTACTTTCTATGACCAGTAGTTTCTTATACACCATACTGCTACCTTTATAATCTGCTAACAATTGTTGTAACGGACCCGTTATTAAAGTTAAGGGCGTTCTAAATTCATGGGAGACGTTAGTGAAAAATCTAAGTTTTGCATCGGTAATATCCTGATTTCTTTCATTTTCTAAATGCTCTAGCTGCAACTTGTGTTTTAATTTTGTCCTTGAACGTATTATACTTATGATGCCAAGAACCACAGCTAGTATAGTAAAAATGTACAGCGCAAACGCCCATTTACTGAACCACGGCGCAGGATGTACCGTAATTTTCAAGGTAGTTGGCTGCGGATTCCATAACTTATCGTTATTTGCCCCCATGACCTCAAAAACATAATTTCCCGGCCTCTGAATCGTATAGTTTGCACTGGCTTGGTCCGTCAAGGTCCAATTCTCCTCTAAGCCAACCATACGATATCGATACTGATTACTGTTGGGATTTATAAAATTGGGCATGGTAAAATCAATGGAAAAATTAGCGTTATCATAGTCAAGCGCTATCTCTTTCGTAAAGGGCATGCTCTGGGACAAAACACCGTTTTCATCACCGACCAGTACAGATTGGTTCTTTACTTTTAAGTCCGTAAGCAGTACTTGGGGGTTGAAATTATTACTTACAATTGTCTTGGAGTCAAAAAAAGAAACTCCTTCCGGTCCGCCAAAATATAGTTTTGAACTTCCTTGTTTAAGTGCCGCGCCACTGCTAAATTCATTTCCCACCAAACCATCTCGTTCCGTGTACACTACAAAAGAGTCGTCCGCCACACCATACTTTAACAGCCCTTGGTTACTACTCATCCAAAGTCTATTGTTATCATCTTCTAATATGGCATAGATAGACGTTATTTCTCGGGTGGTCTTTATAGGCACTTGATTGAATGTTTTACCATCAAAGCGAAACAAACCCTTGGCTCTAATACCTACCCATATGGTACCTCTTGAATCCTGAAAAATAGTTAGTATGTCATCCCCGGAACCCGTTTCTTTATCGTAGAAAAAACGTGTAAGCCGCTCTTCGGAATAACCGCCATTTGCATATTTTAATAGATTCAATCCCCCTTGGGTACCTACCCAAATATTAGACCCTTTGTCTACCATTAAGCTTCTAATCCTATTACTGGATAGGCCTTTCAATTCTTCTTTAGAATTATCAAAAATCACGTACTTCCTACTTTCAACATCATATTTTATTAGGCCTAGACCAAATGTTCCGAACCAAATATCATTGTGTAGACCTTTTTTTATGGTATAGGTTCCTGAATTACTTAAAAGAGTACTTAAATCATCCGTCAAAATATCCGTGACAAAACGATTTCTTGCTAAATCATAGATTTTCACTCCTTTATTAAAAGTGCCGATCCATAACTTTTGATTATCGAAGAGCAATGATTTGATATTATCGCTACGTAAAAATTCGTTGTTTTCTGTATTGATATACTGCATACCATTTGTCTTTTTATTAAAGATGGTTATTCCACCGCCTTCGGTACCTAAGTAGAGGTTACCTTCGGTATCATCCACTATAGAACTAACTACCTTATGCCCTAACCGTTTCTTACCGGAGGACTCCTTATAATTTAGAAAGTTGGTGTTTGAAGCATCCCAAATATCAACGCCGCCATAATACGAGCCCACCCAAATGGACCCTTTTTTATCCTTGAAAATAGATTTTACGTAGTTATGGCTTAAACTATTTTCTTCATTGGGCTCATTTTTTATTGTCCGTACGAGATTCTCATTAGCTATAAGGTCTATCCCATCCGAACTACCTACCCATAACAAACCATTATCGGCAGCAGCAACAGCTCTGATATCTTCATCCGTGTTGATAATATCCCTGGGAAGAAAACGTTCCGAGATCAAATCAAATTTAAGGAGACCCATATTCTTTGTACCTACACAAAGTGTGTTCTCATCACAAACGGTAATTGTTTGAACAAAGAGATTTTTATCCTCGTTTTTTGGTTGATAGGTTTTGAACTCAAACGTATTATTATCGGCAGAGACCACCTTGCAAAAGCCTTCTGAAGTTCCAATCCAAATTGTCCCGTTATTCGCTTGGGTGATACTAAGGATATAATCTGACGGTAAGGTATTGTGCTGATCGTTCGCATTTGCATAAACGGTAGTGAAACTATCCTTCTCTTTGTTATAAATAGAAAGTCCATTTGAGGTGCCAATCCAAATTTCACCATCAGATAGTTCTTCAATAGCCCAAATGGTATTGTTACTTAAAGATGTCTTCTCATTAAAATGGTAATATCGCTCAAACGAATTATGGGCTGGGTCATATTTGTTCAAACCGTTATAGGTACCGATCCATATATAACCTTCCGTATCCTGTTTAATGGAAAGAATGTCACTATTACTGATGGAGGTACTATCATCCACAACGGTTCTATACACATTAAAACCTGTACCGTCATATAGGTTCAGGCCATCGCGCGTACCCAGCCACATACGCCCTAGATTATCCTGCTCAATGGCGATAACAGAACTTTGTGAGAGTCCATCCGAAGTGTTCAAGTGTTTAAACTGATAGGTACTAGGTAAATTTTGTCCAAGACAAAAAATACAATTAAGCATTATAAATATGACGAACCTAGTTTTCATGAAATCGAAAAATATTACTTCAAGCAATTTTAGACCATACTTCGAGGATGAACGATTTACTTAATAGTCCTCTTACCGAGCTTTGAGCAGGTTGTACCGCTACAAAGAAAGAACATCCATTAAATATAGCTATAAAAACAGTACAGATTAATGCCAAGACAAGATACTACAGGATACGTATAACACAGGTATGAAGTAGTTTTAGAACTAATGAAATGGACGTTTTTACCCCTTATTTGCACTATTGTTTGAACGAGCCATTAGTTCTTTTAAATTAAAAGCTTGAAATTTGAGTAAATAGCAGTTATACTAATATTTCTGCTCACTAGCTTTAAAATAACAACTAAAAATGAGTAAAAAAGTAGTTGTGCTCACCGGAGCCGGGGGTGTTCTTTGCAGCACATTAGCATTGGCCCTATCAAAAGAAGGGCATAAAATTGCGGTTTTAGACCTTAAAAAAGAGGCAGCGGAAGAGGTTGCCAATGAAATAAACAACTCTGGGGGTACGGCCATAGGAGTTGTGGCCAACGTATTGGAAAAAGAATCGCTTTTGGCGGCCAAGGAAGAAATCAATTCAAAATTAGGTGCTTGCGATATTCTTGTAAACGGCGCCGGAGGAAATCATCCTTTGGGCACCACAAGTAACCCGTATTTAGAAGAAGAAGACCTATCGAATACCACGGAGGGTTTTAAAACCTTTTTCGATTTGGATAGTTCGGGCATCCAGTTCACGTTTAATCTTAATTTTATTGGAACCCTTTTACCCACTCAAGTTTTTGCCCAAGATATGGTAGGTAGGGAAGGTTGTAGTATTTTAAACATATCTTCTATGAACGCTTTTACACCATTGACCAAGATTCCCGCCTACAGCGGAGCCAAGGCGGCCGTCTCAAATTTCACCCAGTGGCTAGCGGTACACTTTTCAAAAGTGGGCATTCGCGTAAACGCTTTGGCACCTGGTTTTTTTCTTACCGACCAAAATAGGGCATTATTAACAGAAGGGGATGGTTCACTAACACCAAGAGGTAATACGATTATCGGTCAGACCCCTATGGGTCGTTTTGGAACACCGGAAGACCTTATAGGTACAACCCTATGGTTGTGTGGCGATGGTGCTACTTTTGTAACGGGAGTTGTAGTTCCTGTAGATGGTGGATTTAGCGCATTTAGCGGAGTTTAATAAGAGTATAATGAATTATAAAGGTGTTATCTGTGTACTTGCCCTATGTGTTGTAGGACTGAACACTAATGCGCAATCTGAAAAGCTGCAAAACGTTCTTCTAATTTGTATCGATGATTTGCGCCCAGAACTAAGTTCTTTCGGCCAACCCTATATTCACTCTCCAAATATTGACAAACTGGCTCAAAAAGGCCGCGTCTTCTTAAATCATTATGTAAATGCCCCTAGCTGCGGTCCTTCAAGATATACCTTGTTGACCGGTGTTTATGGTCCATCTTCAAATAATGCGCTTTTTAAAAGGGCTGAAATAATTTTAAAGGAGACCAAGAACACACACCCCTCTATGCCGGAATGGTTTAGAAACCATGGATACAGAACAGTTTCAGTAGGTAAAGTATCCCATCACCCCGGTGGCTTGGGAGGTAAAGACTGGAACGATAAGGACGCTATTGAAATGCCCAGCGCTTGGGATAGTAGTCTTATGCCCGTTGGACCGTGGAAACATCCCCGTGGTGCCATGCACGGATTAAAGAATGGTATTATTCGTAGCAAAGAAAAAGGTACGATGCCCGTATACGAGTCCGCAAATAATTTTGGCGACAGCTATCCGGACGACCTTATCACAAAACAAGCCCTCTCCGAATTGGAAAACTTAGCCTCCAACCCTGACCAACCGTTTTTTCTAGCGGTAGGTATTATAAAGCCACATTTACCATTCGGGGTTCCTCAAAAATATTTGGACCGCTATGATACTATTTCAATTCCAGAAAACCCCTATCCTAAAAAACCAGATGGTAAAAGTACTTGGCATCCATCTAATGAGATAAGACGTTATGATTTCTTTGGAAAGGACCTTGAACTTGGTTCCGAACTGGATTTGGAACTTAAAAAATATTATGCCGCCTGCGTAAGTTATGCCGACGAACAAGTTGGCCAAATCCTTAGAAAATTAAAGACAACAGGTGCGGATAAGAATACTGTGATAGTCCTTTGGGGAGACCATGGATGGAATTTAGGAGAGCATGGCATTTGGGGCAAACACAATCTTTTTGATGTAGCCTTAAAATCTCCTTTAATCATCGCTACCCCCCAAATGAAAAATCCTGGGGCAAAAGCCAAAGGTATTGTAGAAACCTTGGATATCTTTCCTACCTTATGTGAACTAACAGGAGTTGCTAAAACAGCTTATACCACTGGTAAATCTTTAGTCCCTATGTTGGAAAATGCTGATAACCCCGGACACTCGGCCGTATCGTACTGGAAAAAAGCCAAAACTATTCGCGTGCCCGATTACAGACTTATAGTACATGATGATAACTTTGTTGAACTTTACAACTATGAATCTATTGAAAAAGAAAACCTAAATATTGCAGAAAGCAATAGGAGTAAAGTAAATGAATTGAAACGAATGCTTCAGATAAAATTGAATAGCGAATTATATGATTAAAATAAATATAAAATGAATTTGTCATTAGAACAAACATGGAGATGGTACGGACCTAATGACCCAGTATCCTTAGCGGATATAAGACAGGCCGGTGCTACTGGTATCGTATCTGCCTTACACCATATTCCTAATGGAAAAGTTTGGCCCATTTTGGAAATCCAAAAAAGAAAAGAAACTATTGAAGCTGCCGGGCTCAAATGGTCTGTTGTAGAAAGTGTACCCATCCACGAAGCCATCAAAACACAATCGGAAGGCTATCTAGACTATATTGAAAATTACAAGCAAACCCTATCTAATTTAGGAAAATGTGGTATAGATATTGTCTGCTATAATTTTATGCCGGTGCTGGATTGGACACGGACCAATTTGGACTATGAAATCGAAGATGGTTCCACAGCCCTTAGATTCGAAGCAGCCGCATTCGCAGCCTTTGAGCTGTTCTTACTAAGAAGACCCGGAGCTGAAGAATCCTATACGGTGGAACAACAACATAAAGCAAAGACCTATTTTGACGGTTTGGACGATGCTCAAAAGCAAAAACTTTCTGATAATATCATTGCGGGACTACCCGGAGCGGAGGAAGGTTATTCCTTGGAGGAATTCAATACTATCTTGGCTACCTATGACACCATTGACGCGGCAAAACTTAAAGAACATCTCTTTGAATTTTTAGCACATATTATCCCGGTTGCAGAAAAGGCGGGAGTTTTAATGTGTATACACCCAGATGATCCTCCCTATCCTATTCTTGGCCTACCAAGAGTAGTAAGTACGGAACAAGATATCTTGGATTTGTATCATGCTGTGGACAGTCCTAATAATGGACTTACCTTTTGTACGGGTTCTTTTGGAGTCCGTGATGACAACGATTTAGCGGGAATGGTGAACCGATTGGGACATCGAATTCATTTTATCCATTTAAGAAGCACACAACGGGATGCAGATGGTAATTTCCATGAAGCCAATCATTTAGAAGGCGATGTGGATATGTACGCGGTGATGAAAGCCCTTGTGCAAGAGCAAGAAAAAAGAAAGAAAGCGGGTCGTAAAGATATACGGATGCCTATGCGTCCGGACCATGGCCATAAGATGCTTGACGACTTACGTAAAAAAACGAATCCGGGATATTCCGGCATTGGTCGTTTAAGAGGTCTTGCGGAATTACGTGGGCTTGAACTTGGAATTAGAAGGTCGGCCAACTCGTAGCAAATTTACGAGTCATTAGAAAAGATACAACGTTTACCTTTCGAGGCAAGCCTCGGAATAGAAAAATCTCGATTATCGAATCAATATTAATCATAAAATAAACTATACAATGTCCATATCCTACGAAACACGATATGCCTCCAGTCCGGAAGCCGTTAAAAAATATGACACAACCGCATTGCGAGATGAGTTCTTAATCGATAACCTTATGCAAAAAGGTAAAATCAACCTCACCTATACGCACTATGACCGCTACATTGCGGGTTCTGCAGTTCCGGACAGTCCCTTAAAATTAGAGGCTATAGACCCTTTAAAAGCGAGTTACTTTTTAGAAAGGAGAGAGCTCGGAATCATCAATGTTGGAGCAGCTGGTACGGTAGACGTAGATGGTACTACCTACAGCCTTGCGCATAAAGACGCTTTGTATATAGGCAGCGGTGCTAAAGAGGTCATTTTTAAAAGTGATGACCCAAAAAACCCAGCAAAGTTCTATTTGAACTCTGCTCCGGCGCACACCTCCTACCCCACAAAAAAAGTAAGCCTGGCCGAAGCCAATAAACTACAATTAGGCTCTTTAGAAACTGCAAACCATCGTACCGTAAGTCAAATGATTATTGGGGGTGTGGTTACTACTTGCCAACTACAGATGGGCATGACAGAATTAAAAACGGGTAGTGTTTGGAACACCATGCCAGCGCATGTTCATGATAGAAGAATGGAAGTATATTTTTATCTGGATGTACCAGAGGGTCAATCGGTTTGTCATTTTATGGGCCAGCCTCAAGAAACTAGACATATTTGGATGCAGAACAATGAAGCTGTCATTTCCCCACCATGGTCCATTCACTGTGGTTCCGGAACTTCCAATTATACCTTCATATGGGGTATGGCAGGTGAGAATTTAGATTATGGCGATATGGATGTTGCCAAAATAACCGATTTAAGATAATTTCATGAGTATAGAACTTTTTAACCTCAGCGGAAAAATAGCCTTGGTAACCGGCAGTACGCACGGCCTGGGGATGGCTATGGCCAAAGGACTTGGTAAAGCGGGAGCTACCATAGTCGTTAACGGAAATTCATCACAACAAAAAATTGATGATGCTATTAAAATGTATGAAAGTGAAGGCATCAATGCAATAGGCTATAAATTCAACGTTACCGACGAAGCCCAAGTCATTGACGCCATCAATAAGATTCAAAGCGAAGTGGGGACTATTGATATTCTGGTCAACAATGCCGGTATTATCAAAAGAACACCTTTGGAAGAGATGGAGGTCGCAGATTTTAAACAGGTAATCGACGTAGATTTAGTGAGTCCGTTTATTGTTTCCAAACATGTTGTCAAAGGTATGATTGCTCGTAAACAAGGAAAAATCATCAATATTTGTTCTATGATGAGCGAGTTGGGACGTAATACGGTGGGAGCCTATGCGGCCGCCAAAGGCGGACTAAAAATGCTTACACAGAACATGGCAACCGAGTGGGCCAAACACAATATACAGACCAACGGTATTGGCCCAGGCTACTTTGCTACATCGCAAACCGCCCCTATACGTGTGGACGGTCATCCGTTCAATGAATTTATCATCAATAGAACACCAGCGGCAAAATGGGGAGATCCGGACGATTTAGCAGGAGCTGCAATTTTCTTGGCTTCTCGGGCAAGTGATTTTGTCAACGGCCATGTCGTCTATGTGGACGGAGGTATTTTGGCCACTATAGGAAAACCATCGAACGAAAAATAAGTATCATGAGAACAGTCAAGCTTTTAGTATCTGTATATGTCACTTTACTACTCTTCTCTTGCGAAGAGCAGACACAACCCAACCAACAGGTTGTAGTGAAGAATACCTTGAATAGCGACCGCTCTTTTGAAACCGTTTCCGTGGATTTGGAAGCTATACCACAAGAGAACCAAAAAGGCAACATTGTCATTTTGGATGCCGAGACAAAGGCCGAAATCGTTTCACAACAAATAGATACTGATGGAGATGGTACCATGGATGAAATTTTATTTCAACCAGAAATTGCTGCCAATAGTGAAAAAGTGTATGAAATCAGCTTTTCCGAAGGTATGGTACCTAAGGACAGTATTCCCGCTTGCTATTCAAGATTTGTGCCTGAGCGTACGGACGATTACGCATGGGAGAACAATCGCGTTGCATTTAGAACCTACGGACCCGTTGCACAAAAAATGATTGAGGATGGTATCAAAGGAGGCACCCTTTCTAGCGGAATAGATGCTTGGCTAAAACGTGTAGATTATCCTATCATTAATAAATGGTATAAAAAAGAATTAGAAACCGATGGCAGTTATCATAAGGATGATGGTGAAGGTTTGGATAATTTTCATGTGGGCATCAGTAGAGGTGTGGGTGGTATTGCTAAAAAGATAGATACCAGTTACTATATTTCTAAAAACTTCATCTCTTGGCAAACGTTGAGTACAGGACCCATACGAACCAGTTTTATTTTAATCTATTCGAATTGGGATGCAGCAGGCAACAATATATCCGAAGAAAAAATGATTTCCTTGGATTACGGTCAAAATTTATCTCGTTTTGAAATTACGTTAAAAGGAACGGATACCATTTCGGCCGGATTAACACTACATAAAAAAGAAGGGGAGATTGGAGTAAATGAGGATCAGGGATGGATTAGCTATTGGGAACCCCATTTTGACTCCGAACTAGGTACAGGTATCGTAGTACCTAATGATAGGATGGTGGGTTATGAACATTACGAAACGACTAGAAAAGACGAAAGCAATCTTTTTGCCCATATCAAAACCAAAGACAGTAAGGCAGTTTATTATGCTGGTTTTGGTTGGAAAAAAAGCAATCAATTTACTTCTAAAGAGGAATGGGAGAAGTATTTGGCAACATTCGCGGAAAACCTTAAAAATCCGTTACAAGTCACCGTGAAATAAACGTACTATGAAACTAAAAAGACACGTATTTCTGATTCTTATTGTTGCTCTAATGGCGTCCTGTGCAAAAACGGACGACACCAAAACACTTCGCCTAGGTCATGGTTTGGATGTGAGCCATAGTGTTCATAAAGCCATGGTGAAAATGGGAGAAGACTTGGACAAGTTATCCGACGGAAAGTTAAAACTGGAAATCTATCCAAGTCAACAATTGGGAACGGAACGACAGTGTTTAGAATTATTGCAAATTGGAAGCCTAGATATGACCAAGGTTTCCGTAGGAGTTTTAGAGAACTTTGCACCAAAAATGAAGGTATTGGGACTACCATTTCTGTTTCGGGATAGGGAACATTCTTTTACCGTTCTCGATGGCCCCATAGGACAGCAACTACTTAATGAAGGGGAACAATATTGGCTAAAAGGATTAGGGTATTACGATGCCGGAAGTCGTAGTTTTTACACTAAGGATAAACCTGTAAATACCCCGGAAGACCTAGAGGGACAGAAAATACGTGTCATGGAGAGTGTTACCGCCATGGATATGGTAAGTGGTTTGGGTGGCTCCCCTACCCCAATATCTTGGGGTGAACTGTACACAGCATTACAACAAGGCGTTGTAGATGGGGCAGAGAACAATCCTCCGAGTTTTTACCTGTCCAGACATTACGAGGTAGCTAAATATTACACCTTGGATGAGCATACCGTACTCCCCGACGTTCTTTTGGCAGGAACCTATTTATGGGATAAACTAACTCCAGAAGAACAAGGCTGGTTAAAGCAGGCCGTGGAAACATCTGTAGTGTACCAACGTAAACTTTGGTTAGAAGCAGAGAATGAAGCCTTGGAAGCTGTTAAAGAAGCTGGCGTACAAATCATAAGACCAGATAAAACATTGTTCTCGGACAAAATAAAAGACTCCTTTGACAAGTACAAAGAGGACAAAGAATTTTACCAACTGATACAAGATATTCAAGCAACCAACTAAACAACCAAGGTATGCAACTACGAAAAACCATTGATAAGATACTTGCCAATTTTCTGGTAATCATTATGGCCATTATGGTACTTAATGTGCTTTGGCAGGTAGCCAGTCGTTTTATTCTAGGCTCACCCAGTTCCTTTACGGATGAATTGGCGCGTTATCTAATGATTTGGGTCGGTATTTTAGGTGCTGCCTATATATCGGGCAGAAATATGCACGTGGCCATTGATGTACTACCAACCCGCTTGAGCCCACCTATGCAGAAACGATTGATCTTAATCGTACGCATATTGATAATTCTGTTCTGCCTACTGGCCATGGTCATTGGTGGTTCTAGACTGGTCTATATTACCTATGTTCTGGGTCAAAATTCCCCTGCCCTACAAGTTCCGTTAGCTGTCGTATACATGGTCATCCCCATTAGTGGTCTACTTATTATATACTATAAACTTTCGGACATTCTCAAAAAACAATAAGCCATGGAATACGCACCTATACTAGTATTAGTTATCAGTTTCATATGCCTTTTGGCCATAGGAACGCCCGTTGCTTGGAGCATCGCTATTTCATCGCTATTGACCCTGTTGGTCAGCATACCTATATTGCCTGCGGCCACTACCGTTTCACAGCGAATAGGCACCGGATTGGATAGCTTTGCCCTCTTGGCCATACCCTTATTTATTCTATCGGGAGAACTAATGAACAAGGGAGGTATTGCCCATCGACTTATTGCCTTCGCAAAAACCCTAGTAGGTGCATTACCAGGAGGTTTAGCTTTAATTAACATCATTTCGGCTATGCTTATGGGCGCCATAGCAGGTTCTGCTATGGCCGCTGCTTCCGCAATGGGGAGTATACTTGGCCCAGAAATGGAAAAAGAAGGATATTCTAGGGAATTCGGTGCCGCCGTAAATATAACTGCGGCAACTACAGGTCTTGTCATACCCCCTAGTAATGTATTGATCGTTTATTCCTTGGCCAGTGGTGGCGCATCTATAGCCGCTCTTTTCTTGGCAGGCTATATACCGGGAATTTTAACGGGACTCTTTTTAATGATAGTTGCCTCTTTCTGGGCAAAGAAAAAAGGATATAAAGTTGGGAAACGAAGCACTTTAAAGGCTGTTTTAAAGACTTTCGTGGATGCATTACCTAGCCTATTTATGCTCGTAGTAGTCATTGGAGGTATCGTTACAGGAATTTTTACGGCTACAGAAGCCTCTGCCATTGCAGTACTCTACAGTTTTATCTTAGGAATGATATATCGAGAAATAAGCCTTCCTAAAATGCCTCAGATTCTGTTAGATTCTGCTGGAACAACAGCCATAGTTATGCTCCTCATAGGCGCCTCCATGAGCATGTCTTGGGCACTAAGTTATGAAAACATTCCACAAGAGATAAGTACAGGTCTTTTAGCCTTAAGCGATAATCCTATTGTCATATTATTGATTATAAACTTACTGTTGCTGTTCGTGGGAATATTTATGGATATGACCCCGGCCGTACTCATTTTTACCCCTATTTTTTTACCAGTCGTTACGGCGCTTGGCTTAGACCCCGTTCATTTTGGAATCATTATGGTACTGAATCTCTGTATAGGACTCTGCACGCCGCCTGTTGGCTCAGTGCTCTTTGTGGGTGTCGGAATAGCTAAGACCTCTATTGAAAAAGTAGTGAAACCGCTATTGCCTTTATTTATCGCCATGATTTTTGCATTGTTTTTGGTCACCTATTTTCCAGAGTTGAGTCTGTGGTTGCCAAGACAGTTTGGGTTGTAAAGTCTGCTAAGGAGAACAAGGTACACCTTACACTACAGGACACCCTAAAAGGTTCTAATTTGTACTTTTAGTAACACTCAAACACTAAAGAATGCCTTTAAAAAATCCAGAAACTGAATTTGACGCCATTGTAGTAGGAACAGGAATTAGCGGCGGTTGGGCTGCAAAAGAACTTTGTGAAAAAGGGTTAAAAACCCTTGTGCTGGAACGTGGCAGAATGGTAAACCACCTTTTGGATTACCCGACCATGCACCAAGACCCTTGGGATATCCCAAATGCAGGCGTTCTTACCGCCGAACAAAAGAAAGACTATAGCAAGCAGTTACGGTGGCGGCTGGACAATACTACAAAACACTTTTTCAATAACGATTCTGAACATGACTACGATGAAGTAAAACGTTTTGATTGGATCCGTGGCACACAAGTTGGAGGCCGCTCTTTAATATGGGGAAAACAAACTTATCGCTGGTCCGACCTAGATTTTGAAGCCAATGTCAAAGATGGAATAGGTGTGGATTGGCCCATACGTTACAAAGATGTTGAGCCTTGGTACACCTATGTTGAAAAACATGTGGGCATTAGTGGTGAAGCTTTAGGATTACCTCAGCTACCGGATAGTGTTTTCCTTAAACCAATGGAGCTAAACTGTGTGGAAGAACATTTAAGGAAGGGAATAGCGGACCATTATGAGGATCGTGTTCTGACAATAGGAAGGGTGGCACATATCACAGAGGGAACAAAACCTGGTGCAGGAAGAGGAACTTGTCAGCACAGAAATAGATGTAAAAGAGGCTGCCCATATGGAGCCTACTTTAGCTCTAACTCTTCTACCATTCCCATGGCCGAAGCTACCGGGAATATGACCTTAAGACCAGACTCCATTGTATGCGAAGTGTTGTACGATAAGAACAAAAAGAAAGCCACAGGCGTTAGAGTAGTAGATGCCAATACAAAAGAAATACTAGAGTTTAAAGCTAAGGTAATTTTCCTTTGTGCATCATCAATGGCCTCTACCGCTATTCTAATGCAATCCAAATCCGATGCATTTCCTAATGGAATGGGTAATGCGAGTGGAGAGCTCGGACATAATATTATGGACCACCAACTGGGTGCGGGCGCATCGGGGAAAATAGATGGCTACGACGATAAATACTATAAAGGCAGGAGACCCAACGGCTTCTATATCCCTAGATTCAGAAATCTGAACGCAAAATCTGAAAAAGTTGATTTTATTCGTGGATATGGATATCAGGGAAGTGCTGGAAGAAATGATTACAGTACTGTAATTCCAGAATACGGCTATGGTAAAGAATATAAAGACGCCATGCTGAAACCTGGCGGATGGCGCATAAACCTTGGTGGATTCGGTGAGGTACTACCCTATCACGAGAATCAAATGACCTTAAATTATGACAAGTTAGACCAGTATGGCCTTCCTACAATCGTTTTTGATGCTGAATTTAAGGAGAATGAGAAAAGAATGAAGAAAGATTGGATTGTTCAAGCACAGGAGATGCTTGAGAATTCAGGTTTCAAGGACGTTAGAGCTACTAAGAGAGACTCTTATATGGGCGGTGGAATCCATGAAATGGGAACGGCACGTATGGGGCATAACCCTAAAACCTCAGTACTCAATAAACATAATCAAATCCATGAAGTACCCAATGTTTATGTAACGGACGGTGCATGTATGACCTCTTCTGGAAACCAAAACCCTTCACTGACCTATATGGCCTTAACAGCAAGGGCGGCTGACCATGCGGTAAAGGAATTAAAAAAGAGAAATATTTAAACTTAGCCTTGGTTTTTCCACTTAAACCGCTTAGATATATCTATTTGAGTCTCCTACAACTGAACTGGAAATAAAAATTTACTCTAAGAAAAGCGCCCGCAGAGTTGTTCCATGGTCTTCATGACAACTAACCCGTCTTGTACCGGACATGGATTCTCTGTTTTGTCTAAAAGGTAATCCACTACGGCTGTAATCATAGGTTGTTGTATATGTTTCGGATTTTGGAATGGGAAGCTTTTTTCACCCTCCTTATTTTTTAATTGAACCTCATCCCCATAAAATGAGAAATGGATGCTACCCTCGGAGCCATAGATAATACATTCGTCCTTCTGGTCTTGCTCGGATGCGGTAAAATTCCAAATTCCCCTGAACTGAACCCCGTTTTCAAAACGGATAATTCCATTTACCACATCATCTACTAATGCAGCTTTATCATCAGCGCTAGAAAACCCGGAGACGGCGTCAATAGCTCCAAAATAATGATACATTAAATCGATTTGATGCGGAGCGATATCGTAAAAATAACCGCCACCCGAAACCTCAGGATTCAATCGCCAGTTGTCTTCGGTATCGGCAATTATGTTTGATTTTTTAGGTTGTAGTATTTGAATATCGGCACTCGAAACCTTACCGATAACGCCTTCATTCAAAAGTTGTTTTACCTTTAAGAACGCTGGTAGTTTTCTTCTATAATGAGCTACGGTAAGTTTATGCGTGGTATCCTTTAGAGCCTCAGCAAGGATTTTGGCCTCCACAAAATTTAAGGTCATCGGTTTTTCTAAATAGACATCCTTTCCGGCATCCAAGGCCATTAGGGTGTACTCCAAATGTGTTGAGGGCGGTGTAGCGATGTAAACCGCATTGATCGCCTTGTGCCTTAATAATGCCTCTACCGTATCATAGTGAAAGGGAACCTTATGACGTTTCGCAAAATCTTCGGCTTTAGTTTTGTTACGTCGCATGACCGCAACCAACTCCGAATGTTTTACTTTCTGAAAAGCGGGACCACTTTTTACCTCGGCAACATCACCACATCCGATGATACCCCATTTTACAGTTTTCATGGTATTACAAGTTTTGTTTACGATTCTAAACTACCCTGCTAGAGTCCAAAGTAGTCTTTTGCATTATGATAACAGATATCGCCAACTATTTTCCCCAGCCACTTTTCGTCTGCCGGAAGTTCACCGTTGGCCACATCTCTACCAATTAGATTGCAAAGAATTCTTCTGAAATATTCGTGTCTTGGAAAAGAAAGGAAACTTCTAGAATCGGTAAGCATCCCAACAAAACAACTGAGTAAGCCCATATTGGAAAGGGTATTGATTTGCTTTTCCATACCATCTTTCTGGTCTAGAAACCACCAAGCCGAGCCAAACTGCACTTTACCCTTAATACTACCGTCGTTAAAATTCCCTGCCATGGTAGCAAAAACTTCATTGTAAGAGGGATTAAGGTTATAAAGTATTGTTTTAGTAAGTTCGTTTGTACTATCTAATTCATTGAGAAAGCCACTCAGGGTTTTAGCCTGAGGCAAATCTCCCATAGAATCAAAGCCAGTATCAGGGCCCAAATTCGCCAATAATCTTTTATTATTATTTCTTATAGGACCAAGATGAAACTGTTGAACCCACTTTCGCTTATGATATTCCCTACTTAAAAATAACAATATCTTAGCCTTGAAAAAATAAACTTCTTCGGGACTAAGGCTCTTCTTGTCCATAGCCTTTTTAAAAAGCACATCACTATTAAAGTTATCCTTATCAACATGGTACATTTGCTCCAGACCATGATCTGCCAACCTGCCTCCTACTTCATGGAAATAATCTATTCTCTGTGTTAAGGCCGATAATAAATCATCATAATTCTTTATCTCACTTCCTACAACGGCTCCTAGCTTTTCAACATATTGAATGTAGGAGACACTGTCCTCAATGGCATAAGCCTTATCTGGGCGAAACGTTGGAAATACTTTAGGTGAGATTTCCTGTTTACCAATATGTTTATGATGTTCCAAACTATCCGTTGGATCATCTGTAGTACATAAATATTCAACCTTTTTTTCTTGTAGTAAACCAACCGTATGATTAGACGGTTGCTGTAGCATAAATGCTGTACGGTCATATATCTCCTCGGCGTTTTGGGGCGATAATAAGGTATCGATATCAAAATAACGCTGTAGCTCTAGATGTGTCCAGTGATACAATGGGTTCCGAACGGTATATGGGACCGTTTCGGCCCATTTAAGAAATTTATCCTTATCTGATGCATCTCCTGTAATATACTTTTCGTTGATACCCAAAGCACGCATGGCTCGCCATTTGTAATGATCTCCTGCCAACCATACCTGGGTTATGTTTTTGAATACCCTGTTTTCCGCAATTTCATTTGGAGGTAAATGATTATGGTAATCTATAATCGGCAAATCCGCAGCGTACCCATGATACAGTTTTTTTGAAAACTTATTCTGCAGTAAAAAATCGTCCGTGATAAATGTCTTCATATTGAAATATTACGCACGTAGTTTTTTAATAAGTGCTAGAGTTGTAACCACTCTATTTTTTAAACCCTCATAGTCTTTATTGGCCAAAATATCCTTGCTAATCAATTGCGAGCCCATTCCTACGCAGGTAACACCGGCATCAAACCAGCCTTTTAAATTTGATTCCTCTGTAGACACCCCTCCCGTGGGCATAATATTCGTCCATGGTTGTGGCCCACGAATGGCCTTTACAAAACCTGGTCCGTAGGTTGAACCTGGAAATAATTTAATAATTTCACAACCCATTTCCTCTGCTTTATTGATTTCTGTCAAAGAACCACAACCTGGTGACCATAGTACTTTACGACGATTGCATGCAATGGCTATATCCTCTCTTAAAGAAGGCGTAACAATGAAATTTGCACCCATTTGCATAAACATACTCGCTGCTGCTGCATCTGTTATGGATCCAACGCCCATAATCATCCCGGGTAATTCTTCAATTGCATACTTATTTAATTGCGAAAACACCTCAAAAGCAAAATCACCCCGGGCGGTAAACTCCATTAATCTAGAGCCACCATCATAGCATGCCTTTAGAACATTTTTTCCCAAATCAATATCTGGATGGTAAAATAAGGGTACCATACCGTTTTCCTTCATCACAGAAGCCACTTCAATCCTTGAAAATTGTGCCATATCGCTATTTTTAAAAAATAACGGAGCAGAAAACCGCTCCGTTATATATACCATTAAAATACTATTTATAACTCAGTTTATCTAGCTACCCTTCCAGAGGCATCTCCGCTCATCAGCTTTTCTACCTCAGCAACTGTAGCTAAGTTTGCATCTCCCTTAATGGTGTGTTTTAAACAAGATGCTGCAACTGCAAAGTTAAGTGCATTTTGGTCATCCTCTGGATATTTCAAAAGTCCGTAAATCAATCCACCCATAAAGCTGTCACCGCCACCTACGCGGTCCACAATATCCGTAATTTGATATTCTGGAGATTTAAACATTGTTTTACCATCGTATAAAACTCCTGCCCAACTATTATGTGAAGCGGATATGGAGCCTCTTAAGGTAGTAATCACCTTTTTAGCACGAGGGAATTTTTTCATCATCTGCTCACAGACAGATAAAAAGGCCTCTGCCTTTACGTGTTCTCCCTGCGTTGTGATATCCAATCCCTCGGGTTTAATCCCAAAATGTTTCTCTGCATCCTCTTCATTACCCAGTATAATATCACAATACGAGGTAAGCTCTGTCATTATGGCCTCCCTATCACCACCATATTTCCAAAGCTTAGCGCGATAGTTTAAATCTGTAGAAATGGTAACACCCATTTCACTCGCAACCTTCACAGCTTCTAAGCAGGCATCCGCCGCTCCTTGCGAAATGGCGGGAGTAATACCCGTCCAGTGGAACCATTCCACCCCTTTAAAAACGGTCTTCCAGTCTATCATGCCTGCGGTAATTTCCGCGATAGCAGAATGCGCACGGTCATAGACCACTTTACTACCTCTACTTACCGCACCCGTTTCCAGGAAATATATTCCCAAACGATCTCCTCCATAAACAATATTGCTTGTCCCAACGTTTCGCTTGCGCATTTCCATTAAGGCACATTCGCCGATATCGTTTTTTGGCAATCGTGTAACGAATTCTACAGGAACACCGTAATTAGCTAGTGAAACGGCGACATTGGATTCACCACCACCGTAGACCACATCAAAACTATTGGTTTGAGAAAACCTTAAAAATCCAGGAGGGGATAAGCGGAGCATAATTTCTCCGAAAGTCACTACTTTTTTCATTCAATTTATTTAATTAATAGAAGGAGTTAATATTTAGCATTTAAAATTAACCTTTCTTTATTTTCATCCGGTTCACTATAGGGATTAAAAAAGTACATTCTTTCTAATCCAAAATTACTAAGCAATCTCAGCACTCTTTTGAAATTTTTTACTGAACAGTAAAAACAAGATTCCACATAAAAGCCATGCTGGTAAGGTAACAAAAGACAGAAAAACATCAAACTGAAGCGATATAAAATAGAACAATCCAAAACTAATCGCCCAAGCTAAAAAAACAGATTTATTAAATTTAAGATTTGCTATTTCGGCGTAGTTCTTTACAATACCCACTTGTTTATGAAAGAAATGTTCAAAGACGATAATGGCACCAAACGGAGCTAAGATAAATCCGTACAAGGCCACAAAACCCAACAATTTCATTGCAAACGCCGGAAATAAGCCGGCAACCGTTGCCACCGTTCCCGCTATTATGGTGACCCAAAATGTAGACACTTTAGGCATAATAGCCTGGAATGCCAATCCTGCCCTGTAGATGGTAGGGTTGGCGGTGGTCCATCCTGCTAAAACTACTGCAATGATTCCAAAAATACCGATGGCGTTATTGGCCAATGGTCCCGGTGCCACCGGAGGTGCCTCTCCACTAGATAAAAAGGCTTGTGCCTCTGGGGATTTCAAATAGACGGCGTACAACAAAGCTGCAGCTATCCAGGCCATATAATGACCTACGTACATCCCTGCGGCGGTTGTCCAACCAGCACTTTCTTTTTTTGCAAAACGGAATACCGATAAGTCGGACATGCCCACATGCATGGCCGCATTAGCGAACCAAGACCAGATAACAACATGCCAAAACGTATATTTTAACTGCCCTGGGAACGGTTCTGAACCCTCTCCCCAAATATTCCAAAAATCAGAAAAATTCTTTACTCCGAGTTGGTTCAAAGCCACTACGCCGCAGGCAATAAATGCAAGCACGATAACTGGCGACATCCAATTGGCCGCCTTTGAAACCGTATCGTAACCTTTGGAGGCAATTAAGGAAATTACCGCTCCAATAAGTATTACTATAATAACCCATGTAGCACCATTGGGTGTGGTATCCGTTAGTTTAGGCATTTCCATATCAAACGGAATACCAACAGCAGTGGCAGACACCGTTATCATTGCACCCGCTAGAAAACAGAACAAAATTCCGTTCGCTAAGTTATAACCGATGACTAATTTTTTTCCACAGATTTTTTCCAATTGGTAATAAAGCGTTAATCTATTTTCAACCGCAATCCTTGCCGTTAAAAATCGCCAACTAAGCACCGCCAATAAGTTACCCAACAATAGTCCAACAATTAAATCGAAGGCACTAACCCCTGCTGTTAGGAATAAGGGACCGATCATGAATTCCGTACCTGCTGCGTGTTCGCCTGCGTACATCCCAAGAAAACTTTTCCAACCTTTTAGTTTAGATTGTGGAATGGGTTCTCTCTCAAATTCCCCTCCCGCGATTTCCTCTATTTCTTCCTCGATGTTATGTTGGCTCATTTTAGGTTGGTTTTAGTTGTTTATCAAATGCTTGGGCAAGTCTTCTACACGTTCACAGCATAGTTGGTCCATGACCTGCTTAAACTGAGTTTTTAACATGGAAATAGTATGGTCTCCTCCTTGATTTCCAAGAGCACCACAACCGTAGAGAAAAGACCTTCCCATAAAGGTGAATTTGGCTCCAGTAGCCATAGTTCTAGCGATATCCGGACCTGAGCGCAGACCACTGTCCATCATTACCTCTATTTGGTCGCCATACTTGGCGGCAATACCAGCGAGTGAGTTTATCGTGGATTCCGCTGCATCTAACTGTCTGCCACCATGATTGGAAACGATAATACCATCAAAGCCTAATCTAATAGCGTCTTGCGTATCCTGTTCCGAAGCAACACCCTTCAATACCAATTTCCCTTTCCACTTTTCCCGTATGGGCTTTATTCTTTCTTCGTTTAATCGGCCAGAAAAGGTCTTATCCATAAATTGACCTAGTTGTTTAAGGTTTAAACCCTCTGGTGTATAAGGCCTAAGGGTCTCAAAAGTTGGTTGTCCGTACCTTAAGGTATTAAATGCCCATGTGGGTTTACCCAATATTTGCATGATATTGGTTACCGACATTTTAGGCGGTAAGGCCAAACCATTTCTTATATCCCTAGGGCGATAACCAAATGTTGGCACATCACAAAGCAGCACCAAAACCGGGCATTCTGCAGCGGCCGCTCTATTTATAATATCGTCTCTAAGACTATCCTCTGCAGGATTATAAAGCTGAAACCAAGCATTACCCTCTGTAAGCTCACTAGCACGCTCAATATTCATCGTGGTCACCGTACTAAGAATGAAGGGGATGTTATTTTTGAAGGCGGACTTTGCCAATATTTCTGGGGAATTGGGCCACATAAGGCCCTGTAACCCCACAGGTGCTATACCAAAAGGAGCGTCAAACTCCATTCCCATAACTTTTGTCTTCGTAGAACTTATACCTTTATTCCTGAGATATCTGGGTTGTAGTTGAACATCACGTATTTCTTTCGTATTTCTAGAAATACTAACGTCTTCGTTACAACCGCCGTCTAGATATTCAAATGCGAATTTTGGTATTCTTCGCATAGCCTTATTTCTTAAATCGTCCATGGACGGGTAATCGGGATTAAACTCCTTGGCCATATAGCAACTACTTATTTTAAAATGAAAGGAATATGTTTTTTTAACGAATAATTCTTCTTCAAAAACTTCGAATTGAGCTTAGCATCCGATATTGCAATCGCAGCCCCCAAGGCAGACCCTAAAGAGGAATCGGTTGTTCTTAACTCCATGTTTCTTAGATAGTGAGAAACAAGTTTTATATATACGTCATTATCACTGAAACCACCATCAATATAAAGCTTTTCGATGATATCGTCTCCTGCTGCAACTTTGATACTTTCTACCTGTAGCAAAACCAGTTCAATCATTAGTTGGTGGTAGGCATGTTCAAATTTATCATACCCAAATTTTGTTTCCGCAGGCATATTATTGTCTTCAATACTTTTCCATCTAAAGCAAAATTTAAAATCCTTTATAATGGCAAAAAAAGTATCATAATTAAAAGCAATGGACTTGTGAAAATCCTTTGAAACCTTAAAATAATCGGCCAGCTCCTTTACCTGTAAACTGTATTCATTACCCAGAAAGATGCGACTTGCCTTTGCAGGTTTTCCATTGATGCGCATATAGTTGATACAGTTCTTTTTAATATCTTCCTCAGAGAGCAACTTTTCCGAAAACGGATTCAAGGCGATACTCCAGGTTCCGGTCGACACCAAAATAAATTTCTTTTTAATACTTCTTACATAGGGAAGTAAAGCTGCCGAACTATCATGAATACCTACACCAAGCTTGATGCGCTTTCCATTATAGTTCATATTGATACTGGTCTCCGTAGAGACGATAGGGGGTAAAATATGGTCTAACCCTTCCTTGTAAATCCAATCGTGATAATCTTTCTTACTATAATTCCACATTGCCGTATGGCAACCTATACTCGTATATTCACTCAAGGGTATTCCCGTAAATACATAGCTAATGTATTGTGGAAGATGAAGTGAAAAGGCAATTTTCTTGAAAACATCTGGTTTCGTATGCTTTAACCAATATAATTGCATTCCAGAATTGAGCATACCAGAATCCGATGAACCTGTCGTTTTGGCAAATTCCTCTCTAGGACCGTACTTTTTATAGAAATCTTCAACGATTTCTTTATCCAGTGGTTTTGTGTAATTATATAAAGGCGTTAATACTTTTCCATTTTTATCCAAATGGACAAAACTGGCACCATAAGTAGAAAAATTGATGGCCGTGATATTGTGCTTGTCCGTCTTTAGAATTCTATCAAAAACTTCCTTTAACCACGTTTGTAAAGATGCTAGGTCTTCCGTTTCATGACCATCTTCATCTTTAATAGTTTCAAAACGATTATATTCTCTATACACTTCTTGATAATCCTTATCGAAGAGAAAGAATTTTTTATTCGTTTTACCTATATCAAATACTGCGGTTACGTCGGTTTTCATATGTGTTGCCTTATAGTCCGGATGCCACCGAGTTAGCGCCTCGCTCCTGTATTAGTTTTTTTCGTATTTCCAACTCCCTGTAAGCAGTTATTGGGTTTATCACCCCACCAGCGTTAAGTCTCGCTTTTTCCAACAAAGGTCTTACGTCCGTGCGGTACGCATCTTGTAGTATTTCTTGACAGGTAACCACATCATGGTTTAACTGTGCCTCTTGAAGTGCTTTTTGGTCTACTATTAAAGCTTTTGCATAAGCTTCTTGTATGGCCTCCAAAGATTGAATTAGATCTTCTAAAGGATCCTTAAGGTTGTGACTAGCGTCTATCATCCAAGCAGGATATGGATTCTGCGGATTATTCTCCATACCGTACACCAAGGCATTGAAAATTAAGAAAAGTGCGTAGGGTTTTACGCTACCTACGGTTAAATCATCATCTCCATATTTGCTATCATTGAAGTGAAAACCACCAAGTTTACCCTTTAACATTAGGGTAGAAACAATCTGTTCAATATTGGTATTGGGCAAGTGATGTCCTAAATCCACAAGTGTATACGCTTTATCGCCACAGGCATTGGCCAGCATAAAAGAAGTACCCCAATCCTGAATTACAGTACTATAGAAGTTTGGCTCATAGGGTTTATATTCTATAAAGAGTTTCCAGTCATCTGGCAAACCTTTATAAATTTCTTTTAAACTATCCTCGGTGTTCTGCAATGCCGCTTGAAAGTTGCTCTGTCCGGGGAAATTTGAACCATCGGCCAACCAAACGGTAAGACTCTTGGAACCTAACTTATCCCCGATTTTTATAACATCGATATTATGTGCAATGGCTTGCTCTCGGGAAGCCTTGCTTGTATTGGACAGGGAACCGAATTTATAACTATGTTCGGCATTGGCCTGATCTTGAAATGTGTTGGAATTTACCGCATCAAAAAGAATATTGTGCGATGAAGCCAATTCTTTTATCGCTGTATAATCATTGGGTACGTCCCAAGGAATATGTAAAGATACGGCACCTGCCGTTTGCGTAAGACGGTGTAAGATACCTACATCATCAATTTTCTGCTCCAAATTACTAGGCTCACCTTGAAATCCAAAACGCCCAAAACGCGTTCCACCGGCACCCAAGGCCCAGCTTGGAATGGCCACCTGAAATTTTGAGATTTTCTCTATAATTCCAGAAACATCCTTACCCTCTTTTGATAAGCTATCCGCTAAAAAATTAAACCTATCATTATGACCGGAAAGACTGTTCTTATTGACCTGTTCTAATTGATTTATATCTATTCTCATATCTCGTACCTCTCTTTTTAAAAATAAGCTTCCAAAGACGAGTGCCCTTGGAAGCTTAAGAAAACTAACTTAACAACTATCGTACAAATGCATTGGCCATACCGCCATCTACATTGATAATATTTCCTGTAGTCTTGTCCAAAATACCAACACAGGCAAAAACCCCGTTGGCAATGTCTTCTGGATAGATTATCTCGTTCAATAAATTTCTTTTGGCGTAGTGCGCAGGTAATTCTTCGACAGTAATACCGTAGGCCTTGGCGCGACCTTCAGCCCATTCTCCTTCCCATATCTTACTACCGACAATGACCCCGTCAGGGTTTACTACATTGACCCTTATTTTATCACTACCGAGTTCTGCAGCAAGGAGTCTTGACATGTGCTGTTGTGCAGCCTTAGCAGTACCGTAACCTACATTATTTGGTCCGGAAACCAATCCGTTTTTACTGGCTATACTGATAAAATTACCACCTAAACCTTGGTCTCTCATGATGGCAACCGCCTGCTTTGCCAGCTCAAACTGCCCTTTTACAAGCACATTCTGCAGAATGTCCCAATCTTTCTGGGTGGTTTCTTCCAGTGGTTTGGAAATTGCCAATCCTGCACTATGTACCACGATATCTACACCTCCAAATTCCAATGAGGCTTTTTTATACGCTTCGGCAATAGAGTCGCTATCGGTTACATCACAAAGAGCATAGCTAGCCGTATCCCTAGGATAAGTGGCCACCGCCTCTTCTAACCTGTCCTCAGCTATATCGGTGAGCACCACATTCGCCCCTTCTTCTGCAAGTTTATCCGCAATGGCCTTGCCTATGCCTCCTCCTGCACCGGTGACCAGAGCAACTTTCCTTGATAAAGGTTTTTCTTTGGGCATTCGCTGCAATTTTGCCTCTTCTAACAACCAATATTCTATATCGAATGCTTCTTGTCTTGGCAATGAAGTGTATTCCGTTATTGCCTCAGCACCGCGCATTACGTTAATGGCGTTCACATAAAATTCATTTGCGACACGGGTAGTCTGTTTGTTTTTGGCAAAGCTGAACATCCCTACTCCAGGATAGATTATAATGACCGGGTTAGCATCCCTTACTGCGGGACTATTAGCGCGTTTATGATTGTCATAATATTCTTGATATTCCTTTCGGTACTGCGCAAAGGCCGGCTTCAACATATTGAGTACTTCATCAGAGTTACTCAGGTCTTGTTTGGCATCTAACTGCAATACCAAGGGCTGAATCTTGGTCCTTAAAAAATGGTCCGGGCAAGAAGTCCCCATCGGCGCTAGACGCTCTAAATCATTACTATTGATATATTCTAGAACAACGTCACTATCGTTAAAATGACCGATCATTCCGTTTTCGGATGAGCATAGGCCTCTAAGTAAAGGCATTAATTGAGCGGCTTTTTCCAAGCGTTCCTCTTTTGGAAGACTTTCCAGTTTTTGTCCCCCGAAAACACTTCCGTTTTCTTCTATCTTGTTCTCAATGAATTGGGATGCCATTTCAATAACTTCAAGACTATTGATGTAGCACTCGTAAGAAGTATCTCCCCAAGTAAACAATCCATGACTACCCAAAACTATTCCTCGAATACCAGGATTGTCATTTAAACATTTCTCTAATTGTAAGCCTAGGTCAAAACCAGGACGCTGCCATGGAACCCAGCCCATGGTATCTCCCCAAATTTCCTTGGTCACCTTTTCGCTATCCTTTGCGGCAGCTACTGCAATAAGCGCATCCGGATGCAAATGATCAATATGCTTGAATGGTAGCAGTCCATGTAATGGTGTATCAATGGACGGAGCCTTACTATCCAAATCATAGATACAGTGGTTAAAAAGTCCCACCATTCTATCCTCATCTTCCAAACCGCCGTAAACATCCTTAAGATTTCGCAATCTTTCTGTATACAGGCCAGCAATTCCAGCTTTGGTCAGTGTACCTATGTCTCCTCCAGAACCTTTGATCCACATGACCTCTACCTCCTCATTTGTCAAGGGATCTTTCTCCATGGTCTTACAGCTGGTATTACCACCACCGTAATTTGTGATTCTTAGGTCCGCTCCAAGAATATTGGACCTATATAGGAATAATTTTACTTGATTGTCGCCTAGTTTGGCTGCTTTGGCTTCATCCCAAAGATAATCTACGTGCTTGTATGTCTTAACCTGCATTAAACTTTATTTTTATAAGATGCTTGTCAACGAAAATAGATTATGAAAAAAAACCAAGCATCCTGTACTATGCTGACAGGTACAATTTCGAAAAAATAAATAATCCAAGGTAAATACCTAGTTTTGTTTTTTTAAATAACTTTATAAAAAGTACAATTTTAAATCAATAGTAAACAATTTAAGGTGGAAAGACTAGAGTATATAGATATAAACACAGAGTCTCGAATTCCGAAGTATAAGCAAGTGATGGATTCCGTTATAAACAGTATCCATAAGGGCACACTAGGTATGGGAGAAAAAATACCTTCCATAAACGAGGTCAGTGAAGAATATCTCCTGTCCAGAGATACGGTTGAGAAAGCCTATGGACTTCTAAAAGAGCAGAATATTATTGTTTCCGTTAAAGGAAAGGGTTATTATATCGCTAAAACCGATCTTTCCGTAAAAATCAAGGTGCTTTTCTTAATCAATAAATTAAGCACCTATAAAATGCGTATTTTCAACTCCTTTGTTAACAGTTTGGGTGCAAATGTGCATGTTGATTTAGATATTTACCACTGTGAACCATTGGTTTTCAGCACCATATTGGAAAACAAAAAACACCTTTACGACCATTATGTCATCATGCCCCATTTTAAAAATGAAAACTTGCAGCATATGGGTTGTACGGATGAGATTCTTAAGGCAATCCATTCGATACCCAAGGGAAAGTTGATTATCATGGACCGTAATCTTAAAAGTTTATCCAAGGAGGCTGGTAGAATTTATCAAGATTTTACCGAAGACATTTATAATGCCTTAACAGCCGGTCTGGAAAAACTCGAGAAATACAAGAAAATAATTTTAGTTTACCCAAGTAAGGGAGTGTATCCTTATCCACAAGGTATCGTTACCGGTTTTAAAAGGTTCTGCATACAACATGATATCGATTATGAGATTTTAGATGAAATCTATGACAGTATGGAACTACAGTTGGGAGATTTGTACATTACCATAGAAGAATCGGATTTGGTTAATTTAGTAAAACAGAGTAGGGACAGGCATTACAAATTAGGAGAGGACATTGGTATCATTTCTTATAACGACACGCCTCTTAAAGAACTGTTGGGGATTACTGTAATTAGCACCAATTTTAAAAACATGGGTGAAGAAGCCGCTAAAATGATCTTAAATAATAAGCCCCAAGAAATAAAAAACGATTTTAATTTTATCGACCGATTCTCTGTTTGATATCATTATGGTTTATTAAACCAGAAAATACCTAGAAACATTCTAATCACACCTAATCGTATTTCACAAATGTTAATATAGATTGATGGTAAAAAAAATTAAATACTACTTTTTATTCACATAATAATTTGATTATCAATTATTTATGAATATATAATGTTCTTTGCACTCCAATTAGCACAAAAAACTCTATCATCTTTACCGTACAGTACAGGATGCCTTCACGAAGGCTAGTTTATATAATTGTTAAGAATTCATCAGTCAATTTCCTTTTTAATTATTCGATTGAAAAATATCAAGGCTCTTTTTTGATGAAATAAGAATAACTCAATTTTAACAAAACTAAACTGGAAATGAAGAAAAAGTATACCAGAAGATTGCGCAATACCGGTCTTCCTGTTTTTTTAACCCTTATCCTGTGTATTCTCTTTAGCTCTTTCGCTATTGCACAGGTACAAACGGTTACAGGAACAGTAACCGATGTAAACGGAGAACCTTTACCGGGTGTAAACGTTGTTCAAAAAAATACTACTAACGGAATGTCCAGCGATTTTGATGGTAACTATACTATTAGGCTAGTACCAGGGTCTAGAGTTTTGGTTTTCTCCTATATTGGTTTTAACACTAAGGAGGTAACCGTTAATGCTGCCAACATGAACGTTGTACTGGAAGAAGATACCGAGAATTTAGACGAAGTAGTTGTTATTGGTTACGCTACGGTATCTAGAGAAAAGGTATTGGGCGCATTATCTTCTGTTAAATCGGAAGATATCGCCGAAGTGACTCCCACAAATGCTTTTGAAGGTGTTCAGGGTCGTTTGGCCGGTGTACAGATTGCCACCAATGGTGGTCCCGGTGCTGGTTTTGATATCCGGGTAAGGGGTACCTCTACTTTTAGTGCGGGCGGCACAGGGCCTTTATATGTAGTAGACGGTCAACAATTAGACAACATAGACAACATAGATCCAAATGACATTGCTTCCCTTGAAGTATTAAAAGATGGTGCTACAACGGCCATCTACGGTACAAGAGGTGCAAATGGGGTGGTATTGATTACCACAAAATCCGGTAAGTCTGGAGACGTAAGCCTAGATGTGAACGTAGTTACTGGTATTAATAGTCTTAATGGTGCCATTCCGGTAGCCAACACAAGACAACGTTTATTCTATGAGGACGTGAGACGTACGGATGCCCAAAGACAAAATCCAACAGGTAATGACCGTGATTCTTTGAATCTGCTGTTGAGAAATTCCTTTGACTTACAGGACTTAATTACAAGGGCAGGATTTAGAAATCAAGTGAACGTAGCTGTAGCTGCCGGTAGCGAAAAATTAAAGGCCTATTGGAATACCGGTTTCCTAAACGAAGATGGTATCGTAGTAAATAGCAATTTTAGAAGAATCAATACCAGGTTCAAGTTGGATTTTACACCAAACAAAAAATTGGCCGTAAGCTCCAGTTTTAATGCTTCCTTCGAGGAGTTCAGCGGTTTAAGTGAAAATCAGGTTTTTCAGCAATTGGTAGAACGTATCGCCTATTTTCCGGTATTGGAACCCAATGGGGATTTTACACCAGAAATTGCTGGTCGTCAAAATCCACTGGCTGAGGCCAACTTAAGACAACTTCAACTAAGAACTTGGAGGGGACAAAGTTTTAACTCTATCCAGTATAAGATAACGCCCTCGTTATCCATAAAATCTACCTTGGGAATTAATTTTAGACTAAGAAGAAACAATGATTTTCAACCTTTACTGGTTCTAAATCCAAGAAATACGAATCCTCTGGCAAGCTTCCGGGATAGAATAGATTATGACATTCAGCAAGAAAATTTCATGAACTATACGAATACCTTCGGGAAACACAGTGTATCAGCTTTCGCAGGTATGCAGATTTTAAAGCGATATCAAGAAGAATTTGGTATTTCCAACGCCCTTTTTGTCTCCGAGGACATTCAAACCTTTAACAATGTAGATCCGGACGGTCTCGCAATAAATGCCGGGCAAACTTTCAATACCAGAAGTAACTTGTTTTCACTGTTCGCCGGTTTCAACTATGACTTTGACAACAAGTACTTATTCAGTGCCACGGTAAGACGAGACGGATCGTCCCGTTTTGGAGAAAATCGCGAATTTGGTTATTTCCCATCGGGCTCTATTGGTTGGAGAGTTAGTAATGAAGGATTCCTAAAAGGAAATACTACCGTAAACAATCTTTTAATTAGAGCAAGTTATGGAGAGACAGGTAATGATAGGATCGGGGACTACGAATTTACTTCGGCTTTTGAACCAGGTGCTATCTATGATGGTATTAGTGGAGTTAGGCCGACAAGACTAGGAAATCCTGAGTTGAGTTGGGAAAGTACCAACCAAACCAATATAGGTTTAGATCTTGGCATGTTCAGGAACAGATTAACCTTTAACGTTGATGTGTGGCGTAAGGATACTGAAGATCTTTTAGCGAACGTACCCTTACCAGAGGAGTCTGGATTTGGCGGAATTCGCCAAAACGTGGGTGCCGTTCGTAACCAAGGAATTGACTTGAACATTGGTGGGACCATAATCCAATCAAAGAACTTTAGCTGGAACAGTAATTTTAACATCAGTTTTCAAGAAAATGAAGTTACCAGACTTGCAGGCGGAACACCATTTCAATCAGGAGATTATATCATAGAAGAAGGAGAGTCTATAGGTAATATATTTGGTTTTAAGAATTTGGGTGTTTTCCAATATGATGAATCAAACGCATTCACGGACGATGGAGTACAGCTAACTCCAAATTTTGATGCAGCAGGTGATTTTGTTAACTATACACTCAACGGTTCAGAATTTACAGGTGATGTCAACCAGATAAGAAACGATGGGCGTGTAGCTGAAGGTGGAGATATCATTTGGGACGATGTGGATGGTGATTTTGTAATTACTAATGCTGACAGACAAGTCATCGGTAATGGTCTTCCAACGGCCTTTGGTGGTTTTTCCAATGATTTTGCGTACAAAAATCTAAGCTTAAGCTTCTTGTTCGATTTTACCCTTGGAAATGACACTTGGAGACGTTGGGACGAACTAAGAAACGATTTGAACTCGGCCAACGAAACCCCGGGCCCAAGACGTATTGAAGGTGCGTGGCAGAACCCAGGTGATGTTACGGTGTATCCAAGACTAAATAGGGTACCCCAAAACAGGGATAGACCCAACAGCTTTTTTGTAACGGACGGTAGCTTTATAAAACTGCGTTTTGTTCGCCTAGGCTATGACTTACCTAAATCTATTTTGGATAAGTTAGGATTTATTAAGAAGTGTTCTTTCTTCGTCTCTGGAAATAATATGTTAACATGGACCAATTACCCAGGTTACAATCCGGAATTGGGAACCAGAGGAAACCCTTTACAACCTGGTCTGGATAATCTTAGGTTCCCTAATGATCGAGAAGTAATTTTTGGAGCTAATTTTAAATTTTAAATTTATCACACATGAAAATTGAGAATATGAAAAGGTATATATCAACTTTACTACCCTTATTTCTAATATTGGGTAGTATACTATCTTGTGAAGAACTCGTTGATGAATCGCCCATAAGCGAAATAGATCCAGAAAACTTTTACAGAAACAATAATGACGCCTCAGCAGCAGTAATTGGTATCTATGACGCCATGCAACCTGCCTTTAGAGTGAAACATTATTTATGGGGAGAGTTCAGGGGAGATAGCTATATCAACGGTAATGATGGGGCCAACGCAAATAATATAGAGTTGACCACTAACGACGTAACCTCTGGCAACACTCCTGCATTGCGCTGGAACGATTTCTACGGAATGATCAATAGAGCTAACGAGGCTATTGCCAATATTCCGAATATTGAAGGTTTCGATGCCAATCTCCTTGCAGAAGCACAAGCGCTAAGGGCATATGCCTATTTCCAAGCCGTTCGCGTTTGGGGGTCTGTACCTGTTTTCACTGAACCCACTAGAGTTCCAGAAGACTTACAACGTTCCCGTACAGATGCGCAGACTATTATTAACGAAATTATAGTTCCTGATATGTTAGCTGCAGAAGAGAATATGGATTTAAGTAGTCTAACGAATAGATTCCGTTTTTCACTCACAAGTATTTGGGGATTACAAGCAGATGTCTATGGCTTTTTAGGCGATGACGAAAAGACGAAGGAGGCCCTGTTAAAGATAGTTGAAAGCAATAGATTTAGCTTAGCCTCTTCTCCCGTAGAATGGCAAAATCAATTTTTAAATGATAACGGTAATCCTTTTGACCCTAATTCAGAGAGTGATGGTCCATTGAAAATACAAGAAGGACCCGAATTAATAATGTCCCTAAGATATAGTTTAGACGAGTCCCAGGGCACCGGTAATGCAAACAGGTCTGGCGTCTTTTCCCTGTTCTTTGCAGGTATACCTTCCTTTACCTTATCACCGGCGTTAGAGAACAAATGGAGAGATAAATTTCCAATTGACTCTTTAGGTTGGGTAACCAAGTATCCAGATACGGACCCAATACTTACTGATTTAGAGACCGGGGAATTTATCTATGGTGATTACAGATATTATTTATGCAGGGAACAGTTCACCAATCTTGAGGCAAAAGGGGTTGGCAATGCCAGATTGGCCAAGTACAACAAATTCAACTACAACGTAAGTTTAGATGATACCGATATTGTACTTTACCGTTATGCCGGTATCTTACTTTATCTAGCAGAAGTAGAAAATCGTTTGGGCAATGCGCCAAGAGCTTTAGAGATCATCAATGAATTCAGGACCGCAAGACAATTGCCCTTAGTGGATGAGGCTGAGTTTGGGGCAACGGAAGATGAACGCGAAATTTTTATACTGGATGAACGTCAGTTAGAATTACTGGGTGAGGCCCAAAGATGGTGGGATTTACGCAGAACTAATAGAGCATTGGAAGTAATGAATCCTATATTGGATACCTTGAGTGGCGGAGTTCCGCTCACCCAGGAAAGACTATTATTCCCAATATTTGACGAGCATATCGTAGAGAATCCTATGTTAGACCAGACCCCAGGATATTAATCATTTTTGACCTAAAACTAGTAACAATGAAAAAAATAAAAAATATAACAATTTGGGGGCTTCTAAGTCTAACCCTCCTAATAACAGGTTGTGATTTAGACTTGCAAGAACGTTTCGTTTTTGAACCGGATGTGGACCTAAGTGATCCTTTTGCCGAACTAACGGCCTGGCAGTTCTTCAATCTACCACAAGTCAATGCCCTTAACGAAGATGGTGAATTGGTAGGGGACAACTATAACTATATGGCCGCGGCCATCCAGGCTGCAGGTATGGTAGATGAATACAATACCGCCAATGGTGGCAGAACTTTTCTAATGCTCAACAACAACGCCTTCACAGGAAATGGAGATGTTATCGCCTTGGTTACGGGTTCAGCCGATGTTGAAGACGGAGAAACTCCTGCAGAGGTCATGGCAAGAGCGGATGTTGACGTGTTAAGATTGATTTTACAATATCATATCATTACCACCTATGTAACCCAAAACGATCCCTTGGAAGAGTTTGGAGTCAATTATGAGTTCCAAACCCTGATACCTGGAGAAGCAGGTAAAATCGTATTAAGAAGGGACGACAGGTTGCGTGTTGACGTCAATAGAAGTCCTGCACCATTACCCGGTACCGCAACAGGTGGAGGTAATAACGAAAGGATTAGAAATTATAATTATGTTTTTAATAATGGTATCGGACATAGTTTAAATGATCCCGTTAGGAATCAGCCTTATCCTAGTCCAAATTAAGATTTAGATTTTAGTAGTTTGTTTAAATCCTCTATGGTCTTAATTGATGATAGAGGATTTTTAGTGAAACACTTTAATTTCGTTTATTATAAAAACCTAGACCAGTGAAATTTATCCAATAGAACAGAAATGCGTATTCCACATAGAATTATCAACAAAACAGAAATCAATTTATGATTAAAATTCGATTTACAGGTAGTTTGATTGGATCTGTAATTTTTATAGTGACAAGTTGCGGACAAACGCATAAAAATCCGCTAACAAAGGAAAGCACCGTGCAGGTTGCCGAAAAACCAAATCTTATTTTTTACCTATCTGATGACCAAGACGTCTATGATTATGGCTGTTATGGGAATGAAAAGGTAAAGACCCCAGCAGTTGACCAGTTGGCATCGGAAGGGATACTTTTCTCAAACGCTTTTACGGGACAAGCCATATGCGCACCAAGTAGGTCTCAACTACTCACGGGAAAATATCCCCTAAAAAATGGATGTTTCGCAAACCACACGCGTACCAGACCGAATATAGTAAGTATTACGAAGTACATGCGAGATTTGGGATATGAGGTCATTAGGGCCGGTAAAAGCCATATTGCCCCAGAGCGGGTATACGATTGGGACGTAGCCTGGGACAACATCGAAAAGTCCACCGGACCTCGAAAGTACGTCCCAACAGACAGTATAGAAGCCTACTTCAAAAAAACTAAAAAACCATTTTTCATGCTGATCGCCTCGGCCTATCCGCATGCGGAATATTACGATGTGCCTGAGGTCAACCCGGAGGATATTCAACTCTTTCCGTTTAATAAAGTTCAAAGTAACAACCAAAAGTTCTTAAAAAGCAAAGCAGGTTACTACCGTAGCATAGCAGAGGATAATGCACAATTAACTACGGTATTGGATTTGGTGGACACTTATTTAGACAAGGAAAATACCTTGTTTATTTATAGTGCGGACCATGGCGTATCTGGCAAGTTTACGGTAAAAGATGTGGGGTTAAAAGTACCTTTTGTTGCACGATGGCCCAAGGTAATAGCACCAAACACCACCACTGAGCAACTTATACATTATACCGATGTACTTCCTACGTTTATAAAAATTGCCGGTGGCGAAGTGCCAGAAGATATGGACGGCAAAAGTTTCTTACCACTACTTAAAGGCGAAAATGTAGAAATCAACCCATATGTCTACGGCGTACGAACGAATCAAAATATTCTCAAATCCGAGGTATTTCCTTCACGGATGATACGTGATAAACGTTTCAAATACATCAGGAATTTTAATGCTGTGGAAGTGGTGGAAAAGAATCTTGGAAACAATCCGAATATCAATGTATTCATACGAAGAGGAGCCCTAGCCTTTAAAGAGGAACCTTTTGAAGAATTATACGATTTGGAAAACGACCCTTATGAGCTGCATAATCTAGCAACAGATACCTACTATGCCGTCATTAAGGATAGACTAACGGAAGACATGTTCAAATGGATGCAAGACCAAGGAGATTTTTTAAGCGAAGAAACAGGCACAATGCCCCTCATAACCCCTCCAGGCAATAGGGGCTTTAAACTGGATCAAGATACGCCCAGAAGAACAATTCCAGATTCGCTCAAAAACACTTTAAACAAGGAAGATTATCTCATTATAGAGCATTGGTAGTAATAGCCCTATGAAACAGCTTTAGATGGCGGCACTTAAGAATGTTTCCTTAAAATCCGCCTTCGGGGCATCACATACAGGGCAAACGTAATTCTCAGGAATAGAATCAAAAGTAGTACCTGCGGATATGCCGGCTTTCGTATCCCCATACGCTTGATCATAAACCGTAAAGCAGGACTGACATTGATGAATACGTTGTGGGGCGACGGTATTCTTTTTCTCGGCCCGTTTTTCAATTGGTTTTACCTTCCCCAACTGCTCAAAATATTTCTTACTCAACTCCATTAACAAGCCCGGAAGCTCAATTTTATCAATATCCTGAGCGTACGAAATGTAATGATGTGTATTAGGGTCAAAGTTCTCAAAATGCAACACGTTATACGTAGGGCGAACTTCGAAGTTTTTTACAATGGTAGGCGGGCTGTTTTTTTCAATAATAACGGAGGAAAAATGGGAGCGTTTCCCTACATCATTACTGATTCCAAAAGTAAGCCCATACGTACTAATATCATTTTGGTCAAAACTACGTACCAAAAACTTTTTAAGATCTAAAGCCTCTGCATCGTCTACGGGAATGTGCCAGTTCATTTCCAATTGAGAATGGCGCACGTTTATTCCCCAACTTCCTAAGAAGCGTTCCAATTCTGGTCGGCTTTCCTGCTTTATCCCCTTCACAATAAAAGACTTCCATGGCGTAATACATATTTTGCCGATACTATTATCCAAACAAAAACCACAAAACTCCTTTAAAAAATCAAGATCGTACCTATTGTTTCTCCAATACAAGCCTAACCAATATTGGTCTAGTCCCATGCGGTTCATGCCCTCGTAATATGGAAAAGTCGTATAATCTATATTCAGTTCCTTTTCTATGGTTTTATTATTGGTGTCCAGTTGTTTGCTGATGACGAAGAAAAGTTCTTCCACATCTTGTATATCCTCATAGACTCCTTCTATGGCTTTTGAAATGGTCGTGATATCCCAACTGTAAATGAGTACGGGATAGTTCGCCGATGTTTTCCAGTGCGGTAATTTCACGTTTAGATACCAGTAGTCTTCACTATCCGACGCAATGAAATTAAGGTCGCCACTGAAAATAGGCACCAATCGTTGTTTGGGGTCCGTAATATTTATTTTGAGTTTGGGCGAATAATCAAACCCCTCTAAGATATAGAGGTAGGTAGACCCTTTTAACCAATAGGACATATCAAAAATATCTGCCGAAACATAGGAGCATACGATATTCTGATAACTACGTTCCCCAACAACATCCGTATTGAATTTAGAAATACCCTCAAGTTGTCTTTCGTTGGCTTTATCAATAGGAAACAACAGGTCTTGTCGCGAACCAAAATAAACCTCTTTTAGGCCGGCGGATTCTAGCATAGAAATGATATCCTTCAACTCACCTGGGGAAGTCACCCCTCCCGGTATCAAAATACGATGTAAATCGTCGTTCATATTCTTGATATTAGCTTTAATTCAACTGCAATTGACTGTCTAACAAAACCTTCACCTCTGGCTTACAACTACCACAACCCAAGCCGGCACCGGTCTCCGCACATAGTTTATTAAAATCGGAACAGCCATTGGCAATGGCATCCAATACATTTCCCTCCCCTACCTGACTACAAGAACAAACCAGCTTCCCTTTTAGGGGAACGGTATTAGATGCTCCACGTAGTAATTCGTTTCGTTTCTCTGAAAGTTCAATCTCCTCTTCTATCAAGCGTTTGAATTCTGCGAACTCGTTTTTGTCGCCCATCAGAATAGCACCTTTTAATGTATCGTCCTTAACAATGCACTTTTTATAGAAACGTTTGCTTACGTCCATCAAAATAATTTCCTCGTAACTACTATCTTCCTTGGGAGCGTTGACCATACCGATACTGCACAGATCTAGATTTTCGAATTTTAGGATATTCATCAAAACCGAGCCATTGTAGATGCTACTAAAATCTCCCAACATATAATTGGCTGCAATATCTGCCTGTTGTTCTGCCGCGGAGGTAATCCCAAAAAGCGAATTATTGAACTCCGCAATTTCTCCCAAAGCAAATATAGATGGGTTACTGGTCTGTAAATATGCATTCACCTGTACCCCACGGCGGGTCTCTAAATTGGCCTTTTTGGCCAGTTCAATATTAGGTCGGGTGCCAATGGCGTAGACAATGGCGTTGCATTGTATGGTTCTCCCCGTCTTTAGGTTCACCAATAAGGAGCTGGGCGCTTCCTTCTCTTCAAAAACGGTACTAACCTCGTTATCAAAATAAATTTGGATTCCCCGCTCTTCAACATCCTCGGCCAGTAATCGGCTGGCGACACGGTCTAATTGACGCTCCATTAAACGTGGGGCCCGTTGAATAATGCTTATGTTAACGTTTATTTTTTTTAGTGCAGCAGCCAGTTCCAGTCCCAAAAGACCACCCCCTACAATGACCACGTGTTGCTCAACGGCCGGCAGACCCGTTTGCTGTAAATATTGTTTCAGTTTATCAGCATCACCACGTTCACGCATGGTAAACCGGCCCGGCATATCCATTTTCACATCACTGGGCACAAAGGCACGACTACCGGTAGCCATAACGAGCAAGTCATAGGAATGTTCGGTTCCATTGGTATCCGTGACAAATTTTAAGGAATCATCAATTTTTACGATTCCTATTCCGGGATGAAGGCTGACCTCCAATTTTTGAAGCTCCCCGTTTTTCAGTTTCTCCAAGGCCTCCCACGAGAGCTCATCACTTACATATTCCGGCAGCAATACCCGGTTGTAAAACGGGTCTTTTTCCATGGAAAAAACATGAAGCTCGTCTTTTTTGTTCTTTTCTCGGTAGGATTGTATAAAACGATAAGCTGCGGCACCGGCACCGATAACTACAATCTTCTGTTTCTCTTTTTTAAATTTTTCCACCTGTACGGCACAATATTTAAAATCCGGTTCTTTGGATACCGGGTCTACCAGATCGTTGGTCAAATTATTGGCCCTACCAAAATCGTTGTTCAACACCTTGCCCCAATGCATGGGTAAAAACACCACTCCGTCCCGTATATCATCATTGACTTTTACCTTTACCTGCACTTCACCCCTACGGCTTTTAACGACCGCTATATCGCCTTCTTTAAGTTTTCTGAGATAGGCGTCCACCGTATTCATTTCCAAGAAGGGTTGCGGGATATGGGTCAGCAAACGTTTTACTTTACCTGTCTTGGTACGCGTGTGCCACTGGTCCCTTACCCTACCAGTATTAAGAATCAAGGGAAAATCCGTACTGGTTTCCTCAGACTTGTTATAAAGGCTTTGTGGTGCGTTAAAGTGTGCCTTTCTATCATTCGTATGAAAAACGTAATCGGTGAACAAGCGTGGCGTGCCCGGGTGGGTCTTATGGGGAACGGGCCACTGAAAACTACCTTCGTTCTTAAGGCGTTGGTAGCTCAGACCCGAAATATCGATATTGGTGCCCTTTGTCAGAAGGGAATGTTCATCATAAACTTCGCTTGCACTGGTATAGTCAAAACCTTTAAAACCCATGGCCTGAGCAAAACGCCAAAGAATTTCCACATCGGGCAAGGCTTCCGCAGGAGGGTCTATTACTTTGGGCAAATAGCTGATGCGTCGTTCGGAATTCGTCATCGTACCTTCCTTCTCCAACCATCCGGCGGCGGGTAAGAGCAGGTCAGCAAACTTGGTAGTCTCCGATTTATGGGATATATCCTGTACCACCACGAAAGCGGCATTTTTAAGGGCGCGCTCCACTTTGTGTACGTTGGGCATACTTACGGCCGGGTTAGTACAAATAATCCAGATGGCCTTTAATTTTCCATTTTCCAAGGCATCGAACATTTCCGTAGCGGTATAGCCCGGCTCTCCCTGTATTTCCTTTCCACCCCAAAAATCGGCTACTTCCTTTCTATGGACTGGATTGCCCAAATCCTTATGCGCCGCTAGTAAGTTGGCCATACCGCCCACTTCCCGGCCGCCCATGGCATTGGGTTGACCCGTTAATGAAAACGGACCACAACCCGGTTTACCTATTTGACCGGTAAGTAAAGAAAGGTTTAAAAGTGATACATTCTTGGACACGCCTATGACACTTTGGTTGAGTCCCATAGTCCACATACTTAGAAACCTACTAGCTTCCCCAATATATTGCGCCGCTTTGCGAATTTCCGAGGCCGGAATGCCACATTTTTGTGCTGCTTGCCGTATAGATAGTGAAAAGGCCATTTCCTCGACCGCCTCATAATTTACCGTATGGTTTTTAATGAACGACTTATCCAGCTTTCGTTTTTCTATGAGCCATCGCGCTATGGCATTGAAGAGCACCACATCGGTACCGGGGAGAATTTGCAAGTGTAAATCCGCCGCGGCAGCAGTTTGTGTTTTCCTTGGGTCTACCACAATAATTTTTACCTCTGGATTATCGGCTTTGTGCTGTTCCAAACGCCTGTACAGAATAGGGTGACACCAGGCGGGATTAGCCCCGGCAATCAGAAAAGTATCCGCCAGTTCAATATCTGCATAGGAAATAGGAACGGAGTCCTCCCCCATCGTTTTTTTATACCCCACCACGGCCGAACTCATACAGAGACGGGAATTGGTATCTATGTTATTGCTACCAATAAATCCCTTGATAATCTTATTGGCGAGGTAGTACTCCTCTGTAAGGCACTGACCGGAGACATAAAACCCCACACTATCCGGACCGTGTTTGGCAATAATACTTTTAAAGACCGCAGCAGCGCGTTCAAAAGCAGTATTCCAAGAAATTCTTTGAAGTGGATGGTCTCTACTCCATCGCATTTCCGGGTAAAGTATGCGGTCCGTGATATCTTGTGCTACGTAGTTAAGGTTTCTTCCTTTGGAACAGAGCATTCCTTTGTTAGCGGGATAGTCCGGGTCGCCTTCTACTGAGATAGCGCCCTTAGTATCTACCGCTACTTCTATACCACAACCAACACCGCAGTAACTACAAATCGTCTTTTCTGTCTTCTTTTTCTGCATAGCTCCATCTTTGATGTTCCCATCAAATTACAGTAAGCAAATTAGAAAAATACGTATTAATACGTAGTAAAGAAATGATAATAGTTGCCCTATATTCTGTGAGAATGATAAAAAATTAAGGCATCCGCTAGGATTAATCCAATGGCGCCAACACGCGTCCCCAACAAGACGGAATTTCCACCCTAAGCATTCCGTCCCTGACCTTACCTGAATATTCAGGGTTTAAAAGGTCTTTGTATCCCGTTGAAGTATATGGCCCCAAAGGAATTTCAAGATTTACCACATGTCTTGATGCATTGATTATACAAATCACAACATCACTATCCAAGGCCCGCGCGAATACCAATTGTTCTTTCTGGACCAATAGCTCTTTGTAATCTCCTTGGCGCAGGCATTTGTTTGTCTTCCGTAATGCGGTAAATCGTTTTATGGAATCCAATAGTAGCGGATGTTTGGCCTGCTTCTCAATAGCACCTAAAACCGCTTTGGGGCGCAAGGCATCGTGTGTACCATCCTTGATTCTTCCCTCAAAACCCCATTCGCTACCATAGTAGATAGCGGGAATCCCCGGGAGTGTAAATAGCAATAGGTATAGTGGAAAGAGGTGCGCTGGCTCGGCCAAGGCACTTGCCGCACGGTCTACATCGTGATTGTCCACAAAGGAATACAGCGTCAAATCCTTATATGTTCCAGCAGGGCCAAATTGCCGCCGTAATATGCTAGCGATATGCTCAAAATTTTCCCGATTAAAACTCTCGCTCAAGGGTGTATGGTATTCGTAGTTGGTCACGGAGTGTAACCTATTGGCATTGGCCCACTCCCTATAATCTCCGAAAACCACTTCCCCAAGCAACCAGAAATCTTGCTTCTTGTTCGTACAGAACGTACGGAGGGCCTCCAAAAAATCCAGGTCTATTACATCGGCCGCGTCTAGGCGTAGGCCGTCTAATCCATACCTGTCCATCCATTCCGAAACGGCAGAAAAAAGATGAGCGCGTACCTCTGGGTGCTGTAGGTTTAGCGCTACCAATTGGTAATGCCCGTGCCACCCATCATAAGTGAAACCATCGCCGTGTTCGCCCGCTTGGGAAAAGTCCACATTAGCAAACCAGTCCCTGTATTGAGAACGCTCCCCTTTTTGCCGGAGGTCCTTAAAAGCCCAGAAGTTACGCCCTACGTGATTGAACACCGCGTCCAAAATCACCTTGATACCCAACTCATGGGCTTTCGTCACCAATTCCTGAAGCTGAGCCTTGGTACCCAAACGGCGGTCTACCTGAAAATAGTCCGCCGTATCATAACCGTGCGAAGTGGATTCAAAAACAGGACCTAGATATAACGCGGTACAGCCCAAAGCCTTTAAATGTTCCAACCAAGGAACCAAACTATTTAGGTTATTAGTGGCTGCGGATAGGAAGTCGTTTTCCTTTGGCGTACCTACTAATCCCAAGGGATAGATATGGTAAAAGATTTGGTTTTGCATAAGGAGCTACTAGAGGAGGTATTATTTGATTTATTATATTCCAAGTTACCAATTTAGCTTACTTGTTTTGGAACTCTTCATAGACGAGTGCTAGCGGGAATGAAATATAATTCCATAGACCCAAAAAGCTATTTTATTTTTCCGTGCGTTAAATTAATGTCTTTAATTTCATAAACATTGGTTTTAAAACACTCCAATTTTTCTGGATTAAAGATAGCAATGTTATATCCCTCCGAATTTAAAGAACTTTGATATTCCACACCGTCAAATCCCAAAGACTTGATAAATTCCGATATATATTGAGTAGGAATATAATCTAGAATTTGGTCTCTCTTTCTAATTGGCAAAGACAATTCCTTTTGAAGTGTTTGTATGAAAGGAATATAAATTAAATAATTTTCTATTTCTTCGATTTCAGACCAATAAATTGGGTCATCTTTAGGGTTTCGAAGGTTCAATATTTTAATATCTTCTGTTAGTTTAAATTCGCCAACGGTCACGTAGTCAAAAAGTGATGCTCTGGTCTCATACATCGACGTTTCAAGGCTATCAGCAACGTATAAATACGATATTCCCTTTGGGTTGGCTCTACCGCTTGAAGCTAATTCACTTGGCGGGTTTCCCATTTTTTCACAAGGAAAACCACTTTTATCTGAAACTCTACATCTAAAAAAAATCCTACCTTTTTTAATTTTTCTATAAAAGCTTTCGTGAAGAAAAAATGTTTCTAACTTTTTTAAGTCAATTGTATTCTGAATATGGTAACGGTTAACAAATTTTATTTCTTCCTTAAAATCGTTCCAAACATTATGAATATTATCAGCCTGAGTTTCCAGAAAAGGCTTAAGTTTCAAGGATACATTATTTTTGAAAAGCGATTCAAAAACTTCAAGTTCATCAGCAAAAATAGCTTTCAATAAATCAGTTGGATTAAATACAATTTCGTTAATTACATTAAAATCTTCCTTTAAAGATTCAGATATTTGAGAATTAGAATTTACGTCTGGAACATACAGAGATAATATATTTCTGAAAAATGGCGATAACTCTCGTGCTGAATAAATTGATGTATTTTTAGTTTTACAGAAATCACATTTTCCAGTTCTCTCATCACCATTAATAATACTAATTAAGTAAGAACTAGTAAAGCAATTAACACAACAGTTCATAATTAAATATTGTTAACTATCAACTCAATGTGATTCATTATTGAAAGTTTTTTTAAAGTTCCAAGCCCTGGAAAATGACCTCTTTCTTTTAAATCTCTAAATTCATTAATTGCAGCAGTATTTAGATTTTTTTCGTTGCACCAAATGACCAATTTATTTATTGCTTCTGAAAATTTACCCCCAATATCAGCAACATCTTCATTAGAGTCAGAAACGAAATGTTTTACCTTGATTTGTTCATTTTCCAAATAGCTCAAGTGAATTGCTACAGCTCTTGGCAAAAATCCAGATTCTGAATAGCTATCGCCAATTGTTAAGAAATCAGAAAACCCAACAAAGCCGTCTTGGATATAGTACCTATATTCTTTTGAAAAATCACTTTCTTGGTTTAAATAGTCTGCATTCCTAGATTGTTCTATAAAATAATCATCTAGACTAACGAGTGTGTTGGCTTCAAATTCACGGTAATACCTACGACTAGTTTTTTGAAAATAAATAACATTATAAATTATGTTTAATTGATTATTTAAAACCTCAATATTTTGGCTGTTTATTTCTGTTTTATGTATTAATGTGATTCCGTTAAAAGTTAAATCTAACTCATTTACGAACTCAATTAATGTTCCAAGGTTTCTTTCAGTTTTAGTGTCAATTATAACAGCTAGTTGGTAGTTATTATATTCTGATGGAATTGAAGAAGTAATTATTTCAATAATTCTTTCGTATTGTCCTTCTAAATCTCCAACTCTCGGATTTATTATTAAGTTAAAATTTGCGTTTCGATTTACGAATTCAGCTAGAGTAGATTTTATAGTACTCGAAGCTTTGACAGGTTCAATAATTGGGGAAATTTTATTTAATTCCTGCGGAAAAAGAGAACACAATTCTCTTAAGGCAATTAGTTCAAATTGTTTGCCTCTTAAATATGGGAGATACATATTTTGCTTTTTTGATTAAGAAATGTGTTTAGTTTTTCGTATTCATTTTTTGAAAAATCCAACGTGTAACAAATATGTTTAAGACTCTCCGGAATAGTTTTTTCTTGGATTTTTTTTGGATTAGAAATATTTCTCGATTTGAGTTTGGCAACCACCATTTTTTGAAATAATGAGATTTCAATATTTTTTGCTAGGGCCAAACATTCCTTGAAAATTCTAGTGTTAGAAACTGCCGGCACAAAGTTGAAGTATTCCTTAATTATCTCTAAATACTCCTGTTTTCTAAGAGTTTTAAACAATACATCATAACTAAAAGTAACTTCATTACTTGTTGCTTCTCTTATAGTTTTTAAAGCGTTTCTTGAAGTTAATTCAATAATACCAATAGTAGAATTTTCATAGAGTTCAATTAATTTATTTATATGTTTTGAACAAGTTACTATATAAACCTTGTCTCCAAATTTGCAATAATCTAATACTTGTTTATCCAATTTTTCAAGCTTATCAAGCTCTGTTTTTATTTCATAAACCCTTGCCTCTCCATTTAATAAAACAAAATCAGCTATTGAATTCCCAATATTAAACTCATTTAATGCTATTGTGTTTTTTAAACTATATTTCTTAAGTAATAGCTTATTGGTAAGTATGTTTTTATACACATATTCATTTCTGTAATTCTTTAACAGGGAATCATAAATAACATTAATTGCATCAAGAATGGTGGTAGAGTCTTCAATTATTGCATACTTCCTCAATCTATAGAGCGTTGAATAGTAATCATTCTCTCTCACAATCTTCCTAAAATTAGATGTTGCAATTATCTGTGATAGACTACGTAAGTGAGTTATATCAGTTATAGCTTCCATATAGTATAAATATACAAATTCGAATTTTTTAAATCCTTAGTCAAAATTGTTCTGAAAATTTTATCACGTTTACACCAAGCCAAACTCCTGTGCCTTTTTAGAAAGGTCCATAAGGTTTTTAACCTCCATCTTCCGCATCAAATTAAAACGGTGTGTTTCTACGGTGCGTTTGCTGTTCTTTAGTTTTTCAGAGATTTGTTGGTTGGTGAGCCCGGATAAGACCAGTTCCAAGACCTGAATTTCTTTATTGGTAAGGTCAAAGGGTTTGCTGGTTCGGCTATCATTTTTAGGGCTTTCCGCCATCTTTGCGCCCGGGTTCAGTAAATTGTTCACCAGCACGTTAGAAATATCGCCACTATAGTATTTGTCACCGCCCTGTACGGCATGGATGGCCTTGATAAATTCAGTTTTCCCGGTATCTTTCAACAGATAACCTTTGGCCCCCGCCGCTACCGACTGCAGAATGTATTCTTCGGAATCGTGCATGGAAAGGATAATGCATTTGGTGGTGGCGTTGGCTGCATTCAATTTCTCCACCGCCTCAATACCCGTCATTTTGGGCATGCGAATATCAATAATCAGTATATCGGGGTTTTTCTCTTTCACCAAGGTCAATGCCTCGGTACCATCGACACCCTCGCCAATAACGTTCAAATCTTCTTCGCTCTCTAAAAGTGCACGGATACCATCACGTACAAGGGAATGGTCATCTACTAAAACAATACTGGTCTGGTTCAAAATGTGTGGCGCTATACGTAGTTATACTTACAAAGATAGGATTCTAAAGAAGAAGTGCAAAGTAGGGGTTGGTTGTTAGGAGTTTCGGAGTGTAGAAGTCTATGAGTTTATGAGTTTAAGGGTTTAGGGTTTAGGGTTTAGGGTTTAGGGTTTAGAAGTTTAAGAGTTAAGGTTTAAGGGTTAAGCACTGATCGATGAATATCTTTAACCAGGCTGAATCTGGCGTTCACTACTACATATGAACTACTTAGTACTGCATACTAAATACTGCTTACTGACTACTGAACACTGCCTACTGAACACTGCCTACTGACTAACAACTACCAACCCCTTAACCCTCGAAAGCTACCACAACCAAAGCGGTCATGATAGCCAATCGAAGCATCATAAGATGATATCCTACCTATACTGCGGTGGGTAGACCAACTATTCCGATTTTGCCGTATTTAAAAATTTAGGCTTTATAATTAACATGGCCCATGCCCAATTCTGTGAACTGGCCGCATCGGCTTCCGTAACTCCTTTTAACTCGTACATACCATCTGCGGGAAATAGGTGCGAGTACCCAATTTTTAGGGCATAGCCTTTAAAACCTTGTGTATAGACCAAATCCAGCTCCGTACCCAAGGATTTTTCGCCGCTAGGCAATTCCTGATCCCCGGAGAAGTTCAATATTTTAGCTAGGAGACTTGCTTTCTCCCCTAGTTTAAAATTAGCGCTGGCGTGCACATCGAACAGACCGATCGTATTCACATGGTTCCCTACGTAGAAGTAATCCATAAAACCGTTGAACTTATGGTTGGTGCCGAAAGTAGGTAAAAAGGCCTCCGTTCTATCGGTAGTAGTGACGTCATTACCGCTAATTAACTCAACACCCGCTCCCAGGCCTACTTTAGAGGACACCTTATAACTTAAGTCCAATCCTAATAAATAGGCACCTTTTACATCGGTAGCGCCATTAAAAAATTCCCCATTTTGGATAAATGCGTTCGCCGCTGCACCGAAACTTCCCTTTTTATAATTTAAGTGCGTACCTAGGGTAATAAGACTATTGACACCATCGGCATTACCATCAACGTCAAAATTCTGATGCGCGTAGTTCACCGCTAAAAGACTGGCAGAAAAACCTTCCCATTGCTGCTTGGCATAGACATATTGCATTGTTTTGTACTGGAACGGATTATTCGCAGGATAGGCGGTTCCTTCATTTTGAAAGCCAAAAAGCGGACCTCCGTTACCATCTAAATCCTGATTAAAGGCCAACCCGACATCTAGCATAAACTTACCCCCTTTATACTGTAAAAGTGCCAAGTCATGGTTACGGCCCTGCTGTGCCCAATCCAAGCCGCCGAAAAAGCGTTGATCGTCATAAGAAATTATCTGTCTTCCTAATTTTGTAGACCACTTTTCGCTTAACTTAAGTGAGGCCCAAGCTTCGAACAGTGCAAAAGAGTTATTATCATCCACCGGAATAATCTGTGGATTTTCTCCCCATACCGAAACATCTTGTAGACTAATATATACTTTAAAAGAATCAGCGGTAAAACCGGCATTTAAACGCGATCGGGTGTTGATGGCAAAACCGGCATCCGACGCATCGGGAATCAAGGTTTGAAATCCGTTTCGGTACTCGGTCCTTGGTCTAAATTGACCGTCTAAAGTAAATTGAGCGAAGGTAAAAGTAGTGCATAGCAAAGCTAGGACAACTACAACGTGTTGTTTTTTCATGATCTTAGTTTTTAAAAGGATTGTACTTAAATTTGGTTTTTAGTGTTCTAGAAAATCAATTAAATGTTTTCTGTAGGTATAATAATCATCGTGCTCCAAAACAGATTTTCGGGTTCGAGGCCGCTCAAATTCGATGTCTAGAATATCCCCGATTTTGGCTCTTGGTCCACTTGTCATCATGACCACACGATCGGCCAAGAAAATGGCCTCGTCCACATCGTGGGTAATCATCACCGCCGTAATTTTCTCTTTGTTCCAGATTTCGATTAGAATGTCCTGAAGCTCTCCGCGCGTTAAAGAATCCAACATTCCAAAAGGTTCGTCCAGCAACAAAACCTTGGGTTTAATGGCAAAGGCCCTTGCAATGCCAACCCGTTGCTGCATACCCTGTGATAATTCCAGCGCTTTTTTATCAAAGGCCCCATCCAAGCCCACTTTATGCAAGTAGTATTTCGCGATGTCTTTTCGTTGTGCTTTGGTGGCATGCGGAAAAACTTGATTAACGCCCAACAGCACATTTTCCAAAGCCGTCATCCACGGCATAAGACTCGGCGATTGAAAAATAACTCCACGGTCCGGCCCAGGACCCTTAACGGGGTTGCCCAGTACTGCAATATTACCGCCAGAGATAGGGTTTAAACCCGCTATCATAGAAAGCATGGTCGTTTTACCACAACCGGAATGTCCAATGATGGTCACAAACTCCTCTTTCATTATCTGCAGATCCAAATCTTCTAACACCACATAATCTCCTTTAGGAGTGGGATAGACTTTCTTTAATTTGGATAAATCGAGCATTACCTTCGAAGGATAGACAATACCGTTTTCCGACGTTGTACTTGCTATAGTTGCTGTGTTCATATCTGTTTTCTTTTATTAGGCTACAAAACTTTTCGGTGCTATCTCTGGGAGCAGGTATTCTTCATGCGAAACCGACTTTCTTTCCGCACCGATATCCATCAGATATTCGATAATGGCGTTTCTGGTTTTCTTGTAATTGGGGTTATCGTTCAAGGCCGTTTTATCCCTAGGCCGTTCTATATCAATTTTAAACTCCGGTCCTAACGTGGCGTTCGGTCCCGGTTTTAATGGAATAATACGGTCTGCCATGTAAATACCCTCATCAACGTCATTGGTAATCAATAAGGCGGTACGCTTGTCTTTACTCCAGATATTCAATATTTCATCCTGTAGGTTACCACGGGTAAGTGCATCCAAGGCCCCCAACGGCTCATCCATTATGATCATCTCCGGATTCATTGCCAAGGCCCTGGCAACGGCAACCCGTTGGCGCATTCCACCCGATAATTCCTTAGGTCTTTTATTGATAGCAGGGCTTAGACTCACCATTTCCACATAGTCGCTCACCCGTTTTTTCAAAGTAGCCTTATCCTCTTTCGGAAAGGCTTCCTTTACCGCCATATAAACATTTTGACCGACTGTAAGCCAAGGCAGTAAGGAGTAGTTTTGAAAAATAACCCCTCTTTCATGACTGGTATCCACTACAGGTGCTCCTTTGAAAAGCACCTCTCCGCTCGTGGGTTTCAAGAGTCCGTTAATCAGGTTCACCAAGGTTGTTTTTCCACTACCCGTAAAGCCGACGATCGCCACGAATTCTCCTTCATCGATGGATAAATTGATATCAGAAAGCACTTCAGTAGCATTTTCTCCTTCTCCATAGGTTTTATAAATATTATTCAGTTCTAAGTATGCCATATTTTAGTTCTTCGTTCTTCGTTCTTCGTTATTCGTTATTCGTTTTTCGTTGCTAGTTGCTAGTTGCTAGTATTTTTACTTCAGACTTTTCCTTTCGTATTTCGTAAGTTGAATAGGTCTCGACGACTACGCTCTACCGGACAGTTCTTCTAGTCTTATATCTAAAAGCACAGCGGTCTTTCATCTATTTCAGACGCCTTCGTTTTTATTAAATGAAACCATATTTTGAACGGTTAACATTAATCTATCCAAAAGGAAACCAATGATTCCAATAATGAACATCGCCACGATAATTTTAGCATTCGAGTCGTTGGCCCCATTTTGAAATTCCTCCCACACAAATAATCCCAATCCTTGGCTCTGTGCCAAAAGCTCAATAGCGATGAGTACCATCCATGCCACGGAAAGCGTAATTCGCAATCCTGTAAAAATCAAGGGTAAAGAGGAGGGTAAAATCACCTTAAAGACTTTTTGAAAAGTACCTAGCTTTAATACTTTGGCGACATTGATGTAATCTTTATCCACGGAAGAAACGCCCATTGCGGTATTGACCAAAGTAGCCCACATGGCGCAAAGGCCCACACTGATAAAGGAAATTACAAAGGCATTGTCTGAACTATCGCCAATATACAAGGTCTTTACGATCATAAAAACCAAGAGGTACCAAACTACGGGCGACACCGGTTTAAAAACCTGAATGAACCAATTGAAGGCACTCCGCAACGACGGACTCAAACCAATAATAATTCCGATAGGAACCGCAATCAACAGGGCCAGTAAAAATCCGGCAAAAACGGTTTTAATGCTCGTTAGAACAATATCCACAAAAGAAGCACGACCCGTATACACGATGGCATCTTTACCTTGGGCTATCAGTTTGGCGTTCATAGTAGCCATTTTTTCCTCAAAAGCAGCTTTATCCGCAGTAATTACCTTATGGTCCGCTATTAGAGACTGTAAAGAGGCCCACACTTGTGAAGGCGATGGTAAGGTGTTCGGTTGGCAACTGCTATCCCCAGATGCGATACAGGCTCTTTCTGCATCGGCCGCCGCCTGCCCTTGCTCCGTTAAGGCCTTTTCAATCTTAAAATTGGCCTCTTTGTTATAGAGTGCTTTTGAACCCAGATGCCATAATCCTAGGAATAGGGCTATAGAAAGGATGGTAATACCTGTTTTCTTAAGCGATGCGATTACATCTCCTTTTTGAAATTTGGGCGTCAACTTAGCCACCAACGGTTTCAAAAACGCAAGGCCCTGATTCTCTTTTTTTAATGTGATTTCTTGTTCCATACTACTTTGCTTTGCTTCGATTAGGTATGCTCTTTTTTAATCCTTATTTCCGATGGAGAAACTATTGATATAACCTATAGGGTCTTTAGCATCATACGATGTTCCGTCTATAAAATCGCTCGTTACCGGTTTGTAACCATCGGTTTCGGGAATGTCCGTTGCTGGAATCTGACCCTCGGCCACCAATAAATCCGCAGCTTTTTTCCAGATATCAGGACGGTAGATGTCTTTTATCGTCTCACCATACCAATCCGCCGATTTCTTTTCAGGAATCTGTCCCCATCTCCGCATTTGGGTCAAGAACCAAATCCCGTCAGAGTAAAAAGGATAGGTAGCATTGTACTTGTAGAATACGTTAAAATCTGGCATCTCTCGCTTGTCGCCTTTTTCAAATTCAAACGTTCCTGTCATGGAGTTCGCCAGTACTTCCTCTGGCGCGCCCACGTATTGGGACATGGATAAAATCTTTACTGCCTCCGCTCTATTCGATGGCTCGTCTAACCATTTCCCTGCGCGAATAAGAGCTTTGGTCACTGCAATAGCGGTATTAGGGTTGTCATCTACAAATTTCTTCGTCATTACAAATACCTTTTCCGGATTGTTTTTCCAGATATCGTAGTTGGTGGTAACTGGCACCCCGATACCTTTAAAAACCGCTTGCTGGTTCCAAGGCTCTCCTACACAATAGCCATAAATAGTTCCAGATTCCAACGTAGCAGGCATTTGAGGTGGTGGCGTTACCGATAACAACACCTCGGCGTCTATCTGTCCTTGAACATTTTCGGCAGTATACATTCCTGGGTGAATCCCAGCTGCGGCCAACCAATAACGTATTTCATAATTGTGCGTAGAAACCGGAAAAACCATTCCCATTTTAAAAGGTTTACCACTGTTCTTATATTCCGTAATAACCGGTTTTAAGGCATCTGCTTTAATAGGGTGAATAGGTTTTCCCGAAGCATCGGCAGGAACATTGGGTTTCATTTTTGACCAGACATCGTTAGAGACCGTGATTCCGTTTCCGTTCAGGTCCATTGAAAATGGCGTTACCAGCTGCGCCTGTCTTCCAAATCCGGCACCTGCCGCAATGGGCTGGCCGGCTAACATATGAGAACCATCCAATTGACCATCGATGACACGATCTAGTACGTTCTTCCAATTGGACTGTGCTTCCACAGAAACGAAGAGACCTTCATCCTCAAAAAATCCCTTTTCCTTGGCTATAGCCAAAGGAGCCATATCCGTTAATTTGATAAACCCGAACGTAAGCTGTGGTTTTTCAATATCAAGTTGTTTTGTTTTAGAGGCTACTTCTTCAATAGCAGACTCTGTAGTTGCTTTTTTGGCATCCTTACCCCCACAGGCTATAAAAAGAAATGCCATGGATACTAGTAACGATACCTTAGTTAAGATGGTTTTCATATTCAATAGATTTTTGGTTATACATATTATCAACAAATCAAAAATACGTACTTATACGTATTAATACGTATTTAACTCACTATAAAATGTGCTTTCATACGTATTTTTATGAGGATGAAGTAATCTGCTCATTAAAAATTGAGAATTGAGAAAAAAAGGAGAACGAAACTGAGGAATTCAGATTTTTTTAGGAAATACAGCCGTTCTTTTCTGTAAAGAACAAGCATTATATATATATTAAGGTAGTACTATAAGCTAGAATGCAATACGCGTTGCACTTCATCTTCAAAAAAGGAGGGGTGCTCCGCTACAACATTTCCAATCACAATTATTCCAGGCTTTGTAACATCGATACCATTACTTAATTCCTGTATGCCTTCTAAAGTAGCTACCGTACATTGTTCATTGCGCATAGTACCGTTCTGGATTACGGCAATAGGCGTCTGGGAACCTCTGTATCTACTCACCTCTTTAACAATTTCCATTAGTTTACGCACACCCATTAAAATGACCATTGTTGTAGAAGATTTGGCCGCTAACCTTAAATCCTCTGAGAAAGAACCGTCTCTTTTGGTCGCGGTCATTACCCAAAAACTACTGCTCACCCCTCTTCGTGTCATGGGAATACCTTGACCGGAAGGTACGGCCAGCGCACTAGAAATTCCAGGCACCACACTAACCGATATACCAAAAGACTCCACATATGCTATCTCTTCATGAGCTCTACCAAAGACAAAAGGGTCGCCCCCTTTTAGCCTTACTACATGTCCATATTTAAACGCATGCTCCACGATTAATATATTGATATCATCCTGTGTGAACGAATGCTGACTACAGCGTTTACCTACGTATATTTTAGGAACCGAAGGCGGGACTTCCGCCAATAATTCTTTACTTACGAGTGCGTCGTACAACACCACATCGGCCATTTGTAAAACACGTAAACCCCTTACTGTTATGAGGTCTTCACTTCCTGGGCCCGCTCCTACTAAACTTACTTTAGGCTCTATTTTGGTCATAATCCTATCGTATTATTTCGGTTATATTATCAATTTGACAACAAGAGTACGTATTTATTTTCAAATAAACACTTTAAAAATACGTATTAATACGTAATATTGTGTTTTAGTTTTAAATCGAAGCACATGAAAACTATTATAGTCGTTGGAAATGGAATGGTGGGTTATAAGTTCTGTGAGAAATTTGTAGCTCAAGCAGCTCATACCGAATATAAGCTCATCGTTTTTGGGGAAGAGCCCCGAGTTGCTTATGACCGTGTTCATTTAAGTGAATTCTTTGAAGACGGAGATGCAGAGCGTTTGAGCCTTGCACCAAGGAGTTGGTACGAAGAAAATGGCATTGAACTTTATACAAGTGAACGGGTTACTGAAATACGCAGGACAGCCAAAACGATAACCACCTCCAAAGATGGCACATTTACCTACGACTACTTGGTATTGGCCACGGGTTCTGTTCCTTTTGTACCTCCTATCAACGGAGTGGAGAAAAATGGCGTTTTCGTTTATCGCACTATTGAAGATTTAGAAGATACACTGGCCTATGCAGCTACCATCAAAGGCGGAAAAGCGGCCATTCTAGGTGGTGGTCTCTTGGGCTTGGAAGCAGCAAAAGCAGTAATGGATATGGGTCTTGAACCACATGTGGTAGAGTTTGCGCCTAAATTGATGCCCCGGCAGTTGGATAGTAGGAGTAGTAAAGTACTTCAAGTAAAATTGGAGTCCATGGGCATTCATATCCATCTGAGCAAAGCCACAAATAGAATTCTTGGCAATGGTAAAATTAGTGGCATGGAATTTGGCGAGGACGATGCTCTGGACGTGGATATGTTGGTTATATCCGCCGGCATACGCCCCAGGGATGAACTGGGAAAAAGTGCCGGTCTAGAAATGGGAACACGGGGCGGAATTGTGGTCAATAACAAAATGGAAACCTCTGACCCTAATATTCTAGCTATTGGAGAAGTTGCACTATACAACCAAATGATATATGGTCTTGTAGCTCCGGGATATGAAATGGCGCAAGTTGCGGTAGACCAGATTCTTGACAAGAAAGACACGGTCATGGCCGCAGCAATAGATATGTCTACCAAACTAAAACTCATCGGTGTAGATGTTGCCAGTTTCGGAGTGCCCTTTATGCCTGCGGATAAAGGACATTCCATCATTTTCGAAAATAAAACAGAGAGCTTGTACAAACGTATCAACGTTACCCATGACGGTAAGAAACTATTAGGGGGTATTTTGGTAGGCGATGCGGATGACTACAATATGCTCCTCCAAATGTACCAGAACGAAATGCCTTTACCCGAACATCCCGAAGCCCTTATTATTGGCGGTCGTGGTGAGGGTGGTGCCTCTTTTGGTAGTGCTATGGACTTACCGGACACGGCTGTAGTGTGTTCTTGTGAAGCAGTGACCAAAGGTGCCATTTGTTGTTCTGTCCTAGAAGATGGTAATGAGAATTTAAAAGCGGTCGCTAAAGCGACCAAAGCGGCTACAGGCTGCGGTGGTTGTAAACCTATGGTAACGGACCTGATAACCGAAAGCTTGAAAACGCTAGGGAAAACGGTAAAAGTCCAGATTTGCGAACATTTTGATTATTCCCGTCAAGAGCTATTCGATATCGTTAGATTGAGGGGCATCCAAAGTTATGATGAATTGTTGGATACCGTGGGCAAAGGTCATGGATGTGAAGTTTGTAAGCCTGCCGTTGCCGCTATTTTCGCCAGTATCTACAACGAAACAGCCAATAAACAAAATACCATTCAGGATACCAACGACCGTTTCCTTGCCAACATACAACGCAATGGCACCTATTCCGTGGTTCCTAGAGTAGCAGGCGGAGAAATTACACCAAAGCAGTTGATGGCCATGGGTAGGATTGCACAAAAATATGACCTGTACACCAAAATTACAGGAGGTCAGCGCATTGACATGTTCGGTGCTAAACTGCATGAGCTTCCTTTAATTTGGGAAGAACTTATCAAAGAAGGATTTGAAACGGGGCAAGCTTATGGCAAATCGCTCCGAACCGTAAAAAGTTGTGTAGGTTCCACCTGGTGTCGCTACGGTATGGATGAGAGTGTAAGTTTTGCCGTGGAAATTGAAAACCGTTATAAAGGCATTCGCTCCCCACATAAATTCAAAGGAGGCGTTTCCGGATGCATTCGGGAATGCGCTGAAGCTAGGGGAAAGGATTTTGGTTTCATCGCTGTAGAAGGCGGCTGGAACGTATATGTTGGCGGCAACGGTGGTGCCAATCCTAAACATGCCTTATTACTGGCTGAAAAAGTTGATAAGGCAACCGCTATAAAATATGTAGATCGCTTTATCATGTTCTATATTAAAACAGCCTTACCCTTGCAGCGCACCGCTCCTTGGTTGGAAAAGTTGGAAGGAGGTATCACCTATCTACAGAACGTGATCATTAATGATTCTTTAGGCATCTGCGCTGAGCTGGATACCGAGATGCAAGCTTTAGTGGATTCGTACAAATGTGAATGGAAAGAAGCCGTAGAAACACCTGAAATAAGAGAACGTTATACCCATTTTGTCAATTCTGAGGAAACGGACAATAACATTGAGTTTGTATCGCTACGAGAACAGAAAATGCCTAAAGAATGGGCTTAGTTTAGGGCTTCGCTGAGCCAACCCCTAAGTCAAATAAATTGATAGAAAATCAGTCAAAAAAAATAAAAATTTTCTGTCCCTTCGAGATTTTAAACCGTAAAACTATGATTACAAATCTAAATACTTATGAAACCGTAAAACCCGAGGAAGTAAAGGTTTGGTTCAAAGCGGCAGCCACCTCTAAATTTCCCGAAAATGGAGGTGCGTGCATTAAATATAAGGACAAACAAATCGCAGTCTTTAATTTTAAAAGAGAAGGCGCTTGGTATGCCTGTCAAAATCTTTGTCCGCATAAAATGGAAATGGTACTCTCTCGGGGAATGATAGGTGATGAGCAAATGGAAGCGAAGGTAGCCTGCCCTTTGCATAAGAACAATTTCTCCTTGAAAACCGGAAAGCATTTGAACGGTGACTTGGAGGCAATTGCCACCTATCCCGTAAAAGTTGAAAATGACGTTGTGTATGTAGGCTTTTCTGAATAGTTTTGGCCTAAACCGAATAATATGTCCGCTTCCAATAGACTTCAACGTGCGTTTCATCTTTTTGACGAGGCCAATCAACAAGACCCAAATACCGAAGTTTTTGATGGAAAAACCTATCCGAAAGAACTGTTGTACGCGCAACGGATGACAATGCAGCTCAATAGTTTTGAACCCAACGCTTCCGAAGCCTTACAATTAACGGCAAGGTGCCAGCACATCTGCCGTTGGGAGATTGGCAGGGATTCCTACGAAATGAACCGAGAGGGATATCTACGTTGGCGACAGGCACTTAAGAAATTCCATGCAGAAAAGGCAGCTGCTATTTTAACTGAGGTAGGTTATACAGAGGAAATCATTTCAAAAGTTAAATTCCTTTTAGAAAAAAAGCAATTAAAGAAGAACGAAGAAACCCAAACCTTGGAAGATGTCATTTGCCTCGTATTTTTAGAACACTACTTTGAACCTTTCGCGGAAAAACATCCCGAGGAAAAAACTATTGATATTCTTCAAAAAACATGGCGTAAAATGTCTAAAAAAGGGCATGGGGCCGCCTTACAATTACCCTTATCAGAAAACTCCATAAATTTAGTATCCAAGGCGATAGGTAGCGCATAAACTACCCTTTTAAATAAAAACGGCAATGGCGAACAGCAAACATGAGAAGCCACTTGACACTACGACCTTTCAGAGGATTCGTAAGTGGTATCTTTTGGCCTTGGCCGGTATTGCTCTAACCATTATCATTGCGCAAATTCTAATACAAGCGCACTTAAACTCCCAACTCAACGATTCACGGGTCATTAACGTTGCCGGTCGTCAACGGGCATTCAGCCAAAAGTTGGTAAAGGAAATATTACTGCTTAAAGAAACCAACATCCCTATAGATAGGCAACAAATCATATCGGAAATAGAGAAAACCTTAACGGTTTGGAAAGCATCTCATCAAGGGCTGCAATCCGGGGATAGGAAAATGAGACTTCCCGTTGAAAAGAATACTGAAATTCTATCCCTTTTCGAAGAAATAGACCCGCACCACAAGGCAATGGTCGGCGCCATAGAAACAATTTTATCCCAAAAAGGCCAAACAGAAGATTTTAATGAGCAAAAAACCATTCTCCTAGAAAACGAACGGACTTTTTTGTGGATGATGGACAATATAGTGAACAAGTATGATGCTCGTAGTAATGCGCAATTACAGAACTTGAAAAGAAAAGAATATTGGCTTCTTGCTTTTTCACTTTTGATTTTGCTTCTGGAAATGTTCTTTATTTTTAGACCGCTGTCGGTACAGATACGCAAAACGATTTCCAAGTTGATGCGTGCACAAACGGAATCGAACACCAACGCTGAAAAAATAAAAACGCTTTTAACGGAGCAGGGAAAAGCCTTAAAAGAGTTACAAGAACTCAATTTTGTAATCGATAATGCAGCCCTATTTGCAAGTGCCAGAAACGATGGAAGCGTTGTTTTCATAAGCAAAAAATTTATGCACTTACTGAACCTTAAAGAAGCCCAGTTGAACAAGCCTTTATCGGAACTTTTGACTACGGACGAGGGTCAGCAACAGTACTTAAAAGAAATTTTTAAAAGCAATAGAAAAAACAATATTAGAAATGAGGAGATGGCATTGACCACATTAGATGGTAAGCGCATTTGGTTTGACATGTCCATTATACCCATGCACCAAGCAAGCAGGCAACAGAGCATCTTAATTCTTTGCTCCGATATTACCCAGCGTAAGCAAAACGCCTTGAAACTTGAGCAATTGACCCAAGATAATTTCGAGGAACGTATGCTTCAAAAGAAACGCCAGGCCAGTCAAATAGTGGAGGGTCAGGAAGAAGAACGCAAACGCATCGCCAAAGATATTCATGATGGTATTGGTCAGATGCTAACGGCATTACGATTTAATATAGAGTCTATCGACCTTGCGAACAAAGAAAAATCAGTGGAGAAAATATCCTACCTTAAAAACCTTACCGCTGACCTTATCAAAGGTGTGCGTACCGCTACGTTTAATTTGACACCTCCGGAATTGAGCGATCACGGTATTTTTCCGGCCCTCCAGAAAATGACCGTAGAACTCTCTAAACTCACAGGAAAAACAATTCTTTTCGAAAATAAATCGGACACCAACATCCGCTTGGACTCCCTTGCTGAAACTAATATTTATAGGGTTACCCAAGAGGCCGTTAATAATGCCATAAAATATGCGCAGGCGAACTATATTCTCGTCACCATCAATTTTAAGGAAGCTATTTTAAGCATTGTTATTGATGACGACGGCAAAGGTTTTGATACCAACATCTTGAACGATGTGCCCAAAAACAATAGCGAAGGCGGTATGGGGCTTTTCTTTATGAAAGAGCGCATCAGTTACATTAACGGACGTCTCTTTATACATTCCGAACCGGGAAAGGGAACACGTGTGACCATTAATTACAAAAGTGAACAAAAAACAATCTCGAATGGAACAGAATGAGTTATATCCCGTTTTTCTAAAAGTGTCGCAATTGCATATTTTAATTGTGGGCGGAGGCAACGTTGCTGAGGAGAAACTGACCTTTTTACTAAAATCCAGTCCTAATGCACAAGTGGAAATGATTTCTCCAATGTATCGCAAGGGCACCATTGAATTGGCCGAAAAGCACCATGTAAAAATGCATAAGGGACGTTATAAAAAGAGGTTTTTGAGAAAAAAACACCTTGTCATCGCAACAACAGAATTTCCAGAAGTAAACGAACAAGTTTATGCAGATTGCAGAAAACGTTCTATTTTAGTGAATGTGGCGGACAACCCACCTTTTTGCGATTTTTATATGGGAGGTATCGTTACCAAAGGCAATGTAAAAGTCGCTATTTCCACGAATGGAAAATCGCCAACAACGGCCAAGCGCTTGCGCCAATTCTTTGAAGATGTGATTCCGGAAAATATCGATGATTTGGTAAAGAACCTCAACGAATACCGCAAAACTATAAAAGGAGATTTTGAAGAAAAAGTAGAGACCCTGAACGAATTTACTAAGGGGTTGGTCCAAAAAAAGAAAAGGATGAAAATAAGGATTAGAGGAAATTCCATACGATACCGGTTAACAAAATCAGAAGTGGAGACTTTTTGTGCAACGGGGCGTTATGAAGAATCTACGAACTTTGGTAATTCGGTATTCACTTATGTTTTGGAAGCCAAAGAAGCTACTGCTGTCCTAGATGCGGAGTTTAAAGACAATACGATTACCCTATTCATGTCCAAAGAAATGAGTGTGGGTTGGTATGCCTCTAATGAAATAGGCTTTAGGCATACCTCGGTCAGGGCCGATAATTCCGAGCTTTCGCTTTTAGTAGAAAAGGATTTCGTGTGCATGGACGAGACCATTGAAGATCAATCCGATAATTATCCTAATCCAAAAGCGTAAAAACAAAAAAACCGACTTCTAAAAGTCGGCTTTTCCCTCTGTACAGGCCCTTCGGCTTCGCTCAGGATAAACTCCGAGACTTGCCTCTCCTTAAATGCAGTGAGCATACGGATTATTCCTAACTAAAAAAGCCCCCCGTTTACCGAAGAGCTTTTACTTTGTACAGGCGGAGAGACTCGAACTCTCACACCTTGCGGCACTAGATCCTAAGTCTAGCGTGTCTACCAATTCCACCACGCCTGCTTATCCGTTCTAAAACGGGATGCAAATATAAAGTAAAATTTGAAATTCACGCATAAGGTTTTATCAAAAAATCTATTCTTCTTTTTCTTAGGGAATATCACATATCAAGAAAAGTTTCCTATCCCATTACACCTGACTCGAGCAAACATCAACGCTACATGGAGAACAATACTAATGAGAAAACATAATCGAAAAGTGGGTCCTAAATAAGTCCGTTATAGAACATCTTCTTTTGTATTTTTGCAGCTACTTATAACAACGTCACATGCAAAACATTACCGAATACATTTCCCAACATAAAAAACGCTTTGTAGAGGAGCTCATCAATTTACTCAAAATACCTTCTATAAGTGCGGATAATGCCTATTCCAAAGATGTACTTCGTACGGCAGCATCCGTAAAAGACGCACTAGAAAAGGCGGGTTGCGATGTAGTGGAAATTCATGAAACAGAAGGCTATCCTATTGTTTACGGAGAGAAAATAATAAACGAAACCTTACCTACGGTCTTGGTATACGGACATTATGATGTACAACCGCCAGACCCATTAGACTTATGGAACTCACCACCGTTTGAACCTGTCATCCAAAAAACCGACCTACATCCAGAAGGGGCCATATTCGCTAGAGGTGCTTGTGATGACAAGGGGCAGATGTACATGCACGTAAAAGCCTTGGAACTTATGGTAGAAACAGGTCGGCTACCCTGTAACGTAAAATTCATGATAGAGGGCGAGGAAGAAGTGGGTAGTAACAATCTGGCCATTTACGTTGCCGAGAATAGGGAAAAACTGTCCAACGATATTATTCTTATTTCGGATACGGGCATGATCGCTAACGATATTCCTTCTATCACTACCGGACTAAGAGGTTTAAGTTATGTTGAAGTAGAAGTTACGGGTCCCAATAGAGACCTTCACTCCGGCCTTTATGGTGGTGCAGTGGCCAATCCCATCAATATTTTAACCAAAATGATTGCCGGTCTGCATGATGAGAATAATCGTATTACCATTCCAGGTTTTTACGACAACGTAGAAGAACTTTCTACAGGGGAACGAGCGGAGATGGCCAAAGCCCCTTTTAGTTTGGAAGCCTATAAGAAAGCATTGGATATTGACGCAGTTTATGGGGAAAAAGGGTATACGACCAATGAGCGCAATGCCATACGCCCCACACTAGATGTCAATGGTATATGGGGAGGTTATACTGGCGAAGGTGCCAAAACCGTTATTGCCAGTAAGGCTTTTGCCAAAATTAGCATGCGTTTGGTACCCAATCAGGATTGGAAAGAAATAACGACACTTTTCAAAAACCATTTTGAAAATAGTGCCCCCGAGGGAGTCAAGGTAAAGGTGACTCCCCATCACGGTGGTCAGGGCTACGTTACGCCTATAGATACAATTGGTTACAAAGCGGCCTCAAAAGCCTACGAAACTACCTTTGGCAAAAAACCTATTCCGCAACGTAGTGGTGGTAGCATTCCCATTGTATCCCTTTTTGAGCAGGAACTTGGAAGTAAAACCATTCTCATGGGGTTTGGCCTGGATAGCGACGCCATTCATTCCCCTAACGAGCATTTTGGCGTGTGGAATTATTTAAAAGGTATAGAGACCATTCCGTATTTCTATCAATACTTTACGGAGATGAATTCTTAAATAAAAGCAAGATGGCTGCGCTTTTAGAACACGAATAAGAACAAGCTGTATTCTAGTTTCTAAAATTATATTTTTTTCACGTATTTGGTAATGAGAACGGTCTGTGTGGGTCCCACTTTGCCTTCAATGTATTCAGCGTTCTCACAATCAAGTGAAATTCTGCGAACGGCCGTACCTTGTTTGGCCACTTGACTGGACCCTTTTATTTTGAGGTCTTTGATAAGTACTACACTATCTCCATTCTCTAGAATAACGCCGTTCACATCTCTGTGAATAATTTTTTCATTTTCAGAAAGTCCTTCCCCCGTAGCTTTGGCCCATTCCAAGACAGAATCCTCCAAATACATCATGTCCAACAAATCGTTTGGCCAGCCCTCCGTTTTCTTTAATCTTTGAAGCATTCGCCACGCCACTACCTTAACCGTATCGTACTCGCTCCAAATACTGTCATTTAAACAACGCCAATGGTTAGGGTCCATTTCAGCTGCTTTTTCAATTTGCGATCGGCAGGTATTACAAGCCAGTAGACTTACGTCCAGCCCACTAATAGAAACTGGTGGCACCTCGTAAATATCTAAATCTGTAGTTGCGGCACAAAGCTCACAAGCAGTACCGCTGCGCTCCTGTAAATCGGTCAATACACTCATTAAAAATGAATTTAAGGAACAAACTTAATCTTTTTACATCAAGCAAGATATATGTTTGGGGCGTTACCCTAAAAAAGGGTCGGGCTATACATTACAAGTCCGTTTTACCCTTACGGGAAAATCCGGGCTTTCCATTTCTATCCCTAACGCAAAATCAAAAATTAAACTCTACACTTGTAGAATTAAAATTTTTATTCTATGTTTGTAGAGTTAATTCTAAGAACGTAGAAATGCAGCTATCAAAAACCGAGGAAGAACTAATGAATATCATATGGAAGCAAAAAAAAGCCTTTATGAAAGATTTACTGGACTCCTACGAAGAACCCAAACCAGCGACCACCACCATAGCCACCCTTTTAAAAAGGATGACGGACAAAGGTTATATCGCATACAAAAGCTATGGTAGAAGCAGGGAATACTACCCTTTGGTAAAGAAGAAAGACTATTTCTCTAAACACGTAAACGGACTCATTAAAAATTTTTTCAACGATAGTCCAGGTCAGTTTGCCTCATTTTTTACTCAGGAAACAGACCTCAGCAAAAAAGAACTGGAAGCATTAAAAAAACTAATAGACGACGAAATCAAAAAGAAATAATAATGTTGATATATCTATTAAAATCCGGGGCCTGCATGGCCGTATTTCTGCTTTTTTACAAACTATTCTTAGAGCAAGAGAACATGCATGTTTTTAAGAGATTCTTCTTATTAACGGCAATTGTAGCCTCCTTTTTAATACCAGGCATCGTATTTACCTCCTATGTGGAAACCGTTTCGGAAAACATCGAAAACATTGCTAATGTGCCTTATGTAGCCGTGGTTTCCAATGAACCCAAAGATTTAGATATGATCAACTGGAGTTTGATAATGACCACTATATATTTAATAGGAATCATTTTTTTTAGTTTCCGGTTCTTTAGAAACCTCTTTCAAATTTTAAGACGCATTAAAAGAAACCCAAACTTTAAGGCAGCTTCAAGTGTTAGAGTTCTTCTAAAAGAAGTACTACCACCGCATACGTTCCTTAGTTATATTTTTTTGAATAAGAAAAAGTATGAAGAGAATGCTATCCCCAAAGAAGTATTGCTACATGAAGAAACACATGCCAAGCAACGCCATAGCCTAGATGTCCTTTTCGTAGAATTTCTACAAGTAATACTATGGTTTAATCCCCTAGTCTATCTCTATAAAAAAGCGATAAAACTAAATCATGAATTTTTGGCAGATAATGCCGTACTACAACAAGAAATACACACTAAAAATTACCAGAATACATTACTGTCCTATTTATCAAAGGAAAGTCTGGAAAAATATCAGTCGACCGGCATTGCAAACGCCATTAATTATTCATCAATCAAAAAACGATTTACCGTCATGAAAAAAAGAACATCAAAAAAAGCAGCAGTTTTACGTGGACTATTGGTATTTCCACTTTTAGCCTTACTTCTTTACAGTTTTACTGAAACTAAAATTATTGAAATACAATCAAAAAAAGCAGTCCCAAATAGCGGGTATTCCCCTTACCAGAAAGTCAAAGGAGAAATTTATCAAAAAGCCACAGCTAAGGATTTCGCCAAATGGATAGATGCCAAGGAATATGCACTTTGGCTTGACGATAAAAATATCAATAATACGGCTCTAAAAAACTTAGACCCTAATCAGATAGTCCATTTCGTGAGTAGTTTTGTTTATGAGAATGCGAGAAGTACTAAATATCCGCAACCCTTTCAGGTTCATTTATATACCAAAAATGGTTTAGAAAAAATAGTTTATCAAAACGAAAACTTAATAGAAATTAATATCAATAATAAAGGGCAATTACTGGTTCAAGAAGAATTGGTTCCTTTGGGTAATCTGCCTGAGTTTCTCTCTAAAATTAATCAACACTTATCGTTTAATCAACGAAAAAAGGTCTTACACTTTATTATCAAAGTGGACTTCAAGACCCCAAAAGATGTAATAAAGCAGGTAAACCAAATAGTTACCGATTACGGTTCTGCTATCATTGAAATTATTGGCCCAGAGAATTCATCCCAACCTTCTAAACAAAGAAACATAACCAGAGCGGAAATAAAGGAGTACAACGCCTTAGCCAAAAAGTATAATGAAATGGATAGCGACCGTATGCGTATTCTAAAAAGTGATGTAGAACGTTTGGAATTCATCTATAGTCTAATGTCGGACAAGCAAAAAGCCGACGCTGAACCCTTTCCAGATTTTCCGGAACCACCACCGGCACCACAAGCATCGAATTCAATAAATTCTCCAATTGCGCCAAAAAGCCCTAGGGTACTAAAGGGCAGGGTAAGCAACGTGCCGCCGCCACCAAATGTGAATCATCCCAAAACCATAACAGGGAGAGTAAGTAAGGTACCTGCGCCACCACAACCGATGGACCCATTAGACCATGTGGTTAATATGGCTAAAAAGGGAGCAATATTTTTTTATGAAGGAAAGGAAATTTCATCGGACAAAGCCATTAAGCTAATAAAGAACAATAAAAACTTCAATATATCTACAACAAAAAGTAATTCTAAAAAGCCTAAGGTAAAAATTTCAAAAGAGCCAATCTCTATTAAAAGTAGTTCTTCGGGTATAAATCTAGAAACCGGAAATATTAAAGTAAACGGCAAAGAATTATTTTATAGTACTAAAAATGGAATAACGAGTTATTTTAATGAATTTGGGCAACAAGTAGATAAAAAGGGAGAAAAACTAACCAGTTTAAATAAACAAAACCCTACATTTTATTTCAATGGAAATAAAATATCCTCGGAAAAAGCACATAGATTATTACAAAATAATAAATCAATACAAGTTACCACTGAAACGTATTCCGACGAAGAATATGCTATTGTTTTGTCTGACTTAAGTAAATCGTCCGATAACACAAATTACAATCACAACCCTAATCCGAATTCGGCCATAGACTTAACAGAGATGATAGCAAAAGAGGCTCTATTCTTCTATAACAACGAACCCATATCCGCTGAAAAAGCATTATGGCTAACTCAAAACGAGCACATTGACCGTGTAAACAACGTAGGGTCCAGAACAGGAAAACCTAAGGTTTACCTTTGGAAAAAAGTTTAAAACTCTTGGTCATCGTAAACTAAAATCACAATTCACTGTTAAAGCCCTCCGAAAGAGGGCTTTTTGTGTAACAAATTACTAGAAATAGCGTTCTAACCTTTAAATCATCATCAATCAAAATCAGTACACTATGTTACAGCACTTTTTCATCCTTTGCTCCGGGGCGGATTCCGAAATTTTAAAAACCTGTTCCAAAGGGGAACAGAACAAATATGCAGGCATCGGCGCCACGGTATTTTTTACCGCTGTGATGGCATTTATTGCAAGTAGCTATGCCTTATATACTGTTTTTGACAGCGTTTATGCAGCGATATTCTTTGGCTTTATATGGGGTCTTCTTATTTTTAATCTAGACCGGTTCATAGTTTCTACCATCAAAAAAAGGGCTAATTTTTCACAAGAGTTATTACAAGCTACACCGAGAATTATACTAGCACTTATCATTGCAGTGGTCATTTCCAAACCCTTGGAAATGAAAATTTTTGAGAAAGAAATCAACCAGGTCCTACTAGAACAGAAGAACGAACTTACCCTTACCAACAAGGAACAACTAGCGCTGCAGTACGCACCATCCGTTGCTAATTTAAATCAAGATATTAACGCTTTAAAAGCGGAAATAGCCCTAAAAGAGGCAGAAACCAACGCACTTTATGACACGTATATTTCCGAAGCGGAAGGTACTGCCGGCACCAAACTTTTAGGTAAAGGTCCTGTATATGCTGAAAAGCGAGAAAAACATGACGCTGCTCTTGCGGAGCTTCAATCACTAAAATCTACTAACGCTGAAAAAATTTCGGGTATAGAAG